>NZ_BAABGN010000005.1:0-73163 GCF_039541595.1 Georgenia halophila | reverse complement strand
ACGGTCGCCTTCGTGGAGGACCCCCATCAGGCTCTCGAGATCTACGCGCTCGCCGCTCACGACGGAATCGAGATCCCCGCTGACCTCTCCCTGGTGACCCTGGCCGACCCGGGGGCTGCCAACACACCGGATCTGACTCGCGTGAGCCCGCCCCGCTCCCAACTCGGTGCCGAGGCGCTTACTCTCCTGGGTCGGCTCCTGGACCCGACCCTCGAGGTCAGCGCCGGGAACCGCCGACTGACCCTGCCCTGCACGCTCGTGAGCGGAACCACGCTCGCGCGACCGATTCCCTGACCCAGGAGGACGTTTGATGACGCCCGGCCCCGGGCCGACCCCTCGATGGCAGGCCTCGGCCGGACCGCCACGACCGGTGTGGCCGAGGAACTCGCCACCGACATCCTGGTTGTCGGCGACGAGGAGACGATTAGCGCTTCGGTCTCGGCTTCGCGGTTGTGGTGCGTTCGCCCCAGGGGTCGTGCGCGGTGATCGAGGCGCGCACGGCGTCGAGTGCGGGCCACTCGTCCATGGCTGTGTGCGAATTAGCGCCGGCCGCGAGCCCGACGCGAGGACGAGGGCGCGACCCTTGGGCATGGCGGCGAGGTCGGCAACGTCGAGGAACCCGGCCGCGGTCGGGTACCCAATTCGAGTGACGTCAACCGGACTGGTAACCGTCAATATCTGGTTCGACATTGTTCGGGACCTGTGGCGACGTGATGCGGCAGTTCGTGCGAGCTTAAGAAGTTGACGTTGCCGGGCAAGCTGGATCAGCGGTGCTACCGCGAGACGGTCACACCTGGTTCGGCGGCCGGTCGGTCTGACGAAGTTGGCGGACACGCCAGACCTGAGCGTGGTCGGGGTTCCCGGTTGGGCTTGGTTCGATCCGTTCGACGGTGAATCCCTCGCGTTCATAGAACGCGCCAGCGCGCTGGTTTGCTGCGAAGTGCTCGATATACAGCCGATCGGCACTGGTGGGCAACTTCCTGGTGAGTGCGTCGAGGAGCTTCGGACCGACGCCGTGGCCACGATGCTGGGGGTGGACGTAGAGCTTGTAGATCACGTGGTCGTTTCCGTTGCGGCCGCGTTGCCCGACACCGAGGAGCTGCCCGTCGGCGACGGCGATGACCACGAGCCCCTGGGTCACGGCTGCTTCGATGTGGGTCTCGTTCCACCAGTTGCGGACCTGATCGTCGGCGGCTTCGGAACCGATCAATGGCGCGTAGTGGGGTTGGATGTGCGCCTCGCCGAACCGAGTGATGGCTGCGATGTCCTGGAACTCAGCTGTTCTGACGGTCGGCTCAGCTTTCGATGGCATCGCGCGCTCCCTCGCGAGTCTCCGGGTTCGTCCGACCACAGTAGGAGCACCGAGGCCGGTCGGTCGTGGATGATGCCTCTCGTGGAGCACTGGGGATCTACGGGCTTGGCAGGACCGGGACGATCACGTGGTCGTCGTCCGCAAGTCGCGGGGGCCGTATCTCGGCCTACTGGACCTACCTGGTGAGAGCCCAGAGTCTGGCGAGAGCCCCGAAAAGACTCTGGTTCGGGAGCTTCTTGAGGAGTGCGGAGTACGTCCGGCACGGTTCCTGTCCTGGCACGAGTTCGACCTCGGAGTTGACCGGGACAGCGCGGGCAGAACGATCGACCTGCGCCACCGTGGACGTATCGCACTTGTTGAGGTCACCGACGCCGTCGCGGAGATCAGAGACGTCGAGGACGTCGCCGCTGTCGAACGTCACCGTCCGGAAGACCTCGACGAGAACGCCTGCAGCGCTCCGCTGAGCTTTGCTCTGGGGCTGTTGCCGAGGCCGGATGGGCAAGAGTGAGCCGCATGAGCTGACTACGGTGCAGTGGTGAGCAAGACGGCAGACTTCTACCGGCGATGGGCCCAGCTCGAGGCCGAGGGCGTCTCGCCGTTGTATTACGACTGGGCTCTCGGCGTCGCGGCCGACACCGCTGTACTGGAGGTGGTTGAGGCTCTCCCACCTCGAAAGCGTCAGCCGAACCTCGTCTTCGCCGCGGCTCGCGCGGCAGGAGCTCCCTCGGCGCCGTACTCAGTCCTATGGCCGTGGCTCCTCGAGCACTGGGGCGAGGTTCGCGAGATCACGCTCACGCGCATGACCCAGACCAATGAAGCAGGCCGGTGTGCGGTACTCCTGCCCGTTCTGAGCCGTCTGCCGGGACCGTTGGCGTTGATCGAAGTCGGTGCGTCCGCCGGCCTGTGCCTGTACCCCGACCGGTACAGCTACTCGTATGCAACCCCGTCCGGGACAACCGTCGTCGATCCACCCGGCGGGCCGAGTCCGGTGCGGACCCGGTGCGCGATCGACGCCGACAGCGTCCCCGAGACAGTGCCGGAGGTCGCCTGGCGCGCGGGCATCGATCTCAACCCGGTTGACGTGCGCAACGAGACAGAGCTCAACTGGCTCGAGACCCTCATCTGGCCCGAGCACGAAGAGCGCCGCCAGCGTCTCCGTGCCGCCGCGGCGGTCGTCGCGGCAGACCCGCCGCGCCTACTCAAGGGCGATCTCTTCGACGTCCTACCTGCGCTGGTTGAGGAAGTCCCAGCCGGCACCCAGCTCGTGATCTTTCACAGCGCTGTTCTCGCCTATCTCGAGCGGGCGCAGCGCGAGCGGTTCGTCGAGCTTGTGCGCGGTATCGACGGCGTCTGGCTGAGCAACGAAGGCGCCCAAGTCCTGCCTCGAGCACATGACTTGCCCGAGGTCGAGAAGGACGGGCATTTCGTCCTCACTGTCGACGGCACCCCGGTCGCTCGAACGGGACCGCACGGACAGGCATACGACGCCCTGGCCAGTTACCCCGAGCCTCTCTGACTCGTGCTCTGAAGGGCTGCGTACTGCGCCATGGGCGTGGCTGCCGCTTGCGCATGGCGTTGGGTGACTTGGTCGCTGTAGCCGAGGAGGCTGGCGACGACGGGCGCGGGAATCTCGCTGACGAGATCTCGCATCGCTCGGTTCCGTGCTCCACGCAGGTTGATCCCGAGATCGCGGAGGGCGGTCCATGATCGTCTGCGAGGTGACGTGTCGCCCGGCACGGGTGCTGGGAACGAGCCAGTCGCTGTCGCGGTTCGCGCCGCGCTGGTTCGGGCGCGCCGAGAGGTGCTGCGCGAGCATGCCTGCGAACGGCTTCGGGACGGCGATCGGGGTGTCGGTGAACCGGACGCGATGCCGTCAGGTGTGAGGACGGTGTTGCTTAGCTTCAGTTCGGCGACTCGGACCAGTGGCTGGGCGTAGAGCAGGAGGAGGACGCCGGCGACACGGTAGGGAAGGCTCTCCGCGGTCCCGGTCACCAGCTCTCGGATCCAGGCAAGACGCTTGTCCTGCGTGAGGTGTGGCGCGGTTCGCGCTGTGCGGTGCTCGATGGTGATCCCGCGTTTCAGGCCAGTCTTCCTGGACCAGACGAAGAACGTCCGGATGAGGTGTCGAGTTGTCGGCCCTTCGGCGAGGTACTGGTCGACGTCCTGCTGGGTACAGGCGTCGAGATCCCGGCCGTGAGTGTCGCGGAGCCAGGTCAGGAACTTCAGGGTCTCCATGACCTGCTGCTTGGAGGCATGCACGGAGCCGCGACTGCGCTGGCCGGGTTCGCTCCGTGCCCTGATCCGCGCCAGGTGGTGCCAGCGTGCGAACCGTTCCACCGGATGTCGCAAGGCGGGATCGTCGACGAGAGCCAATCTAGAGCACCGCCCGCCGCACTCGACAGAGGGGAGGTGTCGCGGTTGCGTCCGTTGCAATTATGGACGCTTTAGTGGACATAACGACAGTTATCGGCTAGCAGTCGGGCTAGTGGCAGGTCAGAATTGGGGCTACCATGATGCCATGCGCAATGTTCCGTTGAGTGAGGCCAAGGACCGGTTGTCCGCCCTCGTCGAGGAGGCGGACAGCACGCACGAGATCATCCGGATCACGCGTCACGGCAAGAACGCGGCCGTGTTGATGTCTGCGGACGAGCTGGAATCGCTGCACGAGACGCTGCGGCTGCTATCGACCCCGGGTGCGGCGGCCGAGCTGCGCGAGGCCGAGGAGGCCTACGCGGCGGGCGAGACGACCAGCGGAGCCAACGCCCGGCGTCGGTACGGCCTGTAAGTGGCGCGAGAGCCACAGGATTGGCGCGTCGAGTTCGCGCCCGCGGCGATTCGAGCGCTGGACCGACTCCCCACCAAGATCGCCGCGGCCGTCGTCGAGTTCGTCACGACCTCCTTGCCCACCAACCCGCGGCGCATGTCCAAGCCGCTGCGGCCGCCGCTTGAAGAGTGGCGAGTTGCCCGGCGCGGTGACTACCGGGTGATCATCCAGCTGGACGAGGTCGCCGCAGTGATCCTCGTCGGCCGCATCGAGCACCGTGCCCACGCCTACCGGCGGCGCTGATCCGTCGCTGTGTCATGGTTCGGCCGGGCCACTGCGCGCGAGCCGATGCGGAACCAGAGGCACGTTCCTCAAGCTGCGCGGCAAGCATCCCAAGCTCTCGAGGCGTTCGAAATGTCCATGCTACGAGGTGCGCTGGCGGTGCCAAGTAGGTTCGTGTCAGCTCTACGACGAGGATTGTTGGTCTGCCGGGGCGGTGCTCGGCGTGGGGAACCATCGCCAGAGGATCGGCGCGGTAACGAGCAGGATCGCGGCAAATAGGGTCTGGTTCACGACGCCGAACAGGGGATGGCCGCCGACGGTTGCGAAGACCGTCCAGTTCACCGCGATGTCGACCAAGATCACGATGAGCGCGAGGACGATGCCCGCGCGACGACGCAAGGCCAGCAGCGCCGCCGTGACCGGATCGATGACCGTGAGTGAGACCCAGAACAGCCGCAGCGGGGTCGGGACCTCGGCGTATGTCCCCAGGCCGCCTGCAACGAGGTCAAGGATGTGTGTTGTCGTGCCGATGAGGAAACCCACGATCCAGACGACCAAGATCGCCATGCGGAGGCGATCCGAAGTCTTCTGGTGCACCTTCTCATGCTAGGAGCTCTCGTCTCGGCGGTCGTGCTTGGTCAGCGGCGCGCGCGGGCGTAGTTGTTCTAGGCCGAGCCGGTGAGTTCGGCCCAGCGGGTGCTATCTATAGAGCGACTAGAAAGCCAGAGCGCTTCCATCGCGAGATCTCACGATCGCGAACCAGAGGTCGGCGACAAGGTCTCCCGGCAACGGTCCTGATGGATAGGCGTACACGCTCGTTGCTCATGACGGGACGTCTCGCTCGTCCTGGAACAGGCCCGCAGGTGGTTCGGCATACGGCAGTGGCTCGTCGCGGCTGTTGGTGTCTTTGACGCCGTGGAAGACGCCGTCGGGGTCCATCAGGGCGGGCATGTGGTGGTCGGCGTGGTCTCGCCACCAGATGCTGGCGCCGGTGGCTGGGTCGAGGCGGTGGTGTTCCCAGGCGCGCCAGAGGGCGTCGAGGCGGCTGATGGCTTCGCCGTACTTCCACCACTGCGCGGCCCAGACCCGGCGTTGCCCGTCGATGCGGCGCCGGTACTGGTAGCGGAGGTATTCGCGCACGAACTCATCGACCGAGCCGTAGTACAGCCGCGGCGCGTCCTCGGCCGCGGCGGCCGCCGAGCTGCCGTCTTCGGCCGGATTGGGCTCTTCGCAGTCGTCTCCCCAGTCGTCTGCCCAGTCCTCGGTCGCCGAGTCGTCGGTGGCGGTCACGATGCCGGCTCCTGCGCCAGGGACGAGGAGACCGTCAGGGCTTCGGTCTCGGCTTCGCGGATGGTGCGTTCGCCTTGGGGGTCGTGTGCGGTGATGGAGGCGCGTACGGCGTCGGCGTGCGGGCCGTTCATCCAGGGTTGGGTGCGGATCAGCGCTGGCCGTGACCCGGAGGCGAGGACGAGGGCGCGGCCTTTGGGCATGGCGGCGAGGTCGGCGACGTCGAGGATCCGCTCGCGTTGGAGCTGACGCGAGACTGTCCGGTGCCCGCGCCCCACCGACAGCGAGGACGACTCGCGGTCGTACTCACCGACCATGCGCGAGAGGTCCTCGAGGAAGGCGTCTTCGCTGACGCCGCCGCCGTAGCACTTGATGTTGGCGGCGGACCACAACTTCTTCATCCCGGACTCGCCCCACACGTCTACGCCCTGGGACCAGGACTGCAGAATCGTCATCAGCACGATGCCGCGCGAGCCGTAGTGGCTGTACAGGTTCGGCAGCTCGCGCCAGCGGCAGACGTTGGCCGCTTCGTCGAGCACACCGAGCAGCGGTGTCGCGAGCCGCCCGCCCGGGGACCTCACAGCGAGCTCCTCGGCGGCCTCGACCACCGCCTCGTCCCCATCTCATCACGTGGGCTTCCCTCCGGGTGGGCGGATCGGCAGATGCGGCGGTGGCTTACGATGTGGCCTGCCGCCGCCGGCGGTGACGTCCGCAGATCGCCAGGAGTGTTCGTGCACAACACGTGGAACCTCACCGAGCGCCTTGTTGTCGACCTCTGTCGCAAGGCGAGCATGGTGTGTCGTCCCACGGACCTGCCGGGCGGCCGCTGAGCGCACACCGCGCTCCACCTGAAGCACCGGCCCCGGCCACCGATCACCTGGCTCGCCTGGCCGCACAGGAATGTGCTGGTTCAGGACATACCGGACCCGCGCACGGATGCGCGGATCCACGAGCCGCGACGGGCCCGCCGGCCCGTCGCACCGACGTCTCTGCCTGCGCCGCGGCGCACCCACGAAAGGACACCGCTCCGTGTCATCTGAAACTTCAACCGAATCGACGTCCCGACGACGACTCCGGCTCCCGTCGTTCAGCGTCCAGATCGTCCTCGGTCTTGTCCTCGGCGTGATCCTCGGCTGGATCGCGCTCGAGATCGGCGAGACCGCCGACGGCGAGCCCAACGGTCTCACCGTCGCCCTGTCCACCATCGGTGGCTCGTTCGTCAGCCTGCTCAAGGCCGCCGTGCCGCCGCTGGTCTTCACCGCCATCGTCGCGTCGATCGCGAACCTGCGCGGCGTCTCCAACGCCGCCCGGCTGGCCGGTCAGACCTTGCTCTGGTTCGCCATCACGGCGCTGATCGCCGTCTCGATCGGCATCGGGCTCGGGCTGCTCTTCGAGCCCGGCGCCAACGCCGCCGTGAGCGCCGACGACGCCGCCGCCCCCAGCGGCACGGGCTCGTGGCTCGGCTTCCTCGAGGGCCTCATCCCCGCCAACGTGCTCGGGATCGAGGCCTCGGCCAGTACCGAGACGGGCGACAACGGCGCCCTGGTCGGCGTCGAGACCTCCATCGGGTTCAACGTCCTGCAGATCATCGTGGTGGCGCTCGCCTTCGGGGTCGCTGCCCTGAAGGCCGGCAAGAAGGCCGAGCCGTTCCTGGCGTTCAACGCCTCGCTGCTCTCGGTGATCCAGACCGTGCTGTGGTGGATCATCCGCCTCGCCCCGATCGGCACCATGGGCCTCATCGGCCGCGCCATCGCCAGCTACGGCTGGGACTCGCTCACCAGCCTCGGTTGGTTCGCCGGTGCCGTCTACGTCGGTCTCGCGCTGGTGCTGTTCGTCGTCTACCCGATTCTGCTGCGGGCCCACGGCCTGAACCCGATCAGCTACTTCCGCGGGGCGTGGCCGGCCATCCAGCTCGCGTTCGTCTCCCGCTCCTCGATGGGCACCCTGCCGGTGACCGAGCGGGTCACGTACCGCAACCTCGGCGTCCCGCGCAGCTACGCCTCGTTCGCGGTCCCGCTCGGCTCGACCACCAAGATGGACGGGTGCGCCGCGATCTACCCGGCGCTCGCTGCCATCTTCGTCGCGCAGTTCTTCGGGCTGGACCTGGCCGTGACGGACTACCTGCTCATCGTCCTCGTCTCGGTGCTGGGCTCCGCCGCCACCGCCGGGACCACTGGGGCGACGGTCATGCTGACCCTCACGCTGTCCACCCTGGGCCTGCCGCTCGAGGGCGTCGGACTGCTGCTCGCGGTCGACCCGATCGTCGACATGGGCCGCACCGCGGTCAACGTCGCGGGTCAGGCCCTCGTGCCGACCATCGTGGCGAAGCGGGAGAAGATCCTCGACGTCGAGCAGTACGACTCCGCCAACGCCGAGAACCTGTTCACCGAGGAAGGGCACGACGACGCCGCTTCCGCCCCGCCGGTCGAGGAGCAGGTGGGCGAGCCGGTCGCCGCTCGCACCTGATGAGCTGAGGGCTGACGAGCAGACGCGAAGGTGGGCCGGCGGTGCCTCGCCGGCCCACCTCCCGTGCCGTCGGACGGAAAGCCGCCCCGGTGGCGCGGCCGGCACGGCAGGATGGCCGGCATGCAGGTCGCCCGGAGGACCAGGAAGCTCGTGGCCGCGGGAGTGCTCGGGTTGCTCGCTGCTCCCGGCGTCGTCGCGTGCTCCGACGAGCCGGAGGAGCTGCCCGCCGCACTTACCTGCACGCTGTTCTACCGGCCGGAGGCCGGCTCGGCGGCCGGGGAGGAGCACGTCGACCTGACCGTCCCGCGGGCGGATCACCTCACCCCTGCGCCCGAGCGCGCCACCTTCGAGGGCCTCGTCGTCGAGGTGACATACACGGGTGAGGCACCGGAGGGCCGGAACGTCCGCGTGGTCGTGTCATCCGGTGACGCGCTGCTGCTGACGTCCCTCTACCAGGTGGAGCCCGGCTCAGCGTTGGACGGGCAGTTCGGAGCGCACGGGTTCACCGGGCTGCAGTACGTGCGCGACGGCGACGCGGAGCTCCAGTTCACCTGCGCGCCCGCGGAGTCGTGACGACGGAACCGTCACGCAGGGAAGTCGGGGCAATGGTCGAGAATCTCGACCGACCGGTCCAGGCCGCTGACGGACATCACGAACTGCATGACGTCGGGCGGTTGGATCACGCGGACCGGTAGCGCCTGCGCGAGCCGCGCCAGATGTGCGGCGCCCGCCGAGTCGATGAACGCGACCGTCCGGGCGTCGACCTCGACCGGGACGCCGGCTGTGGCGCACTCCGACACCGCGTCGGCCAGCTCTTGGCCGAAGGAGTCGTCGACCTCGCCCGAGAGCACCAGTCGCGTGCGGTGCGGTGAGAAGAGGACGGCGACCGAGCCGAAGGAGTTGTCGATGTCGCCCTCTGTCGGGGTGGTGCCTGATGTCGCCATGTTCCGACCCCTTCTCGGGGACGTGCCCCGGATTCCGGCCCCTCTGCACCAGAACGGCCTCGCTGACCGCCTTGCCGGGTGAGTGTCTCACGACGCCTCGGCCCGTTCCGGTGAACGGCTCGCCGTCTCACCGGGCAGCCGGGACGGCGGTCCTGACGGTGCCTCCGTCGGCGTGCGAAAAGTCCGCCGGACGTGGAAGGACGCCGTGGGGACATGCTCGCCCCCACGGCGTCCGGGCCGCGGCGATCCGGCCTTGATGGGTCAGGTGGGTCAGGCCAGGCGGGTCAGGGTCAGCCCGCGGCCGGCGTGGCCGTCTGGCCCGTGTGCTCGCCCTCGCCGATCTCCTCGACCAGCTTGTCGTTGAAGGCGGGCAGGTCCTTGGGCGTGCGGCTGCTGACCAACCCGGCGTCGACGACGACCTCTTCGTCGACCCAGGTGGCGCCTGCGTTGCGCAGGTCGGTCTGCAGGCTCGGGTACGAGGTCAGCGTCCGGCCGCGGACCACGTCGGCGTCCGTGAGGATCCAACCGCCGTGACAGATCACGCCCACGGGCTTGTGCTGGGCGAAGATGTCGCGGGTGAACGACACGGCCGGCGCGTCCATACGGAGGTGGTCGCCGTTGGCGACGCCGCCGGGCAGGACCAGTGCGTCGAAGTCCGCCGCCCGTGCGTCGCTCGTGGCCAGGTCGACCTTCGCCTCGTGGCCCTTCTTGCCGGTGATGGTGCCGCTCTCCGGGGAGATCAGCACCACCTCGGTTCCCGCCTCCCGCACGGCTTCCCACGGGCTTGTGAGCTCGCTGTCCTCGAAGCCGTTCGTCGCGAGGAATGCGACCTTCTTTCCGGACAGGTGTGCCATGCTGCCTCTCCTCTCATCGAGTGCTGGTTCTGCGACCACGCTAGGCACCGCCGCGAGCGTCGGCATCCGGAGGACGCGCCCGGCGTTGCCCCGCCCTGGGCGCCGTGCCCGCTCGGCCGGGCAACGAGGCCGTGCCACGCAACGGTGCGCCGCCGGGTACGCTGGTCCGCGGTCGCGTCCTTCCCGGTCTGCGGCCAGGCCCTCGTAGCTCAGGGGATAGAGCACCGCTCTCCTAAAGCGGGTGTCGGCAGTTCGAATCTGCCCGAGGGCACAACCCCCCGTCTTCTTCTCGCTGTCGAGACGACACGGCAGCGGCCGCGATGCGGCGCCGTCTGACGGCGCCGCCTCTCGGTCTAGTCCTTCGATGCCGGAGGCGCCGGGCGCCTCCGGTCGGCGTCTCGGATGCCATGTCGGACAGCGAGGCGGATGATCCAGTAGGCGAGCAGGATCCCGACGAGCAAGACGGCGACGAGGACGAGCGTGGACAGCCAGTCGTACGAGGATGGTTCGAGGGGGTTGGGGGCCTGGAAGCCGGTGCTGGTCGGCCGTCGGAGACCTGTCGGGACGAGGAGTGGCATGACCTCATTGTGGCGGCCGGAAAGCCGGAAGCGAGGTCCGTCAGCTTCTCGCGGGCGCGCCCGTTCGTCGTCGGAGCTTGCCAGGCCCCGTGAACAGGGTCTCGATGTGATTGATGATGCTCGGTAAGCCACTAGACTGATCGCCATCAGTCACTCCGAAGGAGGCCACGTGCCCGACAATGCAACGATCGCTGAGGTTGAGTCCCAGCCGAAGACCTGGCAGTGGGCGCTGTCCATCCTGCCCTCGCTCGAGGGCATGCCGGCCGACGGCGAGCGGGTGGCCGTCGTCGGGTGCGGCACCTCGTGGTTCATGGCGCAGTCGTACGCGGCGCTGCGCGAGGCTCGGGGTCAGGGGGAGACCGACGCGTTCACGGCTTCCGAGTTCCCTGCCGGCAGGTCCTACGACCGCGTCGTCGCGATCTCCCGCTCCGGCACGACCACGGAGATCGTGCAGCTGCTGGGCGCCACCGCGACCCCCACGGTCCTGCTCACCGCCGTCGGCGGCAGCCCCGCCGGTGCCCAGGCCGACCACCAGGTCGTGCTCGACCGCGCGGACGAGTCCTCGGTGGTGCAGACCCGGTTCGCGACCACGGCCCTGCTCGTGCTGCGTGCCAGCCTCGGGGAGGACGTGACCCACCTCGTCGGCCAGGCCGAGGCGGCCCTCCGGTACGAGGTCGACGCCGCATGGACCGAAGCCGACCAGCTCACCTTCCTCGGAGCCGGCTGGACGAACGGCCTCGCCCACGAGGCCGCCCTGAAGTTCCGGGAGTCCTCGCAGTCGTGGACGGAGTCGTACCCGGCGATGGAGTACCGGCACGGTCCGATCTCGATCGCCCAGCCGGGCCGGATCGTGTGGATGTTCGGCGAGCCGCCGGAGGGTCTGGCCGACGAGGTCACCCAGACCGGAGCAACCTTTCGTGCCAGCGAGCACGACCCGCTGGTCCAGCTCGTGCTGCTGCACCGGGTGGCTGTGGCCCGCGCGGCCGCCAAGGGGCTCGACCCCGACACCCCTCGGCACCTGAGCCGCTCGGTGATCCTGTCCGCCGGAGAATGACGTGGCACCGCACGCGGTCGGCGTCGACATCGGCGGGACGACCATCAAGGCCGGCAGGGTGGCGCCCGACGGCCGGCTGACCGAGACACGTCAGTTCCCCACGCCGACCGACGTCACCGAGCTGCTCCACCGCGTCCGCGAGCTCGTCGAGGACTGCGGCGTGGAAGGGGACCTCGTCGGCCTGGTCACCGCCGGCCTCACGGACGAGGGGACGGGCCGGGTCATGTACTCGGCCAACCTCGGGTGGCGCGACGTCCCGCTGCGCGACCTGGCGGCCGAGGCCTTGGGCCGTCCGATCGCGTTCGGGCACGACGTCCGCGGCGCCGCCCTGGCGGAGTCCCGCTGGGGCGTGGGGATGAGCGACATGCTGCTCGTGCCCGTCGGCACCGGTGTCGCGTCCGCTCTGGTGCTGCGCGGGCGGGTCCGGGGGACCGGTTGGGCGGGCGAGATCGGTCAGGTCCTGGTGGTCGACCCGGACGCGGGCCGGGATGCCGGCGCAGACTCAGCGGGCAGAACCGCGGCCCGGCTCCCCCTCGAGCAGGTCTGCTCGGCCGCCGCGATCGCACGCCGGTACGCCGCCCTGGTCGGCGAGCCCGACACCACCGGGGGCGCCCGGCACGTCATCGACCGGGTGCGGGAGGGCGACACCTCCGCCCGGTGGGTCGTCGAGACCGCGACGGCCGCGCTCGCCGACGCCCTCGCCGCCGGCGTCGGTCTCCTCGGACCGGTCACCATCGTCCTCGGTGGCGGGCTCGCCGAAGCGGGGGAGGACATCCTGCGCCCGTTGCGAGCCGCCCTGGACGAACGCCTCCCCGCACAGGCGCGCCCCAGGCTGGACGTGGCGGCGCTCGGCCGGTGGTCCGGCTGCCTCGGCGCGGCCGCCCTCGCGCTCACGGACACCGCCGAGCCGACCGGAGGTGCGTCGTCGTGATCCTCGCCGTGACGCCGAACCCGGCGCTGGACCTCACGTACACGGTGCCGGCCCTCGAGGTGGGCGCGGTGCACCGCGTGCAGTCGGTCGCGGAGGCACCCGGCGGCAAGGGGGTCAACGTCGCGCGCGTCCTGACGCAGCTCGGCGAGACGGTCACCTGCGCCGGCTTCCTCGGCGGCGCCACGGGCCGCGCGGTCGCAGACCGCCTGGACGCCGCCGGCATCGCCCAGGCCTGGATCCCGATCGACGCCGAGACCCGCCGGACCGTCAACGTCGTCGACGCCGCGGGAGCGACGCTCCTGAACGAGCCCGGTCCCACGCTCGACGCCGGTGCCTGGGAGCGGCTGACCGGTCGAGCGAGCGAGCTGCTGGGCGCCGGCGACGTCCTCACCGTCTCGGGCTCGTTGCCTCCCGGCAGCCCCGACGGCGCACTGCCGTCCCTGGTCCGGGCCGCGGCCGCCCGGGAAGCCCTCGTGGTCGTCGACACCTCCGGTCCCGGACTCCTCGCCGCGGCCGCCGCCGGCGCGCACGTCCTCAAGCCCAACGAGGACGAGCTCCTCCGCGCGACCGGCGCGGACGACGTCCTGGCCGGGGCCGCCGAGCTGATCGACGCCGGCGCGGCAGCGGTCCTGGTCTCCCAAGGGTCCGCCGGGGCTCTCCTCGTCGTCCGCGGCCCGGGCGGACGGCGTGCCTGTCGCTGCCGTCCCGCGGAGGTGCTCCAGGGCAACCCGACCGGCGCGGGTGACGCGGCGGTCGCAGCGATCGCCCGTGCCCTCTCGGGCGCCGACGCCGGAGCGCCCCTCGACGTGGTGCTCGCCCGCAGCCTGCCCGATGTCGTCGCGCTCTCCGGGGCGGCCGTGCTCGCCCCGACGGCCGGCGCCGTCGACCTCGATGCCTACGGCCGCATGACGGCCACCGTCCGGACGGAGGAGATTCGTGCTCACTGACCTCACCAGCGTGGCCGCCCGGGCGCGGGCCGCCGGACGCGGCCTGGGCGCGTTCAACGTCGTCCACCTCGAGCACGCCGAGACGTTCGTCGCCGCGGCCGAGCGTGTGCGACAGCCCGTCGTCCTCCAGGTGAGCCAGAACGCCGTGCGATACCACGGACCCCTGGCGCCGATCGGGGCGGGCGTCCTGGAGGTGGCCCACGCCGCGCAGGTCCCGGTCGTGGTGCACCTCGACCACGCCGAGGACACCGACCTGGTGCGCGAGGCCGTCGCGCTCGGCTTCACCTCCGTGATGTACGACGGCGCACGCCGCGCCTTCGCCGACAACGTCGCCACCACGGCGGAGGTCGTGGCGCACGCACACGCGCACGGCGTCTCGGTCGAGGCCGAGATCGGCGAGGTGGGCGGCAAGACCGGCCCCCACGACCCCTCCGCCCGCACCGATCCCGACGAGGCCGCCGACTTCATGGCGCTCACGGGGGTCGACCTCCTCGCCGTCGCCGTCGGCTCCTCCCACGCGATGACCCACCGCGGCGCCCGACTGGACACCGACCTGATCCGGGCCATCGGCCGCGCCGTCGACGTCCCCCTCGTCCTGCACGGCTCGTCCGGCGTCGCCGACGACGAGATGCGCCGGGCGATCGAGGCCGGCATGACCAAGATCAATGTCTCCACCCACCTCAACCGCCTCTTCACCACCCGGGCACGGGAGGCGCTCGACGCGGATCCCGACGTCGTCGACACCCGGCGGTGGTTCCGGCCCGGCAACGCCGCGATCGGCGACGAGGTTGCCCGGCTGCTGACGCTCTACGCCGGCTGACGGACCACGGTCAGCGCCTCCGGCCGGCGTGCGGGCGGCTCGTCCTCACGGGGCGCGCGACGGGCGAATTGGCAGGAACCTGCCATGGCCGCTTGTGGCCACTCCACAGACCCTCTTTTGTGGGCATGCTTGTCCTGCCGGCGGCTACCTTTCAGGTGTCCCGGGCTTCCGGAGGGACGTTCCGCAAGGAGCGTGGGGGCCCGGGGCCGCCGTTCATAGCCGGTCGGGTGCAGGCCGCACCCCTCCGGCCGTGAGTCGTGCTTGCGCGAACGCGGCCGGAGGGGTCATGCTTGTGCGAGATGGAGCGCGACGCCTGCCCCCCTGCGCGTCGCGCTCCATCCTCCAACCGGGCGACATGCCACTCCAGCGACCTCCGGTCGGCGTCGATCAGCAGCCGCGACCGTCGAAGGTTCACCTCTTCCGCGCGTCGAACGGCGCGGCACCACCGTTGACGCCTCGTCGCTGCCTACCGTGGAGGAATGACGCCCGCGTTCTTCCGCCGTAGTGGGACGGCCCGTCGCCACGCCGCCTCGGTGTCCGCCGGCCCCTCCCGCGCCCGCAGCTCCGCCAGCCCCAGCCCCAACGGCTCGAGCTCCACCAGCACGCCGGACGCGCCGGCGACACCGTCCGGCACAGCGCTGCCTCGACGCCCGCGACCCCGCCCGGTGCCGCAGGAGCGCACCGAGGTCGTCGACCAGGCGGCCACCGCCTGGCGGGAGAGGCTGGTCGAGCTCGGCGGCGCCAGCACGCTCGCGGACCTCACGCTCCTCGGTGACGCCGTGATCGACCTGACGGCGGCCCACCCCTCGGGCATCGCCCAGCTGTACGCGGGACGGACCACCCGACTGAGCAATCTCGTGCGCGAGGGCGGCGCCCAGCACGACGCACGCCGCAACGCCCGGACCGTGCGCGCCCGCGCCGACGAGCTCGCGCAGCGCTACGGCCTCGCTCCGACGTACCTGGCCATCGGCGTCGCGACCTGGACCGAGCTGCCCGACCCGGACGAGCCGGACCTGACCGAGACCGGCGAGGTGTTTCTCGAGCCCTCGACGAACCCGGGGAACGCCCACGCCGACAACGCCGCCACGTCCGCCGCGTCGGCCGGTCCAACTGCCGACGCGACCTCAGCCGCGTCGGCCGGAAGTGCCGGCAGCCCCGCCGAGCCGGCCGACGAGGCGACCACCGCCGAGGTTCCACCGCCGCCTCCATCAGCACCCTCACCAGCACCGGCGCCGCAGCTCGCGCCCGCCGGCCAGGCGCCCCGCACACCGGTGCGCACCATCCACGCCCCGGTGCTCCTGCGGCCCGTCCGCCTGACCCCGCACCCGGGCGCGGACTCGGACTTCGCGCTCGACCTCGAAGCCACGATCGAGGTCAACCCCGTGCTCCTCCGGGCGCTGCGCAGCGCCGGCGTGACCACCGACGTCGCCGCCATCGCCCGCTCCGCCTACACCGAGCACGGGTTCTCCCCGCGCGGTGCGCTGACGCGGCTCGCCGAGCTCGGCAGCCAGCACCTCGCCGGGTTCGAGATGACCGAGCGGCTCGTCGTCGGCCCGTTCGTCCATCCCGGCCAGGTCCTCGTCGACGACCTCGACGCCATGCGGCCGTACCTGCCCGGCTCCGACGTCGTCGCCGCGCTCGCGGGCGAGGAGGACGCCCGCGCCGCGCTCGATGTCCCGCTGCCGCCGCACGTGCCGACCGACCGCCTGCCGGAGGAAGAGCGCGGGGTCGGTGACCTCGACGTCGACCAGGCCCACGCCGTCGACGCCGTCACCACCGGCCGGCACGTCTTCTTCGACGCGCCGCCGGGAGCCGACGTGCTCGGCACCGTGGCGGCCGTCGTCGCGGACGCCGCGGCCTCCGGGCGCACCGCGATGTACGTGCCGGGCTCGCGCCGCTCCGGCAGGGCGCTGCGGAACCGGCTGAGCGAGGCCGGCCTGGACGAGCTGGTCCTCGACCTGTCCACGGACGACCAGTGGCGCCGGTCCGCGCCCCAGCGCCTCCGTGCGGGTCTCGACCCGGCACCGGTCGAGGTCGACGACGACTCCGTGCAGACCGTCCGCAGCGAGCTGACCGCCGTGCGCGACGAGCTCGCCGGGTACATCGGCGGCCTGCACGAGAAGCACCAGCCCTGGAACGTCTCCGCCTACGACGCCCTCCAGGAGCTCGCCCGCCTGACCTCCGCCCGTCCCGGGCCGCGCACGCGTGTCCGTCTCGACGCCGCCACCCTCGAAGCGATGGCCGTGACCGGCCCCGACGAGCTCGGCGAGCTCCTGACGCGCGCGTCCGCACTCGGTGCCTTCACCATGCGGCCGCACGACACGCCCTGGTACGGCGCCCGGCTGACCGACGCGGCCTCGGCCTCGAACGCGCTCGAGCGCACCCAGCGGCTCGGTGAGCTGAGCCTGCCCGCGCTGCTCGAGCAGGTGTCCCGGGTGACGTCGCAGACCGGCCTGGAGCGGGCCACCACGCTCGACGAGTGGAGCGAGCAGCTGCGGATGCTGGACGGCGTGGCCGAGGCGCTCGACGTCTTCATGCCGCAGATCTTCGAGCGCTCGGCGGCCGACATGGTGGTCGCCACCGCGTCGAGGAGGTGGCGCCGGGACAACGGCGTCGCCATGAAGGGCGGCGTGCGCCGCCGGATGCGCAAGCAGGCCAAGGACCTCCTGCGCCCGGGCCGGCCCGTCGACGACCTGCACGCCGAGCTCCTGCGTGTCCAGGAGCAGCGCGAGATCTGGCGCCGTCACAACCCGGCAGGCGGCTGGCCGCGCCTGCCCGACGGCCTCGCCGAGATCAAGGCCACCGAGGCGGAGGTACGCGCCGACGTCGAGGCGTTGCAGCCGATCATCGGTGCCGGGGCCGGTCTCGACGACCTGACCGGGTTGGCCCTGCCGACCCTGCAGGAGCGGATGAAGGAGCTGGGGCAGGACGCGCCCACGCTGCGGCTGCTGCCCGAACGCACCCAGGTGCTCGGCGACCTGCGCTCGAAGGGGCTCGGCGCGCTCCTCGAGGACCTGGCGACCCGCCGGGTCCCGACCGCACTCGTCGGCGCCGAGCTCGAGCTCGCGTGGTGGTCCTCCGTCCTCGAGCAGATCCTGCGCACCGCGCCGGGGCTGGCCGGTCAGGACGGGCCGGCGCTGCAGCGGCTGGCCGGCCGCTTCCGCGAGCTCGACGAGGCCCAGGTCGAATCGCTCGCCGGCCCGGTCCGCCGCGCCGCCGCCGACGCCGTCCGCGCGGCGGTGCGGGCGCGCCGCGAGGACTCCACACGGCTCTACCGCGCGCTCGGCGATCCGACCGGCGCGAACCTGCGCGAGCTTCTCGCCGCGCATCCCGGTCCCGCCATGGCCGCGCGGCCGGTCTGGCTCATCGCCCCGATGCTCGTGCCGCAGGTGGTGCCCGAGGGCCCCACCATCGACCTGCTCCTCCTTGACGGCGTCCAGCACCTGCCCGTCGAGCAGGCCGTCTCCCTGCTGGCCCGCGCGCGGCAGGTCGTCCTGATCGGCGACTCGCGACGGCGCGGCGAGGGGCTGATCGGCACACTCGCGCCGCTGCTGCCCGCCGTCACGCTCCCCACCGGCCGCGCGGAGCGGGACGAGGGGATTGCCGCCTTCCTCGCCGGCCACGGCTACGACGGCGTCATCCGGTCGGTGCCGGCACCGCCCTCGGCGTCCCGGATGCGGCTCGACCTCGTCGAGGGGTACGGCATGCCCGCGCCCGGACGGGACGCCGTCGAGTCCGTCCAGCCCGAGGTGGACCACGTCGTCGACCTGGTCATCGAGCACGCCCTGACGTCGCCGGAGCAGTCGCTGGCCGTCGTCGCCCTCAACGCCCGGCACGCCGAACGGGTGCGCGAGGCGGTCGGCACCGCCGTCGCCGGCAGCCCCGCCGTCGCGGACTTCTTCCGGACCGACCGTGAGGAGCCCTTCACCGTCGCCGAGATCGACTCCGCCGGCGGGCTGCGACGCGACGTCGTGGTCCTCTCGGTCGGATTCGGCAAGACCCCGCACGGGCGCGTGCTGCACCGCTTCGGCGTCATCTCCGAGCCGGACGGGCTGGCCTGCCTCGTCGACGCGCTCGACGCGGTCCGCCACCGCCTGGTGCTGGTCTCCTGCATCGGTCCCGGCGACCTCGACCGGTCGCGTCTGCGCCAGCCCGGTCCGCAGCTGCTCGCCGATCTGATCGAGCAGTCGGCCACGGGCGACCTGCCCGCCCAGGGGGCCGACTCCGCGCCCGAGGAGAGCCCGGACCAGCTGCTCGTGGATCTCGCCGAGCGGTTGTGGCGGGTCGGGCTGACGGTCGTGCCGCGCTACGGCGTCGAAGGCGGCGTGCGCATCCCGCTCGCGATCGGCCACCCGGACCTGCCGGGCGAGCTCCTCGTCGCCGTGCTGACCGACGACGCCGAGTACGTCGCCGAGCAGTCGCTGCGGCGCCGCGACCGTCACTGGGTCCAGCGGCTCGCCGACCGCGGCTGGCGGGTGCACATGGCGTTCTCGGCGGCGGTCTTCATGGACCCGCAGGCCGAGGCCCAGGCGATCCTGGCCGAGGTCCTCGAGGTCGTCGCCGAACGTCAGACCGCCATGGCGTCCGCGCGTCCCTCCGCCGCCGAGATGACGGCCCTGCCGCACACCTACACCTCGGCCGACTCGGCCGACGCCGCAGCGTCACCGGCCGAGCCGGTTGCCCCCGACGCGGGCGGCTCACCGGCCGAGGCCGGCTCCACGGACCAGGCCGCGAGCTCCGCCGAGGCGCCGCCCCCCGCCGCCGACCAGAACGAGGCGCCGGGCACGGACGAGGAGCCGGCGGCCAACGAGCCGAAGCTGCGTCCGCGCGGCCCCCGACCGCACGTGGTCCCCGGACTGCCGCTGGCCGCCTACAGCGACGATCAGCTCGACGACCTCGTCAGCTGGATCGAGTCCGACGGCGCCGGCCGCGACGAGGTCGAGCTGGTGGAGGAGCTGCGCGGCGAGCTGGCGCTCACCCGCCGCGGCGCCCAGGTCGACGCCGTCCTCGGGCACGTCGTGCGCCGGCGCGGCTGATGCCGCGACGCCACCGCCGCGTGGTGCGGCTGTCCGACGCGGACCGCAAGCGCCTCGCGGAGGGCGAGATCACCGACCCGGTCGAGGCGCTGCACGACCCGGACGCGACGCAGAGCCGCGAGGAGGACAAGGAGCGACCGTCGGGCGGCAACGACGACCAGCTCCGCCGCGACGTGCCGCCCCACTGGGGCAAGCACTGAGCGGTCAACCCTGAGCCGATGCCCGCGCCCCTCGCTCGGCATCTCCTCAGTCGAGGACGGCGAACGCCTCGACCTCGACGAGCACGTCGGGCTCGAACAGGTAGTCGACGCCGATGAGCGAGACGGGCGGCCACGGCAGCGGCATCCCGAGCTCCTCAGCGACCCCCTCGACGCCCGCCATGAAGTCGTCCGCCTTGTCGGGGCTCCAGTGCGTGACGAAGAACCTCAGGCGCACGAGGTCGGAAAAGCTGGCTCCGGCACCGGCGAGGCCGCGCGCCGTGTTGCGCAGGGCGTGCGCGACCTGGCCGGTCAGGTCACCTGTCGCCACCGCGTTCCCCTCGGCGTCCCGCGCGATCTGGCCCGCCACATGCACCTGGCGGGTTCCCGTGCCGATCGAGACGTGGTGGTAGGGGACGGGCTGGAACATGCCTTCCGGGGTGAGCAGCTGCACTGCCATGGGGTTCCCTTCGTCGTGGTGGTCGGTATCCGATGTCTACCTGGTGCATGCAGGGAACTTCAACGAGACTAGGTGGCATGCTGGAAACCACCGACGCCCAGGCCGACCGCTCCCAGATCACCGCGCCGCACCGCGAGCTCCTCGACGAGGTCCTCGACAAGTGGTCGCTCCAGGTCCTCGAAGAGCTGTGCGAGCAGCCCCTGCGCTTCAACGAGCTGCGCCGGGCGATCCCCGCCGTGACGCAGAAGTCGCTCACAACCACGCTGCGGCGCCTGGAGCGCAACGGGATGGTCGAGCGCCTCGTCACGAGCACCCGGCCCGTCGCGGTCGAGTACCGCATCACGCCGCTCGGCACGACGCTCCAGGACCTCATCGACGCGCTGCTGGGCTGGACCGGCGCCAACATGGCCAAGGTCGAACGTGCACGCGAGCGGTTCGACGCCGAGGCGTAGCGGGTCGCAGCCTGTTGGAGGGCCGCAGCTCAGGACTGGCTCGGCGTCCCCCGGCCGGACTGTGCGGCGAGGAGGTCCCGGATCTCGGTGAGGACGAGGACGTCCTCGGCGGGAGCCGCCGGGGCTTCCGCCTCGCCGGACTTGCGCCGCTCGGCCAATTTGTTCATCGGCACGACCACGAACAGGTAGACCGCCAGCGCGACGAGCAGGAAGTTGGTGAGGGCCGTCAGGACCGACAGGGGCAGCATCTGGGCGGGCTCGCCGGCGCCGCCGACCGTGATCACCCACAGCCGGTCGAAGTTGGGCTCGCCGAAGAGCCCGGCGACGAGCGGGTTGATGACGTTGTCGACGAGGGCGGTGACGATCTGCCCGAAGGCCACACCGATGACCAGGCCGACGGCGAGGTCGACGGCGTTGCCGCGGGAGACGAACTCCTTGAATCCGGTGACCATGACGGTTCCTGTCTGCGCGTGCGGTTGTTCCGGTCATCACTGGCTCGGTAGCACGGCGCGGAGGGGTGCCCAGGCGCCCGCACCAACCAGCACCGTAGCGTCCTCCTCACGCGCGGCCACGTACAGATAGCGCGCGCCGGTCGTCGTGTCGCCCAGGATGCCGCCGCCACCCGTTGGTGACCAGACCGCCAGCACGACGACGCCACGCGCCACGACGGCGGCCGGCCCATCCGCGGACGAGGCTTCGGCCGCCACGGCAACCAGGTCGATGCGCTGACCCGGCCGGGCCAGGCGCGCCGTCGCGTCGTCGGCCACCGGGACCGGGACGACGACGGTCCCCGCCGGTGCGGACCCGGCCAGTCCCGGTCCGGTCACCATGGTGGGGAGCAACGCGGTCCCGGCGGTCAGGCCCACGGCGAGCGGCCGCCCGACGGCGGAGCCGGCCTCACGCAGGACGCTGTCCGGGTAGGTGCCGGCCGGGGCCTCTCGTACCTCGACGTCGGCCTCGCTCAGCACGGTCCCGGCCGGGACGTCGTCCGCCATCACGACGACCGGCTCGACCGGTGGGTCCGGCGGGCGCAGGGTGTCCAGGGCGACGGCCGCCGCGGCGGCGACGCACAGCGCGGCGACCATGTGCCGGTACCGCCAGAGGGACCGCCGTACGGCCGCGGCCGGCGAGGACGACGGCGGAGCGTGCGAGCGGACCAGCATGCCGCGACCTTAGGTGGCACCGCCGGGCGGGAAGGTGCGCCGTCGCCGGGCCTGTTGACCCCGTGGCGGCACGGCGGTCATGTGGACGGCGCGGCGCTCAGGACCGGACGCCGCGGGCGCGGCTACCTCAGGAGGAGGACTTGGCCGCCGAGCTGGAGCTGGACGTCGAGCTGCTGGACGAGCTGCCCGAGGACGAGGAGCCGCCGGACGAGTCGGACGAGGAGCCGCCCGACGAGCCGGAGTCGGAGCCGCCCGAGTCCGAGGACTTGCTGCCCTTGGCGCCCTCCGTGGAGCCGGACTTGGAGGAGCCGGAGCTCGCCCGCGAGTCGTTCCGGTAGAAGCCGGACCCCTTGAACATCACGCCGACTGAGCCGAAGAGCTTGCGTAGCGCGCCACCGCACTCGGGGCAGACGGTGAGCGAGGCGTCGCTGAACGACTGCTTGGCCTCGAGCTCGGTGCCGCAGGCGGTGCAGCGATAGGCATAGGTGGGCACAGGGACCTCCGTCGAGAGAAGGCGGAGGCTGGCACTCCGCCACATCGAGTGCCAATCCTACTGCGACGTGCCGCGAGCTGGCACCGTGACCCGCGACACGCGCCGTTACGCTCGGAGACGTGCACGGATCCTCGGCGCTGCGCAAGGCGCTCATCATCATCCCGGCCCTCGTCGTGGCGCTCGTCGTCGCCGGTCTCGCGGTCGGCGTCGCCGTGGTCCGCCGGCCGCTGCCCGATCACGGCGGGACGCAGACCGTCGAGGCGCTCGGCGCCGCCGTCGAGATCTACCGGGACGAGCGCGGGGTCCCGCAGATCTACGCCGACACCGACGAGGACCTCATGCGCGCCCAGGGCTACGTGCACGCACAGGACCGCTTCTTCGAGATGGACTATCGGCGCCACGTGACTGCCGGACGGCTCTCGGAGCTCGTCGGCGAGAACGAGGCCGCGCTGAACGCCGACCTGGTCGTGCGCACCCTGGGCTGGCGCCGCGTCGCCGAGCAGGAGTGGGAGCTGCTGAGCGACGAGGCGCGCTCGCTCTACGAGGCCTACGCCGAAGGCGTCAACTCCTACATCGGTTCTCGCGAGGCGTCCGAGCTCGGGCTCGAGTACACCGTGCTCGGGACGACCACCGAGCTGCGTCCGGTGGAGCCCTGGGAGCCCGTCGACTCGCTCGCCTGGCTCAAGGCGATGGCGTGGGATCTGCGCGGCAACTACGCGGCCGAGCTGGGCCGGGCCTCCGCGCTGCGCACGCTCGGTGAGGTCGGCCGGGCCGAGGAGCTCTATCCCAGCTACCCCTACGACGAGCACGCACCGATCCTCCCGGAGCAGGAGAACGGTCAGGGCGACAGCAGTCCCGTGGCCGGTGAGCCGCCGGATCCGGCAGCCGCGGAGGAGGCAGAGATCGTCGAGGCGCTGGGCGGCGCCCCGGCGGCGGACGCTCTCGCCGCGGCCGAGGCGGCGTTGTCCGCGGTGCCCACGATGATGGGCGAGGGGGAGGCGGTCGGCTCGAACTCTTTCGTCGTCGCGGGAGAGCACACGGCCAGTGGCAGCCCGCTGCTGGCAAACGACCCGCACCTGGCGCTGGAGGCACCAGGCCTCTGGTACCAAGTGGGCCTGCACTGCACCGAGCGGACGGAGGACTGCACGTTCGACGTCGCGGGCTTCTCCTTCTCGGGGATGCCGGGCATCGTGATCGGCCACAACGACCAGCTCTCCTGGGGCTTCACGAACCTCGGCGCCGACGTGACCGACTTCGCCCTCGAGCGGACGTACGACGACGGCACCTATCTGCGCGACGGCGCCCGCGTCCCCCTGGACATCCGCCAGGAGACCATCGAGGTCGACGGCGCGGATCCCGTGTCGATCCAGGTGCGCAGCACCGAGAACGGGCCGATCGTCTCGGACGTCCTGCCCCAGACCTCCGTCGCCGCCAGCGTCCCCGTGCCGGACGGGTCTCCGCCCGCCGGCTTCTCGAGCTACTCGGTCTCCCTGCAATGGACGGCGCTGACTCCGGGACGCACCGGTGAGGCGGTCTTCGCCCTCAACCGCGCCGAGAACGCCGACGACGTCGCGACCGCCGCCGAGCTGTTCGAGGCGCCCTCCCAGAACATCGTCTTCGCCACCGTCGACGGCGACATCGGCTACCAGGCCCCGGGACGCATCCCGGTGCGCAACTCCGTACCCGACTCGCCGGTGCCGTCCGACGGGTCGTGGCCGCGGCCCGGCTGGGACTCGAGCTATGACTGGCAGGGTTGGGTCCCGGCCGAGCAGATGCCGGCCCGGCTCAACCCGGCCGAGGGGTTCATCGTCGCCGCGAACCAGGCCGTCACCCCGAGTGGCGGGCGCCCGTTCCTGACCAGCGACTGGAACGCCGGATACCGCTCTCAACGCATCCGCGAGCTGATCGAGTACGACATCGAGCAGGGCGAGGAGATCGACGTCGACCGCGCCAACGAGATCATGCTCGACAACCGCAGCCCGTTCGGGCCGGCCATCATCCCGGCCCTGGTGTCGGTCCCCGTGGAGAACGGCTTCGTGAACGAGGCCGTCGACCTGCTGCGGGTGTGGTCCGCGGAGGGGTTCCCCACCCACACCTCGTCCGCCGGAGCCGTCTACTTCAACGCCGTGTGGACGAACCTGCTCGAGCTGACCTTCGCCGACGACCTGCCCACCGGCCAGTCCGCCGACGGCGGCGCGCGCTGGCTGCTCGTCGTCGAGCGGCTGCTGGAGGACCAGCAGAACCCGTGGTGGGACGACCGCACGACGGTGAACGTGGTCGAGGGGCGCGACGAGATCCTGCGCCAGGCACTGGTGACGGCCCGCCAGGAGCTGACGAACACGATGGGGAAGGACCCGGCGTCCTGGGAGTGGGGAAAGCTGCACCAGTACGCCCCCACCCACCCGGTTCTCGGCGGCGACACGCTGCCGGCTCCGGTGCAGTGGATGTTCAACCCCACGCCGGTCGAGGTGCCCGGCGGCACCTCGGTCGTCAACGCCACCTCGTTCAGCACCTCCGCCGTCGACGAGCTGGGACGTCCGGACTTCACCGTGACCACCGGTCCGTCGATGCGGATGGTGGTCGACATGGCCGACCTCGACGCGTCGACGTGGGTGACGAGCACGGGGACCTCCGGCCACCCGGGCTCGACCCACTACACGGACCAGATCGACGCCTGGGCGACGGGGGAGACGTTCCCGTGGCCGTTCTCCAGGGAGGCGGTCGAGGAGTCCGCTGCGGTGGAGCTCACGCTCGAGGCGGGGGAGTAGGCGCCTCTCCCGGCGTTGGCTGGCCGGTTGGCGGGCGTGGCGAGCTCCGGCGTCGGGCGGTGCCGGCTCTTTGGCTGGACTCTGGCAGGTGATGCCTTCGGGAAGTCGCCCATTGGTCGGTGGCGGCCGGGCGCCCGTCGCGGCGGTGGCCGCTCCGGAACCGTCGGCGCCGCGCGCCGCTAGAGCTGGACCTCGAGATGGGCCGCGCCCGGCACCGTGAGCCGCACCGACGTGGCCGGGAGACCGGCCGGGGCGAGCTCGTAGTCACCGAGGAAGCCCTCGAAGGCGACGCGCCCGTCGGCGTCGGTGCGTAGCGTCGTCGGCTCGAGCCACCACTCGCCCTTCACGAGGCCGTGCAGCCGGTCGTACGCGGGCTTGGGTGAGCCGTCGGCGCGCAGCAGACCGCCCGGAGCGTTCAACCACATGCCGCGGTCCGAGAACCCCCAGTAGTTCACCGACTCCACCGACGGGTGCGACAGCAGCGTCCGGTAGTGCCGTTCCACCTCGTCGGCCTGGCGCGCCTCGCCCTCGTCGGTGCTGGGCCACTCGTCCACCTGCCAGTCGTTGAGGTCCCCGATGTGCGCGGGCATCAGGTCGCCGCTGAGCAACGTGGTCTCCGTGAAGTGGATCGGGATGTTGTACCGGGCGAACCGGTCCAGGACCTCCAGCGTCCGTTCCTCGCCCCAGTAGCCCTTGTGCATGTGGGACTGCAGGCCCAGCCGGTCGATCCGGACGCCGGCCTCGAGAACGCCCTCGATGAGGCACTCGTACGCCGTCGACATGTCGAAGTCGTTGAGCAGCAGTGTCGCGCCCGGGTTCGCCGCACGCGCCTCCTCGAACGCCATGCGCACCGTCGCGATGCGGCCCATCTCGTGAGCGATCCGCGTGACGCCGTTGTCCTCGGCCGTGAAGACGGGCATGATCACGGCCTCGTTGATCGCGTCCCAGGTGTCGATGACGCCGGCGAACTCGCCGACGTCACGCCGGATGCGTTCGCGCTGCGCCCGCTCGATCTCGGCGTTGTCCATCTCGAGCAGCCAAGGCGCGCACACCGTGTGCCAGACCAGCGGGTGCCCCTTGACGGTGATGCCGCGCTCGGCGAACCACTTGGCCGCGGTGAGGAGGCGCTCGGTGTCCGGCCTGCCGCGCTCGGCCTCGAACCGGCCCCAATAGAAGGGCAGCGTCGTCGCGTTGAACAGCTCGAGCCACCGGTCGGCGAACACCTCGTCGAACGCGGGGTCCGTCGAGGCGCCGTTCGCGTGGTCGACGAGGCCGAAGCCGATGCACCCGAAACCGAACGCGTGCTGCTGCTGCCGGACGACGACGTCGCGGTCCCGCAGCGGCTCCCCGCTGCCTCCCAGCAGGGTCACCGTGGCGGTCGCGCGGCGGTGCGCCAACGACGGGTCGGGTGTGCGGCCGGTAGCGGGTGGGGTGAAGAGCGAAGCTGCAGAGGTCATCGAGGCGGTTCCTTCCGCGCTGAGGTCACCGTCCTGGCTCGAGGCGAACACCGGTCGGTGGGAGCCGTCGGTCAGGCGGTGGCGCGCCGCCGGGCCGCCTCCTGCTGGAAGGTGCTGCCCTCGATGAGGAACCACCGTTCCGGGGTGATCACGGCCGGCACGGGAGAGTCGTGCTGGTCGACGGGCAGCAACATGTCGCTGATGAGCTCCTCGTCGAAGATCATGCCGAACACCGGGCGACCCTCCGGCACCAGGCGCAGCACGCGGTCGTACCAGCCGCCGCCCTGGCCCAGCCGCGTCCCGATGGCATCGACGGCCAGGGCGGGAGCGATGACGACATCAGCCTCGGCCACGGACTCGCTCGGCAGCACCGGGCCGGACGGCTCCGGCGGGCGGCCCGGTGCCCGGACCTCCAGGTCGTCGGGCCCCTGGTACAAAGCCCACTCGCGGTTCAGGCCCGGGCCGAGCACCGGCAGCAGCACGCGCGTGCCCCGCTGACGAAGGACCTCGAGCAGCGGGTAGGTGCTCGGCTCGGTGGGCCGAGCGACGTAGGCAGCCACGCAGTCGGCGCCGTCGATGGCCACGAGCGCGTTCTCGGCGAGCGACTCGCCTGCACGCTCCCGCTCTCGACGGGAGCGCTGCTCCCGGACCGCCCGAAGAATCGGCCGGAGCACCTGCTTCGCATCTTCGGTCTCGAGACCATCCGTCATCGGCAAGGTCACCTGCTCGCGGTGCATGCTGCCCAGTCTCTCAGGCTCCCGGGCCGACTGGCCACCGCCGGGCGGCTAACCTCGGAGACATGCCTGCGAACGCAACCAGATCCCGTGCCCGAAAGGCCGTCGTTCCGGCGGCCGGCCAAGGCACACGCTTCGCCCCGGCGACGAAGGCCATCCCGAAGGAGATGCTGCCCCTCCTCGACAAGCCGACCATCGAGTACGTCGTCGAGGAGATCGCGGAGGCCGGCCCCGAGAAGCAGGGCGACGCGGCCGGTCTCGCCGCGGTGCGCCGCTCGTCATCGCTCGCCCGTCTGCACCATGTGCGTCAGGGCTCGGCGAAGGGCCTGGGGCACGCCGTGCTGCAGGGGGGCCGTCACGTCGAGCTGAGCTCCACGCCCGACGGCGGTGCGCCGCGACCCCCGGCCGGGCCGTGAGGAGCGTCCAGGAGCACCTTGCCGCCTGCCTGTCCGCGGTGGGGCCGGTCCCGCCGCTGGACGTGCTGCTGCCGGATGCCGTCGGATGCGTGCTCGCCGAGGACGTCGTGGCGACCTCCGACCTGCCGGTCGCCGACCTCGCCGCGACGGACGGCTACGCGGTCCGGGCGGCGGAGGTCGCCGTCGCCACGGAGCGGGAGCCGGTGAAGCTACGGGTGCTCGACGAGCTGAAGGCGGGGACGGTGGACCCGATCCGCCTGGTCGCCGGAACGGCGGTGCGGATCGCCTCCGGTGCGCCGCTGCCGGGTGCCGCGGACGCCGTCGTGCCGATCGAGCAGACCGACTTCGGCCACGCGGAGGTCGCCGTGCGTGCCGCCGTCGGGTCGGGCGAGAACGTCCGCCGCCAGGCCGAGGACCTGCGCGCCGGCGAGATCGTGCTGCCGGCGGGGGAGCGGGTCGGGGCCCGACAGGTGGCCCTGCTCGCCGCCGCCGGGCGTGGTCGCGTCGGTGTCCACCCACGCCCGCGCGTCGTCATCGTCTCGGTCGGCGACGAGCTCGTAGAGCCCGGCCGGCCGGCGTCGCCGGGGCAGGTCTACGACGCGAACGGGCACGCCCTGGCGACGGCGGTCCAGGACGCGGGCGGGGCGACGTTCCGTGTCGCGGCCGTGCCGGACGGACGCCGCGAGCTCAGCGAGACCCTCGAGGACCAGCTGGTGCGAGCCGACCTCATCGTGACCACCGGTGGCTTGAGCTACGGCGCGAACGACACGGTCAAGGAGGTCCTCGCGCCGCTGGGCACGGTTCGCTTCGACGCCGTCGCCATCTGGCCGGGACGCCAGCTCGGCGTCGGGCACATCGGCGACGGCACGCCGATCTTCTCCCTCCCGGGGGATCCGGTGGCCGCCCAGGTGGCGTACGAGGCGTTCGTCCGGCCCGCGCTGCTGTCCATGGCCGGCTACAACAACCTCTACCGCGACACGGTCAAGGCCGCCGTCTCCCGGGGCTGGACCAGCCCACCCGGGCGACGCGAGTTCGTCCGCGTGCACCTCGCGGGAAGCCCGGGGGAGGGCTACCGCGCCGATCCGGTCGGTGCACCGGGCAAGCTGCTGCTCTCGGCGCTCGCGCGGTCCAACGCGCTCGCCGTGGTGCCCGAGGACGTCACCGACGTCGGCCAGGGCCATCAGCTCCACTGCCTGCTGCTGGACGAGTAGGACCGGCATGACGTCGCCGACCCGCTGGCCCGTCACCCTCGTCGAGGAGGGCGTGACCCTGCGCCCGCTGCGCCGCAGGGACCGGGCGGCGTGGGAATCGGTGCGACGGGCCAACGCGCGGTGGCTGGGTCGATGGGAGGCGACGTCACCGAACCGGGCGCCGGCGCCCGCGTTCCGGGCGTACCGGCGCAGCTGGGAGGCGAGTGCCCGTGCGGGCACCTCGCTGCCGTGGGTGATCGAGGCGCACGGCGACCTCGTCGGCTCGCTCACGGTCTCCTCGATCACCCGCGGCGCGTTCTGGTCCGGCACGATCGGCTACTGGATCAGCGAGCACATGGCCGGTCGAGGCATCACGCCGCTCGCCGTGGCGATGGCGTCCGACTACGCGTGGTTCGAGGTCGGGTTGCACCGGATCGAGATCAACATCCGGCCCGAGAACGGCCCCTCGCTGCGGGTCGTGGAGAAGCTCGGTTTCCGTGAGGAGGGCCTGCGGCGGCGGTTCCTGCACATCGACGGGGACTGGCGCGACCACCGCTCCTTCGCCCTGACCGCGGAGGAGGTCCCCGGCGGCCTGGTCCGTCGCCTAGGCGAGGCAAGAAAGCTCGGCCGGCGAGGCGCTGAATGACAAGCGTGTAAGACACACCGCGATCGCTCATCGAGGGAGCGTGCGTCCGCGCCTAGCGTTGGAGCGTGGAGCTTCAGGGGTACGTGGTCGTTGCACTGACCTTGATCCTCCTCGGTTACCTGCTCCCGCACCTGGTGCGGTCCCGGCAGGTGCTGCTCGACTCACGTGTGGACGATCGCTTCTCCGGTGACCTGCGGATCCTGTCCACCGGCGCGGCCGGTCAGGCAGTGCATTCCTGGGGCCATACCGACGGCGCACGACCGTACCTGCACGCCACTACAGCCCGACGACCGGAGGCCACCATGACACCGCCTCGAGCCCGCGGCGAGCGCGTCGACGACGACGCCCGTGCGCTGGCCGCCGCGCGCGCCGCACGGGCAGCTCGGCTCTCGCGCCGGGCGGCAGCCACCCGTCGGCGCCTCGTCCTCACGACCGCCCTCCTCCTGATCACGGCCGCGGCCTGGACTGCCGTCGAGCTCGCCGGCCTGCACTGGGCCGCCGCCGCGGCACCCTCGGCGCTGCTAGTCACCGTGCTGGTGCTCGGCCGGCGTGCCGCCGTGCAGGCCCGCGTCAACGACCAGCGCGACCGGGCCGAGATGGCGCGGGCGGCGGCACGCCTCGAGGCGGTCTCGGGTCGCGGGCGAGCGGCCCGTACGGGACCGGTCGCCAAGGTTCCTGCCCCCGCGGGACCGCCTCGAGTGCAGCGGCGTCGGTATGCGACGCAGGTGCCGGCTGAGCAGTCCGCCGCGTCGTCAGCCGAGTCGCCGGCCGAGGCGTCCGCGGGGTCGACGGCCGACTCGTCTGAGAAGGCCGACATCAAGATCGACGTCGGGCCGGACGCCACCGAGCCGGATGGCGAGCCGCAGGAGGGGGCCGAGGACGCCGAGCACGACGAGGCACAGCCCGCGGCGGCAGAGGAGCCGAGGCTGCCGGAGGGACCGCCGTCGCCCGGCGGGGACGACGGCGGAACGCCGGGGAGCACACGGCCGCGGGCTTGGACCCCGGTGCCCGTCCCGGTGCCGTCGTACACGCTCAAGCCCCACGCACCGAGGCGACAGGTGGCGCCGTACACCGTGGAGGAGGCGCCGTCGGCGGCCGTCCCGCAGCGGCCGAGTGCCGCGTCGGCGACGGCGGACGGCCCGCCACCCGCCGCGGAACCCCCGCCGCCGCCGCTCGACCTCGATGCCGTGCTGGCGCGCCGGCGGGCGGCCGGAGCCTGACGCGCCGACTGGTCGTCAGGTCGCACCTGCCGCAAGACTGTCTGGGTGGGCGGCGCGCAGCCGCCCGCTCGGGGCGCCGCCCGGCGTCCCGGTGCCGGAAACGTCAGGAGGGCACTCGTGGACGATGTCTCTGCCAGTCCCACGACGGTGGTGCTGTTCGGCGCGACGGGTGACCTGTCGCGCCGCAAGCTGATCCCCGGGCTGCTCCACCTCTTCCAGACGGGGCTGCTGCGCGAGGTCCAGGTGATCGGCACCTCGCTCGACGAGCACACCGACGAGTCCTTCGTCGAGTTCGCCCGCGAGGCGATCGACGACTTCGGCGGCTCCGACGGCGCGTCCGAGGCCTGGCCCGAGTTCTCCGAACGTCTCCACTGGGCGCCTGGTGCGGAGGGCGCGGCCGGGCTGCGCGCCGCCGTGGAGAAGGCCGAGGCCGGCTGGGAGGGCGACGTCACACGGCTGCACTACCTCAGCGTCCCGCCGAAGGCGGCACAGGCCGTCGTGCACACCCTCGAGGAGTCCGGCCTCGTCGAGGGCAGCCGGATCGTCATGGAGAAGCCCTTCGGCACGGACCTCGAGAGCGCGAAGCAGCTCAACAACCGGCTGCACGAAGTCTTCACCGAGGAGCAGATCTACCGGATCGACCACTTCCTCGGTAAGGAGGCCGCCCAGAACATCCTCGCGTTCCGGTTCGCCAACGGACTGTTCGAGCCGATCTGGCACCGCAGCCACATCGACCACGTCCAGATCGACGTGCCAGAGGAGATCGGGCTGGCCCAGCGCGCGGAGTTCTACGAGGCCACGGGTGCCTACCGTGACATGGTGGTCACCCACCTGTTCCAGGTGCTCGCCATCACCGCCATGGAACCGCCCACCTCGCTGACCCCTCAGGGCATCCAGGAGGAGAAGAGCAAGGTCTTCCGGTCCATCGAGCCCATCGACCCGGCCGACGCGGTCCTCGGCCAGTACGACGGCTACCGCGACCTCGACGGTGTCGCCCCCGAGTCCGAGACGGAGACCTTCATCGCCCTCAAGTGCTACATCGACAACTGGCGCTGGGCGGGCATCCCGTTCTACCTGCGGACCGGCAAACGCATGGCCGAGAGCGCGCGGATCATCTCGATCGCCTTCAAGGAGCCGCCACGTTCGATGTTCCCTCGAGGCTCCGGCATCGGCGACCACGGGCCCGACCACCTGACGTTCGACCTGTCGGACACGCCCCGGATGTCGCTGTCCTTCTACGGCAAGCGTCCGGGGCCGGGCATGAAGCTGGACAAGCTGTCGATGCAGTTCGCCATGCAGGACACCGGCTGGGTCGGCTCGGTCCTCGAGGCGTACGAGCGCCTCATCTACGACGCCGCCCGCGGCGACAAGACCCTCTTCACCTCCGCCCGGGGCATCGAGCGGCTGTGGGAGATCTCGACACCGCTGCTGGAGAACCCGCCGGTCATCCGGCCCTATCGCCAGGGCTCGTGGGGACCGAACCAGATCCACCAGCTCATCGCTCCCTACACCTGGCGGCTGCCCTTCGAGCGGGGCTGGCGTTCCCCGAACGACGAGCGGTCGCGTGCCCAGCGTGAGGCCGCCGACGGCGAGGCGTGAGCTGGCGACGGTCAGGCAGGAGACCGCTGACGGTGTGTGAGATGCGTCGCGTAGCTGCTCCCGGCGTCATCCCGACTTCACGTCCGAGGCGTCGGCGGTGCTAGCCTGATCCCTGCTCTCAGCGAGCATGCGGGGCTATGGCGCAGTTGGTAGCGCGTCTCGTTCGCAACGAGAAGGTCGCGGGTTCGAATCCCGCTAGCTCCACCGATGTGAAAGGGTCGGGACATCGTTCACTCGGTGTCTCGTCACTTCCTTGTTTCGGTGGCTGTGTGTGTCGGGTCATCGTTCCGCTCGCGGGCGGGGGCGGGTGAGACGGCCGTGGATGGACTCGGCGCCGTCCAGGCCCGCAGCGGAGAGCCCGTTGCGTAGTGCCAGGATCTGCGCGCGGACCGCTTCGGCGGTGGCGTTCGGGTTCGTGCGCGGGCGTCGGGACCCGCCGATGTGTCGTAGGCCGGTGTGCGAGTAGGCATCCGGTTGATCGTCGCGCGTGAGCGCCGCAGGTCATGATCGCGGCTGAGGTGCCAGGCGATAGTTCGGCGCTAGCGTCGTGAGCCCGGGCGGTCGGGTCCGCCGCAGCCCAGGACGCGTTCGACGTTCTCCTAGCGACGTGGCGATGGGTGTGGTGCGCGGACGGCGGTGCCGCATCGAAGTCGGCCTCGCCCTCGAGACGATATCGGCCCAGTAGCTCGTAAGGCATGAGCGGGAGACGCCGCAGTCCGCGGTGACCTCGTTGACCGGTCGCTTGTGCACGACTACGGCCGTTGTGACCAGATTCGGTTTCGACATGACCGAGCATCGGCCGGTCGTCTTCGACGTCCCGAGACATCAGTCCCGTAAGTGACCAGCAACTATGCGGAAGTCGCCTGCTTGCGAGCTATTGCGCGTCCAGTGACGGTCACGACTTGGTTCCGCATCTGTCCGGCCAGAGATCCAGATCTTCTTGCCCCGACAGCTGCGCAGGCGCACGATCGCCAATCGCAGTGCAAGTATCCGTCGCTAGAAGCCGGTGGGACATGCCCGGATGCCATAGGGCGGAAGCCGATCGGTACCCCATTTGGCTGCGGAGTAGATGGATGCACCGGAGAATAGGTGACGTCTATCAACTCACGCCACGGGGTCCGCATGGTTCTATCTCTTGTCGAAGACACGCTCGACGATCTACTGCGTTCGACGTACCAGGCGATCCACTGCGACGGCCGGTCGATCTCTCCAACCCGAGGTCCCGCGCGGGAGGTCGTCGGTGCTAGCCTCGAACTGACAAATCCTCGGGCGCGGCTGAGCCGGACGGAGACCCGGCGACGCGAGGTATCGACGATCGCAGAATTGTGCTGGTACCTCAGCGGGACTAATGCGGCTGCGCCGATCGTCTTCTATCTGCAGCAGTATGCCGACGACATGGAGGCGGACGGCACGATCCACGGCGGGTACGGTCCTCGCCTTTTCGGTACCGCTGGCGAAGCACAGTTACACGTTGTCATCGACTCACTGAAGGCCAATCCAGCCTCCCGACGCGCGGTCGTGCAGATATTCGACCATACGGACCTCGGACCCGAGCGATATAAGGACGTTCCGTGCACGTGCACGCTGCAATTTCTCCTGCGCGACGGCGAACTTCACCTCGTTGTGAACATGCGGTCCAACGACGCATACCTCGGACTGCCTCACGATGTTTTCGCGTTCACAATGCTCCAAGAACTTGTGGCACGTTCACTTGATGTCGACATCGGCCGCTACATTCACACAGTGGGCAGTCTGCATCTCTATGATCGGGACCATGACGATGTGACGACCTACCTCGGCGAGGGTTGGCAGAGCACGGCCAACCCGATGCCTCCGATGCCAATAGGTGACCCCTGGAACCACGTCAAGCAGCTCCTCGCGGCCGAAGCCCAGATTCGAAGCCTGACGCCGTTCGAGGCGATCGACTTGCCGGCAGATGCATACTGGGCGGACCTCGCCAGGGTGCTTGCTGCATGGGTCGCCCGGAAAATACAACAGCGACCGGAAAGTGCCACCGCAATCAGAGGGTCGATTACCCTCGACTCGTTCCGAGATTTCATTTAGGTGGCCAACCTTTACAGCGCAATGGCGCGTCTCGTGAACGAGCTTGATTCCGCATACGATTCAGAGGTAGTGCGATGGGCTTGCCCGGTTCCGTTCTTCGGCCGAATCACCGAGGCGACCGTCGCAACTGTCGGCATAAATCCGAGCAATCGTGAGTTCGTCGGACCGGACGGCGCAGAACTTGACGGCCAGTGCCGGCGCTTGCCAACTCTCGGCTCGCTCGCCCTGGAGGATTGGTCAAAGGCCGATGGCGGAGACATCCGGGCGCTCACGCACGCGTGTCTGGACTACTTTGATCGCAACCCATACCGTCATTGGTTCGATGTGCTCGAACGGATGCTTAAGGTTGGCGGATTCTCCTATTACACTGGACGTCGTTCGGCTCACCTTGACCTCGTCGCTTACGCCACGGGTACCAAGTGGGGCGCCCTACCTCCCAGCCTTAGAAGCCGGCTCATCGCCCGCGGGCGCAACACGTTGGCTGAGATTATCCGAGACTCACCCGTCGAGGTTCTCGTCTTGAACGGCCGGTCCGTCGTAAACGAGTTCGTCGTCTCCTCGCAGGTCGATCTGTCAGCGACGCCAGTGCCGGGATGGACACTGCCTCGAGCAGCTGGCCCAGGGGTCGGTGGCGTTAGGTACTCCGGGACGCTCACCTCGTTGGGAGGGATTGAGTTCGACCGGCCAGTTCGTGTCGTCGGGTTCAACCACAACCTTCAGAGCAGTTTTGGCGTGACAAAGTCCGTGGTTCGGCAGATAGCGAAGGAAGTGGGTGAGTCTGTTGCCCAGACGCATGATGGTGCCACCCGCTGACCGGGACGAAGCAAACCGTCTCCGAGACATCCTCATCGGCCTGAAGGAGTCACACGATCTACTCCCGGGGCTTGCGGGCGAGGTTCCTATCGAAGTCCTCGTCGGCCAACTGATCGAGAGTCAGCGCCGCGCCCGATACATCCAGCGGTTACGGAGCATGCAACTCGGCCCTGCCGCGCTGAACGGCACGGGTAGTAATTTCGACCCGCTAAAGGCGGCGATCCTCAAACAGCGTGGCGGTGACCACGACGAAGCATGCTGGCTCGTCTTGCTGTCTACGCACTTTGGGCGGAATCGACGTACTGGGTGGCAACTCGCCGGCGACTTCTACGGCCGTCTAGGTCACGGCGATCTCTGGGACTGGCCGTCGACAAGTGCGGATGTCGTCGAGGTGCGGGCCTGGTTGGAAGCGAACCGCAGCGCACTCCGAGCGCGAGGTGGCGGCTTCGGGAACCACCGCAAGTACGAGAGTCTTAACGCATGGGAACGGACCGGCACCGGTCAGGTTCTGGCGACCTACGTGGCGTGGGTCGGCGACGGTACACACGCCGAACGGTTCGCTGAGATCGCGCCAGACGCCCTGTCGCCGCGCGAGCGCTTTGCGAGCCTCTATCGCTCACTCGATTCTGTCTCCCGCTTTGGGCGGACAGCACGGTTCGACTTTCTCAGCACGCTCGGCAAGATCGGGCTCGTGGAGCTGGAGGCTGATTCCGCACATCTCTCCGGCGCCACTGGACCGTTGGCAGGTAGTCGGCTCCTCCTCGATGGGAGCAGACGCAGTAGAAGCAGAGTTCGCGACCTCGAGGCAAGGCTGTCGCCGGTGCAGCAGGCACTCGACGTGTCGTTCGACGTTCTCGAAGATGCGCTTTGCAACTGGCAGAAGAGCCCACAGGACTTCATGCCGTTCCGAGGCTGACTAGTCAGGCCGTCAAGGGATGTCGGCGCTTACCAACCGGCTTCCGTTCCACGCATAGCGTCGCTTCAGCCGGTTCAGATGGCTATGCGGAAGAACGTCTGCGTGCTGCAACTGTCCGACCAGGACCCCGGGCGCGAGATCAAGGGCCACGGCCTCGCGAATGACGTCGCGGTGGCTCCATCGATTCGGGCCAGACTTACGAAACTGACGACCATCGGATCCAAGGAGGTACTCGGTGGAGAAGTCGTTCGCCTCCTGCTCAAACATATCGTCGTCCTCTGCCTCGAAGATGTCTATGAATCCTTGCTCTAGCGCGTGGTTTACGACGTGGCCTGCCTCATGGAAGAAAGTGAACCAGAAGTGATCGTCGGTCAGGTGGCGCGCACTGAGCTGGATCAGAGGCCGCTCGTTGTATGTGCGCGAGGCTCCGCTTGCAGTGCAGCCTGATGGCGCGCGCACGACGACGATGTGTACTCCGTGCTCGGCACCAAAGCTGACCAGCTGTGGGATGAACTTCTCAGGATCTCGTTGTCGCGTTAGGTGGCGAACAGCGTGCAATCCACGGGCAAAACCCTGCTGATCAAATTTGGGAATCTCTCCCCGTGTGTCGACCACGCGCTCCGCCGCCCGGAACCACACAGTGGTCGCCGGGAACTCCAGGACGTAGGACGGTGATGTCCTATAGCGGGTCGAGGCGACCTGGTGGTCGTACTGTGCCACCCACGTCTCGACATCGCCGACGTCGAAGAACTCGAGACTGACGGAGATTCGCTCTTGCCATGTCCTCGGTTTCTCAACCCAGCCAAATGAGGCCATCTGCGTGATTGGCAGCTCCTGTGACCACCGATCCGCCTCCACACGCGCGCGGTCCTCGATGTACTGAGCTTCCCTCGTCAGCCAGAAGGTCGCCGACGCTCCAACTACCTCGGCGAGCCGACGCGCAAGACCCACCGTGATGGAAAGGTCTCCGGCCAAGAGTCTCTGAACCTCGGTGTCTTGCAAGCCGACTTGCTTTGCGAACTCCGATGGCGAGACATCGCGCTCTGAGAGCGCCGACGCGATTGTTGCGCCAGGCGCCGACGCCCAACGAGGTTCCAATCCTGTGCCGACCACCTCAGTCGCTCGCAATCTCACACAGGCGCACGCGACGCGTGCGCGTCCAGTCGACGCGCCCGCCTTCCTCTCGAGGGGGACTGGCATGGTTCACCAACCAAATTGTGTCGACGGTGTCGGTGAGGGTGATCGTCAATGTCGCGTCGCCGGCTCCGCTCGTTCGCGGATTCCCCACGATCAGGTCGCTGATGCGCTCAGCTGCGCGCAGATCGGCGAGCCGCTGCTGCAGGGCCTCAGCAGCGGGTGAGCCGAGCTCCTTGACTGCCACAGCACCGTCCTCGCAAACTTCTCGCAGCCACTTCGTCTCGAAAGCGATGATCATCCAGTATCCCAGGTTGTCGCTTGAGGATAACCACCATGAGCGCACGTTGCGGGCTTCAGCGTGCGGACACGCCGGTTGGGCCCAGTGACCTTGATCCTGAGCGTTCACTGACCCATCGGCGCGGGCTACAGCACTGGCTCCGTGTGGCCGCACGGAGCGGGGGTGATCGCACCAAGTGGGACTTGGCCTACGGGTGCCCTCGAATAACCGCCGAGCTGCGCGGCAAGGGCGAACGGGTCAACCTCAACATGTTGCACTGGTGATGCATGAGCAGGCCATTGCGGGCCTGGCGCTGCGGCGCACACGGGTGCGCACACCCCGGTCGCCGACCCGGCCGACCGGCCGACACGGTCGTGGCGGCTGGCCGGGCGTAACTTCACCGCGGCCGCGCCGAACCAGCGTTACATTATTGAAGTCGCATACTTGCCGCTGACACGGCGAGTTCCTCTACCTGAGGATCGTGATCCATGGTGCTCCCCGCTACCTGACGGGCTGGTCGAACACCTTGTGGGTTAGTCGATAGCGGAACGGGCAGACCGTCAACATCGACTTGGCTCGGGAGTCGTACCCGTCAGGCCAAGGGCGTAGCGGGCCCGATCGTCTCCCGGCGACAGCTCAGCACCTCGTCCCCGTGCACGACGCACGACTCCAGGACGGTCTCTGCCCGGACCGTCCCCTTCCACGTCTGGGTGGTGCACCGGTCCCGTGAGGTGCCACCGTCCTCGACCGACGCGATCGGCTGGTCGGCCGACGGGTCGCGGAGAGTTGCCCGCACCACGCTGCCGTCGTCGGTGTCGGTGCCGACGTTCTTGCACGCAGTGAGGCTGACCCGGTTCCCGCGGTCGATCGCCACCTGGCTCCACCCGGAGAGCCCGTCCTCGCCGGCGAGGACCGAGGCGTGCGCGTCGAGGGATAGCGTCCGGAGCTGCAGGTCCATGACGACGGGCAGGTGGTCTGAGGCGGCCGGGTCGAGCAGGGAGACGTGACCGTAACGGATGTCGAAGGATGGTGAGGCGTAGACGAAGTCGATGCGCCGGTCGGGGTGCTCGCCGCCCGGTCTGCCGTGGGACCGCGCGACCGTGACGCCGTCGCTGCTGTCGTGGCCCCTGGTCCAGGTGTCCACGAGCCCGGCGTCGGCGATCCAGGACCGGATGAGACTGTTGGCCATCGCCCCTTCCGGCGCGTCGCTGGGCCGGATGTTGAGGTCGCCCGCGAGGATCATCGGCTCGCCGACCGGCTGGACGTGCTCGAGGATCGTGCGGACCTGGTCCTTCTGGTCTGCCACGTGCTGCTCGGTCGCCGGCGCGCTGAGGTGTGCGACGAACACCCGGACGTCGCCGACGCCCGGGACCTTGACGGTGACTCCCAGAAGGCCGCGGCGCGGGCGACCGTCGGGGTGTGCGTGCTCCGTCGGCAGCGTGACATGCTTGGGGGCCCGAGGGTCGTCCGGGTCGAGGTAGATGGGAAATCGCGACAGCACCATGTTCCCGCAGGAGAACGACTGTGGCGGAGCGTGGCTGCCACAACCCGGTGAGTCGTCCGTGCCCGAGCCCTCTGGGGTGAACTCCTCGGAGGTGTCGTAGAACGTGTACCGGTAGCCGTCGTCGGCGAGCAGCGCGGCAAGGCGCTTTGGCTGGTGCCCGTGGCCGCCAGGGAAGTCCTCGTCGTCGTGGACTTCGTTGAGGGTCACGACGTCGGGACTCTCGCTGCGGATGACGGCGGCGATCCGCTCGAGGTCGGCGACGTCGTCACCGCCCTGCGGTGCGCCGTAGTGCACGTTCCAGGTCATCACGCGCAGCGTGCCGCCGTGTGACCGCGAGGGCGTGGCCCCGGCAGTGTCGGCGACCGGACCCAGCATGAGTGCGACGCCGAGCGTCAGCACCAGTGGTACGAGTCTGCGAGACCGTCGTTCTCGGCCCATGACGTTCGACCCCCTCGGGTATGTACCCCGGGCTCCGGCAGCATACTGCGGGGGCGCAACCGTCGCCCTCGGGGTCCCGGCCGTCGCGCTAGACGCCGTAGTCGTCCCGAACCGTGGAGTCCCACCGCCAGTCCTGCCCCCGTGTCTCCGGCGTGCGGTGCGAGGCGACGAGCAGGTCCTGCCACGGGTCCTCGCTGCGGCGCGCAGCGGGGAACAGGCGGTTGAGAACCCGTTCGGCGATCCCGCCGTCGACCGAGAAATCGAGGCCCTGGGCGGTCATGACGTCCCAGCCGTGGAGGGACCCTTCGACGATGCCCATCGCGGCGAAGCCGGAGGCGTCGGAGACGCCGTTCGGGTGCCAGCCGCGCCGCTCCGGCGGCGCCGTGGCGGTCACCGCCACCAGCAGTCCGCCGAGGGCGTCGACGCACTCGGCGATCACCCGGCTCCCGCCGTCGGGCTCCGGCCAGAACATCATCGGCAGGCTGCCCTCGCGGCGTGGCGGCCCCTCGTCCAGGCGCAGGTATCCCTCCGCAGGCGGACGGGAGCCGGAGAGCTGCAGCGCGTAGCCGCCGAAGTCGTCGAGGAGGTGGGCCGCCGTGTCGCGGCAGTCCCACTCGAGGCCGTTGGCGGGCTTGCCCCAGGCGCCGTCGGGAAGGTCGGCGAAGGCCTCGACGAGGGCGTCGACGACGGCGCGGAGGTCGGCTGAGGACGGAACGGGTGCGGTCATGGCTCATGAACCTACGGCCACTGCTGCTCCTCGCACGAGGTGATTGATCGACCTCGGTCCCGCTCACAGGTAGTGCTCGACTTTCACGAGAGGTCCCCGAGGTCGATCGACGCAAGACGCTCCGGATCGGACAGCGCGTCGATCGCGACGATCTTCCCCTCGACGACGGTGAACCCCATGACCGAGACCGCCTTCCCCTTGGCGACGACGAGCGCGCCGGCGGTGCCGTTGACCAGGACGGGCCGGACGAACGGTGCCAGCTCCCGGTAGGTGGCGGCGCTCGCGGCGACGTCCCGGGCGCCCGCGAGGACGGTCGATCGGCCGCCCGCGCCCTCGGCCCGCAGGAGCACGTCCGGGTGGAGGACGCCGACGAGCGCGTCGAAGTCGCCGTCGCGCGCCGCGGCGAAGAACGCGTCGACCACCTCGCGCTGACGGGCGAGATCCGGGTCCGGGGCGGGGGCGGCACCGCGGACCCGGCGTCGCGCCCGGCTCGCCAGCTGGCGGGCGGCGTCGGGCGTCCGGTCGATCATCGCCGCGATGTCCGCGAACGGCATGCCGAACGTGTCGTGCAGCACGAAGGCGAGCCGCTCGGCCGGGCTCAGCTGCTCGAGGACCACCAGCATCGCCAGCCCGACCGAGTCGGCCAGCAGCGCCTCGTGCTCGGGGTCGGTGCCGCTCTCGGGCGTGACCACCGGGTCCGGGACGTGGACGTCGAGCGGCTCCTCCCGGCGGGTGTCGCGGGCGCGCAGCATGTTCAGGGACACCCGCGCCACCACGGTGGTCAGCCAGGCGGCCAGGTTCTCGACGGCGCTCGTGTCCGTGCGGCTGACCCGCAACCACGCATCCTGCACCGCGTCGTCGGCCTCGCTCAGCGAGCCGAGCATCCGGTAGGCCACCGCCCGCAGCCGCGGTCGGTGCTCCTCGAAGCGCTCCTGCCACCACTCCCGCTCGTCGTCGTACATGTCCGTCACATTCCTCTTCTGCCAGGTGTCAGGTCAGTGAAGGCACCGAGAGCCCTCGGCGGATCCACAACCCGTCGACCCGCGAGCAGGGCTCGATGTGACCGGGAGCGACGCTCCCGGCCAGAACGGAGGAAACCATGTCCGCACCCATCCTCGTCACCGGCGGCACCGGCACCCTCGGCCGCCACATCCTGGCACTGCTGAGCGACTCCGGGCAGGACGTTCGCGTCCTGACCCGCAACCCGCGGCCCGACTCGCCCGGCGTCCAGTACCTCACCGGTGACCTCGATACCGGTGAAGGGATCTCGGCGGCCGTCGCCGGCGTGCAGACGATCCTGCACCTCGCCGGCAGCAACAAGGGCGACGCGCAGAAGACCCGCACCCTCGTCGAGGCGGCAACGCGCGCCGGCTCGCCCCACCTGGTGTACATCTCCGTGGTCGGCGCCGACCGCGTCCCCGTCGAGAGCGCGGTGGACCGGGCGGCGTTCGGCTACATCGCGGAGAAGCGGGCCGCGGAGCAGGTCATCGCCGGGTCCGGGCTGCCGTGGACCACATTGCGTGCCACCCAGTTCCACGACCTGATCCTGACCCTCGTGACGGCGCTGTCGAAGATGCCGATCGTGCCGGCGTTCCGTGGCTACCAGATCCAGCCCATCGAGACGGCCGAGGTGGCGGCCCGGCTGGTCGAGCTGGTTCGTGGCGAGCCGGCCGGTTTCGTGCCCGACATGGGCGGGCCGCGCGTCTACGAGATGCGCGAGCTGGTCCGCAGCTACCTCGAGGCCGCCGGACGACGGCGGCCCGTCCTGGCGATCCGTCAGCCCGGCGGCGCCGCGCGTGCCTTGCGCGAGGGTGCCGGCACGGCGCCGGAGCGGGCCGTCGGCAGGCGGACCTGGGAGGACTTCCTCGCCGAGCGGGTCGGGGTGGTGGACGGGCGGCCGGCGCCGCAATTCGGGTGACCGCCGCCGTCGCGCCGTGCCAGCCTCGGCCGGTGACCCACGGTGCTTTCGATCGACCCGACCGCTACCCGCGCTCGTCCAGGTACGACCCGGCCTGGGTGATGGACCTCGACATGGGGCCGCACCCGCTGTGGCAGCTGGAGGACCTGCTCGAAGGGGCCGGGCTGGCACCGGGCAGCCGGGTCCTCGACCTCGGTGCCGGCCGGGGTGCGACGTCGGTCTACCTCGCCCGCGAGCACGCGGCCGACGTGGTGAGCCTCGACCTGTGGGTCGGCGTGGACGAGCGACGCGCCGTGCTGTCGGAGGCCGGGGTGGAGGATCTCGTGACGACGATCGCCGGAGACGTCCGGACGATGGAGCTGGGGACGGCCGAGTACGACGCCGTCATCTCGGTCGACGCATTCGAGTACTTCGGGACGGACGTGCGACTCCTGCCGAAGCTGGTCGCCGCGCTGCGGCCGGGCGGACTGCTCGCCATGTCGACGCCGGCGCTGCGGCCCGACCCCTACGAGGCCGGGATCCCGCGCCACGTGCGCGACGTCGTCGGCTGGGAGGCGGCGGCCTGGCACGCGCCGGATTGGTGGCGGCGGCACTGGGAACTGTCCGGTCTGCTCACCCCGGTCGAGGCCCGGTGGCAGGAGGGCGGCCGGGACGACTGGCTGACCTGGTCCCGCGCCTGCCGGGACCGACGAGGCGCCACCGGCACCGACCCCGTCGTCGAGATGCTCGAGGCGGACGCCGAGGAACGGCTCGGCTTCGCCCTGGTTACCGGCCGGAAGGCCTGACAGGCCACCGGTGCCACAGGCCGGTCAGGCCGCCGGCGGCGGCCCTTCGGCGACCTCCTGCTCCGAGCGCTGGATGCAGAACGCTCGCTGCGGCGCTGCCATCACGTCCCCGGGTGAAGCATCTCGAACCGGCCGCGCGCATCGAGGTCGGTGAAGGTCAGCAGCCGGTGCGCCTCTGCCTCGATGTCCTCCTCGTCGCCCGCGGTCAGGCGCCGGAACGGCCGGACGGCGACCGTGACGTCGCGCTTCTTGCGCGTGGTCTCCCAGGTGGCGGCCACCGTCCCGTCGACCAGGACGGTGGCGGCGACGCCGGCGCCGACGCAGACCTGCGCGCGGACCTCGTCGGTCATGACCCGCGTGCGGTCGTCGTAGGCCAGCAGCGTCGCGTCGAACGCGGGAAGGAGCCGGACCGGCGCTGGGGTGTCCTTGTCCGGCAGCTCACCGTCCGGCAGGTCGGTGTCCGGCAGGTCGAACAGTTCCCGGCCGGCGTCGTCGGAGAACACCCGGAGCTCCGGGCGGAGCAGCTCGAAGATCTCGCGCAGCCCTCCGATGCCCGACCACACCCGTGCGTCGGAGACCGTCGCCGGACCGAACGCCGCGAGGTACCGGCGCACGAGCACGGCGAGGTCGCCCGCCGTCGTCGCGGTCGCGAAACCGGCGGTGCCAGGGGTGGCACGGGGAGGCGCGGCCGTGTGGTTGGGCAGGACGAACGGCGTCGCGCCCCGCGTGCGCCACGTGCCGCTCGGCGCCGGGTGCACCACGGGCAGCAGGTACTGGACGCTCCAGCCGAGCGCCGTCGGATCGGCTCCGGGACGGCTCGCCGCCAGCCGGCGACCCAGCTCGGGACGAGTCAGCGCCGGGCCGTCGGCGAGGAGCGCGCGGGCCTCGACGACGAGCGCGTCGAGATCGATGCCGGCGGTCCGCCGTCCGAAGGCGTTGCGCTGGACGCGCCGCAGCAGCTCCGACAGGGCCGGCCGCACGAGGCGGAAGTCCTCGGCCGTCATCAGATGCTGCGTCGCCCGCATGAGCGTCGATCGGACGAGCGCGCCGTCCTCGATCGCACGGCTGAGGTCGGGGATCGTGAACCCCTCGAGCCGGCTCCACAGCGCGAGGTACGGCAGGTCCGGCTCCTGCGCGTTGAGGCCCAGGAGACGCTCGACAGCATCCTCGACGGGCATTGCCGCACGTCGCAGCAGCAGCTGACGCTCGAGCATGGCCCGGCCGAGCGTCCGCCGGTCGAGGTCCGGTCCGTGTCGGGCCGCGCGCGATCGCATGGCTGCAGGCTAGGGCGCGACGCGGACACGTCCTGTCCGCGATCCCGGCAGCCGACCGGCCCGGTGCCGCTCCCGTGCTAAGAATTCAGCATGGATTCCTTTCTCGCCGCCGACGCAGAGGTCGAGCGACTCTTCACGGGAGCCGTGTGGACCGAGGGCCCCGTGTGGATCCCCGCGACGTCCCGGGTCCGCTTCAGCGACATCCCCAACGACCGGGTGCTCGAGTACGACGCCCGCTCCGGCCGCACCGAGGTGCAGGCGCAGCCGGCCGGCTACCAGAACGGGCGCACGCTGGACGCCGCGGAGCGAGTGGTGCAGTGCTCGCACGGTCACCGCAGCGTCGAGCGGGACGCCGGCGGCGAGGTCGAGACGCTCGTCGACCGGTGGGCCGAGGGCCGGTTCAATTCGCCCAACGACGTCGTCGTCGCGCGGGACGGCGCTATCTGGTTCACCGACCCGCCGTACGGCATCGACCCCAGCGGGCGCGAAGGCCATCCGGGCGAGCTCGAGTACGGCGCCTGCTACGTCTTCCGGTACGACGAGCGCAGCGGCACCGTCGGCGCCGTGGTGACGGACATGGACCGGCCCAACGGCCTGGCCTTCTCCCCCGACGAGCGCACGCTGTACGTCGCCAACACCGGCGAGGACACCTACGTCAACGCCTACGACATCGTCGACGGCGCCTGCGTGAACGGACGCGAGATCGTCCGGGCGCCGGTCGGTGCGGTCGACGGCCTGCGTGTCGACCGGGCTGGGAGGTTGTGGTGCTCGGCCGCCGACGGCGTGCACGTCTTCGACGGCGACGGCGGCCACCTCGAGCACATCCGCGTCCCCGAGGTCGTGTCGAACGTCTGCTTCGGCGGTGAGCGCGGTGACTGGCTCTACATGACCGCGACGTCCAGCCTGTACCGCGTGCGGCTCGCCCAGCCGGTCTGACGCTTCATTCTGCGAGGCCTCACTCCGAACCTCCGCCTCGGCCTCGGCCCCGGCCCCGGCCCGGGCCTCGGAGCCGGAGCCGGAGCCGGAGACCTACCGACCGCCGCGGCGCGAAGTTCTCGGCCTCGTCCAGCCACGGCGCGGCGTTTCGCGAACGGGCCTCGGTTCCTGCGCGACGTCGCGCTCGATCGGGCGACATGACCCGTTACCAACGGATCACCTAGGACCTCGAGGCGTCGTTGATCGCGCTCACCGGGAGCGGCCGCCTAGGAGAGACGTTCTCCCGGCACCTCGAACCCGATGCAGCTCGCCGCGCCGGTGGTCTACAACCTGTCCGCGATCGAGGAGACCGACCACGATCTGCGGGCCGCGGCGCTGCTGGCGTGCTGGTCGAACGGCTTCGGTGCCGTGAACATCGCGCACGTGCTCGCCGACGCGGGGCTCGAACCTCGCCGGAACTACTTCGTCGTCAAGGACGAGTTCTGACATGCCCTGCGGGTCTGCACGGCATCGTGGACCTGGCCGACGGGCTGAGCCGGCTGAACCGCAACGAGGGCGTCGGGAACGCCACCGTCTCGCACAGCATGGGTGACCTGAACGCGCTGCCGACGGTCGAGGACCGCGAGAAGGCGGCCGGCCTCGTCGAGCGTGCCGGCATGGTCGTCCTCGGTGCGTTGCCGTCGCGCGAGATCCCGCTGCTGAACACCGCGGTGCAGCTCTCCCGCGCTGAGCAGGAGCTCTTGCAGCAGTGGCACGACCCGCCCTCGTGGGACACCAAGCGTGGCCGCCACTCGGAGCCGCCGCCCGGGCCGGGGGAAGTTCCTCACTAAAGTGGGTGGCCGGCCCGGGATCCCCGTCTCGGTTAGCTGACGCAGGCCGAGCTGGCGGCCGATGTGCACATCGCGCAAGCAGGCGGCCGCGACGGCCGAGCGGCTCGGCGTGCAGGGCGTCTCCCCGGGTGTGCCGATCGGTCCCACGGTCAAACGGTGGCCGGCAGCTGTACGGCTCGTGGGAGGACATGGACCTCGACGTGTGGGGCCCACGGACGGGGAAGACGACCTCGCGGGCGATCCCGGCGATCCTTGAGGCCCCCGGCGCGGTGCTGATCACTTCGAACAAGCGTGACGTCGTCGACGTCACCCGCGGACCGCGCCAGGCCGCGGCCGGGCGGGTGTGGGTCTTCGACCCTCAGGGCATCTGCGCCGAGCTGGCCACGTGGTGGTGGGACCCGCTGAGCTACGTCACCGATGAGGTCAAGGCACAAAAGCTCGCGGAGCACTTCGCCGCCGGCTCCCGAGATCCCGGCGCCCGCACCGATGCCTACTTCGACCCAGCCGGCCAGGACCTTCTTGGAGGGATGCTGCTGGCTGCTGCGCTGGATCGGCGCCCGATCACCCAGGTCTACACCTGGCTGACCCGCCCGACCGATGAGGAAGCGGTCGACATCCTGCGTGAGCACGGCTACGACCTGACCGCCGACCAAGTCGCCGGGGTCGTGCTCGCGCCGGATAGGCAGCGCGGGGGCGTGTTCGGCACCGCGCAGCAGATGGCGTCCTGCCTGACCAACCGGCAGATCGCCCGCTGGGTCACCCACGAGGGGCCGGCAGAGGCCCGGCCGCAGCTCGACCCGGTCGAGCTGGTCCGCGACGGCGGCACCCTGTACAGCCTGTCCAAGGAAGGCCGGGGCACCGCCGGCCCGCTGGTGACCGCACTGACCGTGGCGGTGGTCGAGGCAGCTGAGGAGCTCGCCGTGCAGTCCCCGGGCGGGCGGCTCGCCACACCGCTGCTCGGTGTGCTCGACGAAGCGGCCAACGTCTGCCGCTGGCGCGAGCTCCCCAACCTGTACAGCCACTACGGCTCGCGCGGCATCGTCCTGATGACGATTCTGCAGTCCTGGTCCCAGGGCGTAGACGTCTGGGGCGAGTCCGGCATGAAGAAGCTGTGGTCCGCCGCCAACATCAAGTGCTACGGCGGCGGGGTCAGCGAAGCCGCCTTCCTCGAGGACCTCTCCCGCATGGTCGGTGAGTACGACCGCGAATCCTCCTCGCTGTCCGTGGGGCGCGGGCACCGCACCGTCTCGCGTCAGCTCCAGCGCGAACGGATCCTCGACGTCGCCGACCTCGCCGCCATGCCCAAAGGCCGCGCCCTCGTCCTCGCATCGGGCTCGCGGCCGGCGCTGATCCGTACCCAGCCATGGATGAACGGCCCCGCACGCCGACGCCGTGCGCGCCTCCATCACCGCGCACGACCCCCAAGGCGAACGCACCATCCACGAAGCCGAAACCGAAGCCCTGACCGTCTCCGCGACGCTTGCGCAGGAGCCGGCGCCATGACCGACACCGCCAACTCGCCGCCCGGTCGGGATGACTGGGGAGACGAACCAGCCGACGACAGCGCGGCCGACACCGCGGACGAGGACGCGCCGCAGCTGTACTACGGCTCAGTCGATGAGTTCGTGCGCGAATACCTGCGCTGCCAATACCGTCGCCGCATCGACGGGCAGCGCCGGGTCTGGTCGGCCCAGTGGTGGAAGTACGGCGAGGCCATCAGCCGCCTCGACGCCCTCTGGCACGCCTGGGAACACCACCGCCTCGACCCAGCCACCGGCGCCAGCATCTGGTGGCGAGACCACGCCGACCACCACATGCCAGCCCTCATGGACCCCGACGGCACCTTCCACGGCGTCAAAGACACCAACAACCGCTACGAGCCACTCCCGTACGCAGCGCCACCTGAAGGGCTCTTCCCCGACGAACAAGAGCGATGACGTCCCTACCTCCTCAACCCGGGCCTCTGCCCGCTGAGGAGAGTCTTCACGTGCTCCACGCCGCGGCTTCGGGGTGCCAGGTGGCGTCGTCACTGCCGGGGAAGGGTGCGGGCGTGAGCAGAGTGACCGCGAGGTCGCTCGCATCTGCGAAGGTCAGGTCTCGGGCGTGGCTGGATGCGGCGGCAGACTTGGTAAAGGTCGGGGCCCAGTGGGCCGGCGGGGTGAAGTTGTCGCGCTGGGGGAACTGTCTCTTGGTTCGCTCGCTCGCGATGGCGGTGTGGAGCGGTTGGAGGCGGATGGTCAGTGCGTCGACGTGAGGATCGCTGTGCTCGAACGGTAGACGAGCGCCGCGTCGCAACGGATCTCCTGGGCGGTGACGGTGCCCTCGAGCAGGTTCAGGCCCGCCCTGGCCATTGTGTCGGCAGGCTGGCGAACGGAAGTCAGTGGTGGTTGAGCCAGCGCCGCCTCGGGTGTGTCATCGAAACCGACGATCGATACGTCGTCGGGGATCCGAAATCCGAGATCGGCCGCGGCCTGGTAACCACCCAGTGCCATCCTGTCGGAGGCGAACACCACGGCACTGGGCGGGTCCGGCAGCGCCAACAACTCGGCCATGGCCCGCTTCCCGCCCTCGACCTGGAACCCGCCGCCGCGGACAAGGGCGGGATCCAGGGGGGATCCGGCGGCGGCCATGGCGGCGACGTAACCGTCGAGACGTTCCTGGGAAGGTAGAGCTCCTGGCTTGCCGTGAACTACGCCGATCCGGCTATGACCGAGCTCTAGGAGGTGGGTGGTCGCGTCACGCTCGGCCTTGACGTTACGTAACCTCACGGAGCGAACACCGGGCACCGGTATGCGGTAGGGGTCCACGACGACGCACGGGAGGCCGTGGCGAGCCAGGAAGTCGACCTGCGGCTCGGTGAAGCTCACCAGAAGGCCGAGCACCCCACGTGAGCCTCGGGCGGCGACCTGATTCAGCCACTGGCGCGAGGGAGTCGACGACGGCTTACGCTGGGACAGCGCCGTCACCACAATGCTGAATCCTCGCTCGCGCGCTTGCCGCTCGACCGCCGTCAGCAGAGCCGCTGCCCACGCCGTGTTCAGCTCGTGCGTGACGACGTCGATGAGCACTGACCCGGCGGGCGCCACCTCGATCAAAGACGTGTGCCGTGGATAACCCAAACGGTCCAGCGCCATCGTGACACGGTCACGGGTGCTCGCTGCCACGTCGGCGCGTCCCCGCAGGACCTTGGAGACGGTTGGTACGGATACCCCGGCCGCCCTTGCGACGACGGCGAGGGTGGGTGCGTTGCTTGAACGGCTCGTCACTCGCTTCACCTCGCATCATTGCGGACCACCGACGTGCCCGTAAGGAGCGCGACATCGTCGGGAAACGCCCCCGGAAAGTTTCGATGCTTGCTCGGTCGGCCCTCGCGCCGGGATCGTAACGGCATACGGCAAGCGCATTCCAGTCCTAGAGCTGATGATCGGTCTATAGGAGGTTTCTCTTCGCGTGCTCGAGATTGTCAACCCGGTCATCCGTGGGTTCGCGACCGATCCGTCGATCATCAGAGTCGACGACTGGTACTACGTGGCGACGAGCTCGTTCCAGTGGTTCCCCACGATCCCCCTGCACCGCTCCGCCGACCTCGCGGCCTGGGAGCACGTGGGGAGCGTGACGACAGCGGCGCCCGGTGGTTCGCTGGCCGGGCTCCCGGACAGCGGCGGGGTATGGGCGCCGTCGCTCAGTCACGACGGTGACCGGTTCTGGGTGACCTACGCGATCGTCAGGTCAGTCGCCGCCGCCTACTTCGACCTCACGGTCTACGCCACCTGGGCGCGAGAGATCGGCGGTCCGTGGAGCGAGCCGATCGCCCTGCCAAGTCATGGCTTCGACCCGTCACTCTTCCATCACGAGGGGCGTCACTACCTACTGAATCTGCAGAACGACTCGCGACCCGAAGGGCGGCGATTCGACGGGATCGTGGCAACCGAGGTCGAGTTGGACGAGCACAGCGCTCGACCTGTCGGGACCACCCGACTTCTCCTCCAGCGCGACAACCTCCTGGAAGGTCCTAAGCTCTACCACCACACCGGCCGGTTCTACCTCGTCGCGGCCGAGGGCGGCACGGGCTGGGAGCACGGTGCGCTCGTCGCGCGCGGCGAGAATCTCTTCGGACCATACGAGGTTGACCACCGCCCGTTCGTCACCACGCGTGACGCGCCGGATGCCCCGCTGCAGAAGACGGGGCACGTCGAACTCGTCGAGGCACAGAGCGGCGCGTGGTTCGCGACGATGCTCGCGTCGCGACCCGTCGACTCCCCCCACGGGCCCCGTTGCCCCCTCGGGCGCGAGACGGTCATACAACCCATCACGTGGGTTGACGGATGGCCGCGACTCCGCTCCGGAGGACATCACCCCGAGGTGCAGATCGCCGTCGACGGCGAGCATCGGGCTGCGGCCCCCGCACCGGACGCCGTCGTGCAGGGTTTAGGCACGTCGTGGCCGTGGTCGACCCTTCGATCGCCCCCAGGAGACTGGGCGGACACAACGACGCGTCCGGGATGGCTGCGGCTGGTCGGCCAGCACGGGCCCGAATCCCACTGGGCGGTTTCGCTCGTCGCCCAACGGCTCGCCGAGCACAAGGCCCAGGTAGAAGTCACCATCGATGCCGAACCGACCACGTTCACGCAATCCGCGGGACTCGTCCTCATGTACGACGCGACGGCATACCTCACGCTGCACGTGACCTGGGCAGAGCCGATCGGCGAAGCGCAGCACGGGCAGCAGTGGTCGGGACGCGGCGGCCGGCGCGTGGTCGCGCTCGTCCAACGCGACTCGACGGGACGGCGAACGGTCGCAACGCACGACCTGGCACCCGCGGGAGCAGTGCAACTGGCCGCGACCATCGAGCCAACGAAGGTCACCTTCGACGTCGACGGCGTCAGCCTGGGCGACGAGCTCGACATCACGGAACTCTCCGACGACGCCGGCAGGTTGCGGTTCACCGGGACAATGGTCGGCGTCAGCGCGCACGATACGGTCGACCGCGCCTGGACGGCCGACTTCACCGCTTGGACGCTCCGGACCACCGCCCTCCAGGCCTGGGACCAGAATCGGACGCCGACGCCGGCCGTCATCGAAGCGATGGCATGAACCTGCCGAGCACGCACGGACGCTCGCGCTTCATCAGCCGCGAGTCGGCACCGACTTGGGAGCACGGTGTCGTCGTCGGGACCGGGCGCTCCGGCGCCCTGTTGCACGGCCACTCCGGTCAGCACCACGTGGTACTGACCCACGAGGAATTCTTCCCCTGGTTGAACCCCGCACCGGTGGCGCCGTTCCTCGCCGGGATCCTGCCAGGGGTGCGGCGCGAGGTCCTGGCGGGCCGATCTGCCCGGGCCGCCGAACTGGTCGAGACGCAACTGGCAGCGGACAACTACCCGCAGGGCGTGATGACGAACCCGTTCCTGCCGATCGCCTCGGTGGCAATCGAAGGCGATGCGGGCCACGCCACGCCCGGAAGCTATCGCCGACTGGTCGACATGGCCGCCGCCGCGATCGAGATCTCCTGGACGGACGAGGCGAACGGGGCCCAGCGGATCACACTGCGCGCCGACCGGATCCGCAACACCTTCCGGATCGAGGTGCACTCCGAGCGTCCCCGCAACGTCCGGGTCACTGTGGACCGGGTGCGCGAGAGCGGTCAACAAGGTGGAGGGCTGCGTGCCACCGATTACACCCAAAGGCTCGAGTCCCGAGTGTTCCGACCACGTGAGCGCACACTCGTTCTGAAGCTCTCGGCGCCGAACGGTGCGGGACCCACAGGGATCAGTACCGTCGAGGCTCTGAGCGTGACCGGTACGGTCGGCACGGTCGGGGAAGCCGGGCTCGTCGTCACACGGACGAGCGCATCGGATCCTTTGGTGCTCGAGCTGGCGACGTCGGTCGCGGACCTCCCGACCAGCCACGGTGGTCCGGACACGGATGCGGTAGGGATAAGCCACCGGGAACTCTTCGGCCGTTCGAGCCTTGACCTCGCGGCAGCGGCGTTCCGTGAGGTCCCGACGGAGAAGGTCCATGAACTCGCGCGGTCGGGGGACGAGGGCGCCCAGCGGGCGGCGGTCGAGCTCGCCTACGCAGCGGGACGCTACAACATCGTCTCGTCGACGGGCGTCATCCCCGCGAATCTAGTCGGTGTCTGGCAGGGCACTCTCGCGCCAGCGTGGTCCGGCGATTACACCTTGAACGGCAACGTGCCGGTCGGGACGGCCGCGGCCCTCGTGGCGACCGGCACGCCCGAGCTGGCGCTTGCGGTGCCGCGCCTGCTCGACCGGATCCTTCCCGACTTCGCCTCGAACGCTGAGCGCCTGTTCGGCGCCGCCGGCATCCACGTCCCCGCAAGGGTCAGCACGAACGGGCACGCGAACCACTTCTCTCCGGCGTATCCGCACCAGTACTGGATCGGTGGCGGGGCCTGGCTGCTGCGGATCGCCTACGACTCCTTCAGCTCCACGGGCGACACCGCGTTCCTCGAGTCGTGGCTGTGGCCCTTCGCCCACGGCGTCATGGCCTTCTACGAGACGGCGCTGCCGGTCCTCGACGGCGTCCGCCACGTCGTACCGAGCTATTCACCGGAGAACTCGCCCCGGGGGTTGACGACACCGCTCGCCGTCGACGCGACGAGCGAGGTTGCCGCGGTACGAGACGCAGCCACCATCGCGGCACGCCTCGCGACAGCTCGCGGCGAGGGTGACCTTGCCGCACGGTGGGTCGGCCTGAGGGCCTCGCTGCCGGCCTACCGGGTGGCGGATGACGGCACCCTGGCCGAGTGGATCGACCCCCGGGCGGGCGAGCAGCACGCGCACCGCCACGTGTCCCACCTGCACCCGTTCCTCTACGAAGGAGACGAGGCTGTCGGCGACCCGCGCCTTCGTGCGGCGGCGCGCGCGCTCGTGCGCACCCGTGTGGCGTGGCGCGCGGAAGCGCCGTGGGCGCCCCCCGGGCACATGGAGATGGCGTTCGGCCTCGCCCAGCTTGGCATTGCGGCCGCCACCCTCGGCGAGTCCGAGCTAGCGCTGCAGTGCGTGCACTGGCTGGCGATCGACCACTGGCAGCCGGGCATGGTCTCCACCCACGACGCGGGCGAGATCTTCAACATGGACGCGAGCGGTGCCCTTCCTGCAGTGGTCGCCGCGATGCTACTGCGCTCGTCGCCGTCCGAGCTGGAGTTGCTGCCGGCTCTGCCGACGGCGTGGCGGCGAGGCTCGATCAGAGGGCTGTGCGGCCGCGGCGGCGTCGTCGTGCACGAGCTGGTCTGGGATGGCGACGTCGCGTCCGCGGTCGTGAGCCTGCGCCCGGGCAGCGAGGCCACGAGGGACGGCGCCATCCGCGTAGGGGCCGGTTCCGGGTTCGTCGTGCAACGTCAGGACGGTGTGGCCGACGACGAAGCCGGAAGCCTCTCGGTCACTGCCCGTCGGATTCTGCTTCACCGATGATGAAAGGAGCATGAATGTCTCGCTCCTCGGCGACGATCAAACGTTCGAGGGGTCTAAGTCAGAGCGATCCACTCCGAGCAAGGGAGCTCCATGTCCACGACAACAAGACCGGTGCCTTTGAGGGGTCCCCGGCACATCATTGCCCTCGTCGTTGCGCTGGCCACCGCCCTGGCGGGCCTCGTGACGGCCATGCCCGCCGCTGCCGCCAACCCGACACGACCCGATGCGATCGACCGTGTGGTGTTCGGTGACGCCGCGTCCGAGTCCGCCCACGACTTCCGCGGCGAACACAGCCACGTGGTCAAGGGTGCCGAGGGCAGGTCCGCCCGGGTCTCCGATGCCTATGAGCCCCAGCGCAACTATCTGGGGGACCTCGCGTTCACGCTCAAGGTCGATCCGGCGGAGCAGAATTACCTCACGCTCAAGCTGTGGGGCGGCGACGCCACGGATCTGCGGACGGTCCTGATCGTCGACGGCCAGCAGGTGCAGTACCGCAAGGCCGGGGACCACCCCGCGATCGACGCCGGGACGGGCGCCGGTTTGCCGGGGCGCTTCATCTTCACCACGTCGATGCTCCCGCTGTCGATCACACAGGGCCGCGAGCAGGTCGAGGTCATCCTGCGTCCCTACAACAACTACGATCCCGTCGGCGGCACCTCTCGGCCGTACTATGAGGCGTTCACCCACGTCGGTGCGGCGGTCGCCGCACAGCCGGAGGACCTGACCGACCACGAGGTGACGACTCAGGCGGCGCCCGCACTCAGCGACGCTCAGGAGCAGGCCCACATCGACGCGTACGCTGCGCGACAGGTAGAGGCCTTCAACGAGATGTCGGCACGGATCGACGCGGACCCGAGCGCCGTGCTGTCGGTCGAGCGATACCAGGATGAGCTGCGGTTCTACAGCGAGGCGATCTCGACTCCGTGGTCGCCGGCGCAGACCACCGCCGAAAAGGAAGCAGCCCTCGAGCGTGTCTTCCAGGTAGTCGACAACCACACGCGCAACTACTACGGCGACGTGCAAAGCCTCGGCTCCGGCGGCCATCAGTCTGACTGGGGCGGCTACTACGGCGCGCTCGGCGAAGCGCTCTACATCGTCGAGAACCTCATCGCCGACGACGACGTCTACGGCCGGGAACGTTTCGAAGAATTCCTGGACGAGCCGTTCGTGACCGGGACCGAGGACGGCGAGAACTCGATCGCGGGCGTCGACTGGGAGGGCGGCGAGCTGACTCGGGGCGAGGCCTGGGAGCGGGTGCTCAAGGCGAACTTCGACTTCGCGCGCTCGCGCCTGTCGTACATCTATAACCAGGTTCTCTACACGTACGAGGGTGCCTGGGAGGCCGCCGAGGGTCTGCGTGTGATCGACTCTGAGTTCTACGAGGGCAAGGAGCGCAGCCACGCGATCCTGCTGGAGGCCCTGGGGGCAAGGCCCTTCCTCGGCGAGGAGGTGCTGCTTGGGCCGGACGGCGAGGATATTGACACCTACCACAGCCTGATGCAGCACGACCACAACGCCCGGTACACCGAGGACTACCTCAAGATCGTCATGCGTGGGCTCGCGACGAGCAAGACGGACGCGAACGGCGACGTGGTTCGGCGTCGACCGTACGGCGAGCACTACACGGGCGTGACGGCCGCCGGGCTGACCCGTGAGAACGGCTACGTGGGGTTGTACGGCGAATCCGTCAACTACGCCGCGGAGTACTTCTACCGGACCCTCGGCCACGAGGGTGACGAGGAGCTCAACGACGAGATTCTGCGGCTCGCTCTCCGCAGCATCGAGGCGCGTGGAGCCACCCGGTACCAAGGGACCGATGAAGAGGGCAACCGGGTGATGATGGTCCAGCAGGTGCTCGACGAGCGATCCTTCGGGTATCCGGGTCGCCCGGCTTACGCCGTGGACACTGTGACCGGACGCGGTCTGCTCTTCGCCTCGCTGGAGCAGTACATGGCAAACCACCCTCAGCAGTACGCGGGACCGGAATGGGACCATGCTTGGGAACAGGCCCGCATGGCGGTGGGCTACTTCCAACAGCAGCTCGTCGACAACCAGTACTTCCCGACGTTCGACAAGTACGTGCTGGCGCAGTTCAAGCTCGACCACCGGTTGCCCCAGACATGGGAGTACGTCACCAGCGGCCGGGCCGGCTACGACCGGTTCGGGCAGACCCCGGCCGGTGTCGTCCTGCCGAACACCGACCTGGATCGGTACACCGACAAGGAGCTCGAGCAACTCGGTGTCAACCGTGAGGAGCGGCCCACCACAGGTGGCTTCGTCGACGTCGACAACCTGCTCTTCTCGGTGCAGGACGGCGACACCTCGCTACACGCCGTGCTGTCCTTCCGGGCAAAAGGCTGGGCGGGTGCCGGGTTCGCGCACGTGCAGGAGGACGGCTACGACCACCTGACACAGCTCGAGAGCCGGGGGGTATTCGACTACCAGGACGTCGTGCTCAGAGCACACTCCGCAGAGGACGCGCCCATCGTCGACCGGTACACCACCGAGCACGACCGGCCGTTCGCGTATGCCGGTGAGCTCAAGCCCGTCACGTACCAGCCGGGCGTCGGGACAGTGGAGCGGGACAACTTCCGCGAGGACCACCCGTACTCCGCCTTCCCGGACCTGATCACCAGCCGGTATGGCGAGTACCTGATGGCCGTCAACACGACCCGGCCGGAGTACGACAATGAGGCAGAGCACACGGTCGAGGTGCCCGCGGGCGTGCGGTCCGACGAGCTCGTCGACGTGATCACGGGGACGAGCTACGAGGTCACCGACGGCAAGGTCGTGATCCCGCCGTTCACCGGCGTGGTGCTGAAGCTCGGTACGACCGAGATCGAGCCGGAGACGCCGGCACAGGTCGACGTGCTCGTCCCGACGGCCGGTGCGGGCGGCGTCGGCCTGTCCTGGAACCCGGCGGCCGGTGCCGCCGAGTACATCGTGGAGCGCTCGTCCGGCCCGCGTGGAACGTGGCGCGAGGTCGGGACGACCTCGACGACGCACTTCGTCGACCGCGAGGCTCCCGAGGAGTCCACGCTGCGCTATCGCGTCATTGCCGTCAACTACGAGGGATCGGCCCAGCCGTCCTCGTCGCGCGACGTCACCACCAGGGCCACAGGGTCGAACGCCCTGCAGAACAAGGCATGGCGCGACGACGCACTGGGCGATGGCGCCGCAGGTACGGCGACGACCGGTGGGCCCGTCCTGAAGCTGCGTGACGTCACCGGTGAGGGCTACGCCGGAGGTGAAGACGGAGTGATGCCGCTCCGCTTCTTCGAGGACTCGGTGTATGCGGTGACGCGACTCGTCGCCGGCAGCGCCGAGGTGTCGGCGACGCTCGACGGTTCGACCGTCGGGACGGGTGTGACCTTCCGCGACGACCTCGACCCGGTTGCCCGGTATGTGCATCTGGGCATCGGGAGCGACGGGTTGCTCGAGCTGCGTACCCGTACGCTCGACACCCGCGCGGACATCCGCTCCGACGGTGGCACGTCTAGCGTGGGCGGCGGTCGAGTGGTGAGCCCGCTGGTGCACGACATCGCCGACCTGCCTGCCTCGACGTACCGCCACGTGCGGCTGACCAGAGACGCCTCCACACACGTGGTCACCGCCGAAGCGTCGGCCGACGGCACGAGCTGGCGTCGACTGGCGTCACTCACCGTCCCCATGCCGGCCGTCGTGCACGCCGGTGCCGTCGCGACGTCGGCTACGACGCTGCGTGGGCTCGATGCGCGGGAGCTGCCTGCCGACGTGCCGCAGCTGAGCGTCGCACAGAACGGCGACCAGGCCTCCCTGGCGTGGACGAAGCCGGTCCACGCGGTCGCCTTCGACGTCTACCGGACCGAGGACCCGGCCGATGCCGGGACCGATCCCCGTGAGGGCGGGTGGCAGCAGATCCTCGAGGACCGGTACACGCTCGCTCTAACGGACACGGCACGGGCGGAGTTCACGGCGTACGCCGTGGTCGCGCGGGCCATCGACGGCGAGACGACGGTCAGCAGGCCGGCGGCCGTCGGGGGCGAGTCCCTCGACGAACTCGTCAGTCGTGCCAAGGAGCTGCCCGCAGAGGACTTCACCCGTGGCAGTTTCTTCCTCCTCCAGGAGGCGATCGCTGCGGCGGAGAGCGCTCTCGAGACCGGTACTGGTGACCGTGCCGAGCTTCGCCTCGCGCTCTACGCGGCACTCGACGGCCTCGAGGAGCGCATCGACCTCGTCAAGATCGACGTGCTGGAAACGGCCACGATCACGACGTCGCACGGAGAGCACGGAGGCGGCCTGCCGAAGGACGAGGTCGGCGAGATCGCCTTCGACGGGAGCATCGACACCTCCCTGACCCTCAGCTCCGCGGACGATTCATGGATCCAGGTGGACCTCGAATCGACTGCGGCGGCCGTCTCCACGATTAAGGCGTACCCGCAGGTTGCACGGCCGGACACGATCGCGCGGCTCGAGAACGCGACCGTGTCAGGGTCGAACGACGGGGAGACGTGGACGGAGATCGGGCGATTCACCGAGGTCGACACCTCTCGCGGCCAGTGGTACGAGATCCAGGTGCCGGAACCGGAGTCGTTCCGGTATCTGCGATACGCCGGCGCGGCCGGGACCTCCTCCAGCGTGGCGGAGATCGAGTACTGGTACACGCAGGTGGATGCCACTCTGCTCGACGTGCTGGTGGACCGTTCGGAAGCGCTCGAACCGGGTGACTACACCAGTGAGTCGTGGGACCGCGTCGCGGAAGCGGTCGCGGCGGCGAGGGAGCTCTCGGACGCTGACCAGGAGGCGACGGACGCGGCGGCGACTGCACTTCTCGAAGCGTTGGAGGGGCTTGTCGAGGTGAGTTGATAGCCGGCTGACGACCGATCTTCCCGTCGGCCAGTGCATGTGCGGGGCCCGGACATCCGGGCCCCGCACATCTTCTTTGACAGCTGAGGAGGCCTCAGTCGATCGCGCCACCGGAGGCCGCATCAGGTCGTCATGGCGGCGAGGAACGTCCCGGTGAGCTCGAAAAACGCCGTCGGGTCGTCGCGGCGCACGAAGTGAGATGCGCCGTCGACGAGGGCGAGGTCCGCCCCGTGGTGAGTGAGCAGCCGCCGGTGCTCATGGGTCATACCGACGTGCGCCCCCGTCCCGGTGATGACAAGGACCGGGACTCCGGCGACGTCCAGCGCGGACAGGATGTCCGGCCAAGGCGGGGAGGGGATGACGTCACCGTCGAGCACGAGGGCGGAGTCCGCGTCGTGCTGTGCCCGCGCCCACGCGGGCAGCTCGGCCGGATCCCAGCGTGCGTGGGCACGCCGGCCCTTCTCCACCAGCTCGGGGAATGCCAGGGCTTGGCGCATCAGCAGCTCCGCGTACGCACGTCGCGCGACTCTGCGATCCTGGTGCCGCGTCACGGGCAACCGCCAGAACGGGTCTTCGAGCAGGACCCCGTGCACCCGTTCGGACCGTTTCGCTGCGACAGCGGCGGCGATCCCGCCTCCGGCCGAGTGACCGAAGAGGACGACGGGACCGGTGGCCTCCGGCTGGTCGAGAATCTCGTCGAGGACGTCCAGGACGTCGTCGGTGAGCCGGTCGCCGGGATGGCGATCGTCGTGCGGATCCCAGCGGGGTGAGCCTCCGTGCCCGCGCAGGTCCGGTGCGATCACGTCCCACCCGTCGGCAGCCCACACCTCGCTCGCCGGGCGGAGGGTCTCGCCGCTCTCCATCATGCCGTGCAGGGCGAGTACTGTGCCGCGCCGCGGAGCGCTCGCCACCGTGCGGGTGAGACGCAGGCAATTCACGCAGCTGGTTCCGGCGCGAGCAGGGCGATGCTCCACGGCCCGATCACGGCCTCGACGTGCAGGCGCCCGTCCGGCCCGACGGTCAGGATGCGGGAACGTGTGCGCCGGCCGTCCTCACTGAGCGTCCGGGCCTCGTCACCGGAGAGGTTGAGCGGCTCGCCGAGCGCGCGCCACGTCTCGACGACGTATCCGTCGGCCGGGTCGAGGACCTCCCACCGGTACATGGCGCCAGGAGTCAGTCCGTCGAACGTCAGGTCGACCGCTCGCGGCGAGCCAGCGGCGAGCACGTCGTCGGCCACGACCCGGCTCTCGAACGACGCCGGGACGGACAGTGTGACCTCTTCCGGGTAGTGGTAAGCCACCGCCGCCACTTTGACGTCCTCGCCATCGGCGTCGCGACGCACCCTGGTGGCCACCACGCCGTCCTCCTGCGCGAGCAACTCGTCCCCGAGCTCACCGAGCATGCGGTACGCGTGGAACGTCGGCTTGGCGATCCCGTGCTGGTTCAGCATGCCGAAGCCCCCGTGGAAGGGCTCAGCGCCGGCACCGTCCTCCTCGAAGATGTCAGTGAACGTCCAGTAGCTCATCGAGTCGACGGTGCCGATCGACTCCAGGTTCGCCTTGACGACGTACGCGGCGGCCTGAGGGTAGTCGTGAGTGTGATCGCGGGAACTCGACGAGGAGCTCCACTCCGTCAGGTGGATCTCGGCCTGGGGGTACTGGCTGTCGTCGACGATCCGGCGCACCAGGCGCAGATCGCGTGGGGTGGCTTCCACGGGGCGGGTGAGCTTGGCGCCCTGACCGTGCTCGTCGAGCGCCCAGTCGGTGGGGTAGGGGTGGCACGACACGAAGTCGACGGGCAACGACCGGTCATGGCAGAACTCGAGGAACGCCTCGAGCCACACGGGTCGCCAGTCCAGGGCCCCGAGATCATCGGCCTCCAGGACGGCGCGGTGCTGAGCATGGTCCTCAGCTTCGCCGTCGAACCGCCCGTCCGGCACAAAGTTGCTCGTCGCCGGGCCGCCCACGCGCAGCTCGCCGTCAACGGACTTCACGGCGAGCGCCGTGGTCCGGTAGAGCTCGAAATACTCGGTGCGCGTCCCGCGGAAGAATGGTGCCAGGTTCGGCTCGTTCCAGACCTCGAAGTACCACGTGCGGACTTCGTCGAGCCCGTAACGGTCGATCCAGTGCTCGATCGTCGCGCGGACCAGGGCCGCCCAACGGTCGTGGTCGACGGGCGGCGAGCCGTGTCCGCGCCACCAAAACACGGTGCCCTGCTCTCTGGCGAGTGCGCCGGGTGAGAAGCCGAGCTCGACGAAGGGCTTCACGCCGAGCGCGAGCATGGGGTCGACGACGAGGTCGACGTAGTGGAAAGTCGGTGTGACACGGCCCTCGGTCTCCCGGTAGACGAACATGTCGTCGTGGAAGAGGCCGTGGAAGCGCACGTAGCGGAAGCCACAGTCGGCGGCAGCGATGGCAAGATGTCGCTGCCAGTCCGCGCGCAGCCCTTCGGCGGCGCGCCCCGCGCCCACGCAGAGGTTCCAATGATGTGCGAGCGGAGTGCCTCCGGTGCGGGCATCGATGTCGAGCGTGAGTGTCATGAGTTCTCCGTTGTCGTGTTTGGGGAATGGACCGCGATCCGACCGGTCCGGGTCACGCACTCCCGGCGGGAACCAGCCCGAGGGCTGTTGGCACGGAGAGCCGGCGGAAGCGCCAGCGGCGGTCGTGGGTGTGCGAGGGGAGGTGGGGATCAAGGAAGTTGCTCGTACCTGCGATCTGCGTCGGACTGATCGTGTCGGCGTCGCCGCTCAGGTAGTGGTGCGGGCCCAAGGCGTTGTACGTGCTGCCCGCGACGGTGAGGCGTACCTCGTGGGTGCCGGGCCCGATGACGGCAGGAACGACCACGCGCCCCGCGGCGGCGTCGATGGGCCAATGCCAGCCCAGGTCGGTCCCGTCGACCGCGAGCCGCACCGCGTCGGCCGCCAGGTAGTCGAGCACGACGGCGGACGCCGGCTTGTCGAGAGCGACCTGTGTTGTGAGCGTCACCGGTCGGCGGAGGAACGGCATCCCTGCCGCGAGCAGGTCGAGAGTGCCGTCATCCCTCGGTGAAGTGGCGTCCGGCCGACTGAGTCCGGCGGCAAGGTCCACGAGGACGAACGGGCCGTCTGTCGCGACCATGCCCACGGCGTCCGGCTCGAACGGTGCGTCGACCTGCACGGCGAACCCGCCGCATACCCAGGCGTACACGGCGACAGCGGAGGTGACCGGGCGGAACGCGAGCCGCGAGACGTTCTCTCCCGCGGGGAGCGTGAGCGTCGCCCTGGCGCCGTCGCCCTCGTCCTTCCACGCAGTGTCTACGCCGTCGATGGTCAAGGCGGTGACCGAGTCCGCGAGCTCGAGGGTCACGCACGTCGCGCGATCGAGGTGGGACAGGATCGCCGCGTGGCACATGCCGTCGGCGTGGACGGAGACGTCGAGGAGGAGGTCGTTCTCCATGTCGGTCAGGCGCCACATGACGGGTTCAGACGCGTATCGGGGTGCAGGTTGTTCGACGGGCTGGTCGGCCGTCGGTGCTCCGCCGGCTGCTGGTACGACGAGCGGCGCGACGGCGGCGCGTATCGCATGGTCGAGCTCGGCGCCCGGCGACAGGACGACGCTGGTGTATTGCGCGGCGCCCACGCGGAGGCGTCCGTCGACCACGGCCCCGTACTCGCTGACGGTGCGTTCGTCGGCGACGTCGTACGCGACGCGCGCGGCGGCGAGGTCGTCGACCGTGTCGAGGAACGCGTCGTTGAGTGCGCCGGCGACGGAGTCCGGGTAGGTCCGGGCCGCGTGCACGTCGGTCAGCGGCCACTCCCGCGGTCGGTAGGCTGCGGCGATCGCGCGGTGCGGCGAGACGAGCAGCGTGTCCGCCGGTGGCCGCGGTGCGACCGTGCGCCGAAGGCGGTCGAGCAGCACGGGGTACGCGTCCGACCAGGTGAGGTGCAGAGGGTGCGACGGCGGCCAGTCGGCCAGCGCGCCGGAGTTCAGGCGCAGCTGGCTCAGATGCAGCACGACGTCCGTGATGCCGTGCGAGCAGAGCCAGCGCAGATGCCGCTCGAGGTCCGCCGGTGTCGATCCCCAGCCCGAGCCACCGAAGGTCTCGGCCATGGCGCGACCCGAGGACCACTGGCGCGAGGCCGACGAGACCTGTCGGGGAAAGTAGTGGTTGCCCGGTGGGCGACCGAGTGAGTCGATCCCAGGCAGGGACATCGCACGGAATGGACGGTCCGCCGATCCGACAGTGGCGACCTGGAAGTAGGGGTGCTCCTCGCCCTTGAGATGGGCCGTGAAGAGCTTGCCGTGTCGGTCGCACCAGTCGCGGATCGGCTGCAGAAACCGCTCCGTGAGCAGATCGGAGAGCAGCTCCCAGAACTGCACTCGTATGCGGGCCGAGTCCTCGCGGTCGAGCAGGACTGCCGGGAGGGCAGGCAGGAGCGGTTCTCCGTACCGGCGTTCGTACTCTGCGGGCAGGGTGGGAGTCCAGGGGAGTCCGCCCGCCTCGGGGAAAAGGGAATGGAGGTGGGCCATCCCGAACTCTGGCTCGTCGCTGAAGAACGCCTCGACGTGCGCGAATGCGTCGGCGGACAGTCCCGTTCGGTAGGCCTCGTGGGTCATCTCCACGAAGCGTCGTCCCAGTGTGGGGGAGAGGTAGTCCACCCCGTCGGTGCGCCGATGACGCAGCGACCAGTGTGCGCCGTCGTGCTCGAACTCGGTCAGGACGGCCTCGCCGGTCACGACGGGATCGGTCGTTGGCACGAGGGCGAGCCAGTGTTGCGACTCGTCGGGGTGCTCGGCGAGCATCCGGCCGCCGACACTGCCGCTTGGCCAGCCGTCCTCGTCGTAGATCCACACGGCGATCCCGCGCTCGTGCGCGTGTTGCACGACGTCATCGAGCGCACGGAAGTACTCCTCGCTCAGGTACGGCGGGAGGTCGGGGTAGAACCGCGGGTGCCAGACGAGGCCGTCGAGACCGTGATCCGCGAAGGCGTCGACCTGAGCCCGTAGGCGTGCCTGGTCGAGCTCGGCGTTGATCGACCACAGGGTCAGAAACCGGAGTTTCGCCATCGGCACGGGGCTCCTTGCTCTGGGTAGTGAGAAAAGCGCTTGCCACCACGACGGGACATGGGTGGGGCGGGCGGCGTTGATTCGCGGGAGGTGGTGACGAGCTTGATGTCAGCGATACAGCGGAGGAGTGCTCTCGCGCACGACGACGTGACCTTCCACGATCTCGGTACGGGGGGACCCCTCCCGCGGCGAGACCGCCAGGGCGAGGGCCTTGTCGGCAACCTGCTCCCACGGCAGGTGCACCGTCGTCAGAGAGGGGGTGACGTCACGGAGAGCCTTGATGTCGTCGAAGCCGGCGACCGCCACCTGGTCGGCGCTGCCGGTGTCGCGCAGGAAAGTCAGCACGCCCAGTGCCATGGCGTCGTTGACAGCAAAGATCGCCTCGACCGGAATCTTGCGTCGTAGGAGCTCCCCGGTCTTGGCATACGCCGCGTCGCGCGTGAACTCGCCGATGAGGATCCGGTCGGCGGACAATTCGATGCCTGCGTCGGCGAGGCCCGCCATGAACCCCTCGGTCCGGTCCCTCTGGGTCATCCCGTGCTCCATTCCCGAGACGACCGCGAACTCGCGATACCCGAGCCCGACCAGAGCCTGGGCCAGGTCGTATCCGCCTTTGCGGTTCGCGTAGGCAACCGTGTCGAACGGAAGACCCTCCTGCGTGATGAGGACGACCCTGCCGCCCTCGGCCTCGTAGCTCTGCAGTGCCTCGACCAGGTCGGGGACCGTAGCGTCGTCGGTGGCGCGGCCGCCGGTGATCATGAGGATCTCCGGCCGATGGCTCCGGGCCAGGTTCACCGCCTCGACGAGGTCGGCCGGCCCCGGGCCGGCGGAGACCAGGGTGAAGGGGAGTCCTCGGCGTTGGGTCGCGCCGACGACCCCGGCGATGATCGGGTTGGCGAAGTCGTCCGGGATGCCTTTTACGACGAGCGTGACACCTCGAGAGCGGCCGCGAGCGACCGCCTGTGCGGCGATGTTGGTCGTGTACCCGAGGGTCTTCGCGGCTTCGAGCACCCGCTGCCGGTTGACGTCGCGGACGCCACGGTCGCTGCCGTTGAGAGCGCGCGACGCCGTCGCGGCAGAGACGCCCGCGAGTCGGGCCACGTCGGAGAGGCGCGCCGCCCTGACGGGTGCGGTGTCGGTCATCGTATGAGCTGCTTCCCTGGTCAATATAGAGATCGTATTCGGCGCTCGGCGCTCGGCGCTCGGCGCTCGGCGCTCGGCGCTCGGCGCTCGGCGCTCACCGATCCGTCGCCGGCGCCGCCTCCGTCGGGGGCTCGACGTAGCGGCTGAGCTCTCGAGCGGCCTCGTCACCCATCCGGCGCAGCTCGGTGCCCATCGAACCCGCAATGTGGGGTGTCAGGAACACGTTCGGGAGGTCGTAGAGCTTCGAGGTGCTCGGCAACGGCTCAGGATCGGTGACGTCCAGCACGGCGTTGATCCGACCCGTCTGCAACTCCGTCTCGAGCGCCGCCTGGTCCACGATTGCACCTCGGGCCGTGTTGATCAGTGTCGCACCGTCGGACATGTAAGCGAGCATCTCGGCGTCGATGAGGCCCGTCGTCTCGGGGAGCACGGGAGCATGGACCGTCACGACGTCGCTGCTGCGCATCAACTCGGGTAGGTCGACCCGCTCGACGCCGAGGCTACGGGCCTCGTGCGGCGGCAGGTGGGGATCGTAGACGAGCGTTCGCAGAGAAGGGAATGAATGCAGGAGCTCGACCAGCGCCCGGCCGGTACGTGAGGCACTGATCACGCCGATGGTGCGGGCATGATTCCCGGCATGCGGGAACTCCTGCTCCCGATCGATGAAGGAACGGCGGGTGCGGTAAAGCTCGCGGGCTCGAAACGTGTCCTTGTTCGAAAGGATGATCATGGCGAGGGTGTACTCGGCCACGGGTATCGCGTTGACGGAACCCATGTCGGAGCACACGACATCGCCGTTCCCGTCCGGAAACAGCCGGTCGGCGGCACCGCCCGCATGGATCACCCGGCGCAGCCTCGGCGCGAACCGCAGCACAGAGGCTGACAACGCTGGCGTCTCCCAGCCGGTGAAGAGGACCTCGACGTGCGCCAGCACTCGGCGCGACATGTCGGATTCGAACTCGGTGAGCACACCCCCGATACGTTGGGCCGCGACGTCCTCAAGGACCTCATATGACGAGCCGAACAACTGCTCGGCCAGTCGGGACGACCCGACGGCGATGGCGTACTGGATCACGCTGCTCCTTCTTCGAAGTTGGCCCGGGGCCGGCGGAGGCCCGTCCGCCGGCACCGGGAATCTCGGGCCACGTTCGCGTAGATGTCCGCGGGCGGGCATTACCTGGACGCGAGGTAGGCGTCAGCCTGTTTATTGAGCTCCTCCTGAACCTTGCTCAAGCCCGCCTGCTCGGTGGCCTTCTTGAGGTCGTCGAGCCCTGCTTCGACGTCGACGGCCCCGGCGAACAGCGGGTTGCCGAACTGGGCGACCGCCGCGGTGATCTGGGCGTGCTCGGTCTCGACCTCGGTGAGATCTGGGATGAAGGACGCAAACGGGTCGAGCGTGAAGTTGTCGTAACTCTTCGACCACTCGAACCAGCGTTCTTCGCTCTCGGTCATTCGCGCGAACTTGCGCTCGAGCGGGATGCGCCAGCTCAGTGCGAAGCTCGGGAAGGTGGTGTACGCGCTAAGTGGTTCGTAGGCGTCGTCACCGACCGCTCGCCAGTCCCTGCCCTCCTCGCCGTACTGCAGCAGGTCGTGGTTCTCTCTGATCGAGACCCAGTCGAGCAGCTGCATGGCTGCTTCGGTATCGGCCGCCGCCGTGTTGACCACGACGAGGTTGTCGGCCTGAAACGTTTGGTTTGGCTTGGTGCTCATGCCGTCTCGGAAGGGAAGCAGGGTCGCGAGGGTGGCGCCCGGCACGGCCTTCTCAAGCTGGGCGAGGTGCGTCGAGGTGTCCGAGCCGTCGGTGATGGCGAAGGTCGTCGCCGCGCCGCCACTCTGGAACCGCGACTTCAGGGCCGATGGATCGGCATTGAGCCGGTCGGCGTTGACGATGCCGTCCTGGTAGTACTTCCGAACGCGGTGCAGCGACTCCACGTAAGGGCCGTGCTCCCAGAAGGGCACTGCGTCGGTCGAGCCGGTCGTCGCGGCAGTCGGCGACGGCACGAACATCAGCGAACTGCTCGAGAAGTACAGGGGCAGCATGTCCGGGGACTCCCAACCCTGCGCGTACAAGGCGCCGGTCGGCGCGCCGAGCACGTCGAAGGGGGAGTTGCGGTTGATGTAGCCTGGGATGCCTTCCTTCTGGACCACGTCGTACCAGAACTTCTCGAGCTGGTCGAAGGATTCGATGCTTCCGCCGGCGTGCTTGTCGATCAGGTCGCCGCGGGCGACATGGTGGTGGATGCGTGCCGCGCTGTTGACCGCCGGCACCCCGTAGATCGCACCGTCGGGCCACCGGTTGGCGTCGAAGGCCGTCTGGTCCACCGTGTCGGTGAGGTTCGAATACTTGCCGCTCGCCAGAGCGTCGTCGAGAGGTTGCAGCGCGTCCGCCTCGATTAGCTGGGCGATGTTCAGCCATCGAGCAGACAGCGCCGTCTGGAAGTCCTCACCTGCGGTGAATTTAAGCAGGGACTGCGAGGCGTAGTTGGACCAGTTGATGTACTGCGGGTCGATCGCGAATCCGAGATCGGCCTTGAGCTTCTCGTTGACGGCGGTCCGGATCCGATCCCACTGCGCCGGTACGTCACCCGGCAACAGGAGGCTGTAAGACGAGCCGCCGCCGCCCCCGTCGGACGATCCAGAGCTGCACGCGGCGAGCGTGGCAGCAGCAAGGACGCCTCCGGAGCCGGCCAGGAATCCTCGTCGTGACACTGGTCGTGACAGGCCAGCACCATTGATGGTCGGTGTCATCGTAGTTCCTCTCTATGTGGCCGGTGTGGCCGTGTGGTTGGACAGGGCATGCGTCAACCTTTGCTGGCGCCCAACGTGAGTCCCTTGACGAAGTAGCGCTGGGCGAAGGGATAGGCCAGGAGGATGGGGCCGATGGTGATGACCGTCATCGCGAGGCGCATCTGGTACACGGGCGCCGCCGCCTGCGTGCCGAGGTTGGCCGCGTTAGCGACGCTCGTGATGAGGTTCTGCAGGACCAACTGAAGGGGGAATTTGTCGGGCTCACTGATGAACAGCAGTGCGTGGAACCACTCGTTCCAGAACGTCACCGCGTAGAAGAGAGCGATCACAGCGATGACCGGTTTGGACAGTGGCAGCACAATCTGGAAGAAGATCCGCAGCTCGCTGGCGCCATCGATCCGGGCGGCGTCGAGGATCTCGGTTGGTGTGGCCCGGAAGAAGCTGACCTGGACGAACACGAGGAACGGTGCGATGACGAGCGGAAAGATGACGGAGAACCAGGAATCGCGCAGCTCGAGAATCTGGGTGATGAGGATGTACATCGGCACCAACCCACCGGTGAAGAGCATCGGGATGTAGGCGAAGATGGCCAGTGGACGGCTCACCCAGGCCAGTCCACGGGCGATCACCCACGCGATTCCAGATGTTGCGGAGACGGCGATCGCGGTACCGACGGCAGTGATGAAGATGCTGGCGGTGTATGACTGCCAGACGCGGGAGCCCGCAAAGATCGTCTGGTAGGCCTCGAGCGAGAAGTTGGTGGGCCAGAACGAGTAGCCGCGCTGTGCTAGCACGCTCTCGGCAGTCAGCGAACCGGCGATCACCATCCAGAACGGGACGATGCAAATGAGGCCGAATGCAGCGACGCCGATGTAGCTCGCGATCGTGAAGGGTTCGCGGCGTTGGCGGCGCCGGCGACGAGGCGGCGAGCCGGACGTTGTCCGAGCATTGACTGCGGGAGCGTCGATCATGGTCACAGGATTGCCGTCTCTCTCGCGTACTTGCGTTGCACCAGGGTCGCTATGACGACCAGGACGAAGCCGACGACCGACTGGAACAAGCCGATTGCGGCTGTGGTACCGAAGTCGCCGAACGTGCGCAGCGCGCGGAACACATAAGTGTCGATGACGTCCGTCGTCTCGAAGAGCGTGCCGTTGTCGCCGACGATCGCGTAGATCGTGGCGAAGTCGCCGTAGAAGATCCGCCCGACGCCGAGGACGAGCAGGATGGCCGCCGTGGGTTTCAACAACGGCGTAGTAATCCGCAGCGCCATCTGAGCACGGCTAGCACCGTCGATGACGCCCGCCTCGTAGACCTCCTCCGGAATCGACGTGATCGCGGCAAGAAAGATGACACTCATGTACCCACCGAGTTGCCACACCTTGACCACCGTGAGGATCCACGGCCACGGACCTGGCTCGGTGTACCAGGACACCTGTGGCCAGGAGAAAAGATTGAAGAAGTCGTTGACGAGCCCGCCCCGGCCGCCCGGACCAGCGAGGAATGCCTGCAGGAAGATGCTCACGACGATCGGCGAGACGAAGTACGGCACAAAGATGATCGACTGGAAGATCCGCTTGGTCATTCGTCCGCGAATCTCATTGAGCATCAGCGCCAGAATGATGCCGGACAGGAGCGTTGCGCCTAGGAAGAGGGTGTTCAGGAACAGCGTGTTCCAGAGGATCTGTCCGGCCTTGCCCGACGTGAAGAAGAACTCGAAGTTCTCCAGACCCGCCCACGGCGAGCCGAAGACACCATCTGCGACGTTGAAGTCCTGGAAGGCAACCACAAGGCCAGCCATCGGCCCGTAGGCGAAGATCAGCAGGAGGATCACCGCGGGAGCGGCGAGGATCACGAGGCCGTAGTCACGCCCGCGACGTTTGGGCCGCCGGCTGCTCGGTTGGTCGGCAGGAAGGACCGGGGCGGCCTTCTGCCTCGCGAGGTCGCTTGTAGCGACATCCCTGCTCATCGGCGCCCCACGACCTGCTGAGCGCCGAGCCGGGCAAGTGTGCTCTCTCCACAGGCATCCACAGTGATCTCTCTTCTTCGTCGAAGACCGGCGGTCGGTTGCAGGTGTGAACGCTAAGGCGTGTCCGCTGCACTGTCAAGAAACAGATGAAAGCGCATACCGTCTCGCACCGGGCGATTCGTGCGATCGCCAACACTGAGAGTTGGAGGCGTGGTGTGCCGTGTGAGACTGTGCGACTCGCGCGTTGGGCGGTCGACGCCAGTGAACTTGTTTTCAGCATATGCATGCGCTTACACCAGGCGAGCGCGGAGAGCCCTAGACGGCTGCAGCTGCTACGTGCGCACGGCAGGCTTCGACCACGAGGATGTCGTTGGAGCGCCGTGTGCGGGCCTCGAACTCGTCCGGGGGCGCGAGCGACTTTGCCCTTGCGGATATCACTCGCCGGCGTCTTCACCGACGCGCTCCGGCTGTTGTCGTAGACCTTCACCGGTACCCAGTGCCTGTGTGCTGCAGCCGCTCGAGGAGGGCTGCATCGCGGTTCGCGAAGGTCTCAGACGTCATCGAGGAGGAACTTGCGCGGGTTTGAGGAAGGCTCCTGGTTCCGGATCGGCTCGCGCGCAGTGGTCCGGCTGCGAGGATCGGGTATCGGATGCGTCGTCCGACCGGCCCGTTCGAGGCCTGGCCCTGGCCCGGCAGAGCCATGACAAGCGCGACGAATTAGCGGCGCCGGTATGCGTGGGCACGGTGCTCGATGCGGCCGACGAGGATCACGCCGGCGACATCATCCAGCTGGATGATCACCCGGTAGTCACCGCGCCGAGCAACCCGCCATTCCTCAAGCGGCGGCCGCAGCGGCTTGGACATGCGCCGCGGGTTGGTGGACATCGTCGTCGTGACGAACTCGACGACCGCCGCGGCGATCTTGGCGGGCAGTCGGTCCAGCGCTCGAATCGCAGCCGGCGCGAGCTCGACGCGCCGTTCCTCGGGCTCTCGCGCCACTTAAAGGCCGTACCGGCGTCGGGCGTCGGCTCCGCCGGTCGTCTCCTTCGACGCATAGGCCTCCTTGGCCTCTTGCAGCTCGGCCGCCGCCCCAGGAGTCGACAGCAGCCGCAGCGTCTCGTGCAGCGATTCCAGTTCGTCCGCAGACATCAGCACGGCCGCATTCTTGCCGTGGCGCGTGATCCGGATTACCTCATGCGTGCTGTCGGCCTCTTCGACCAGGGCGGACAGCCGGTCCTTGGCCTCACTTAACGGTACGGTGCGCATGGGAGCATGCTAGCCGTACTTGTAGCATGGGACTAGCCTAGTGTTTAGCCGATACTGAGGTTATGTCAACCTCTAATCTGCGTATTGCATCAGATGAATCACCACGGCCCCCGGACGACCTCCAGCCGGCGAGACGGCCGCCGAGGCTCTGACCTGCGCAGACACCTCACCGCACGGGCCGTCGAGCGACGGCCAGGCGCCGGGATGGGTACGTCGGCGGCGACTGAGCCGGTTACGGGTGTGGGTCGGGTCCAGGTGGTGCCCTCGCTTCCGGTCCTCCGGCCGGAGGAGCAGGTGCTCCAGCTCATGCTGGACGGCTGGCTGCCAGGAGGCTGCATCACGCATGTCGACTAGAGGCCCGTCGTGCCGAGAGCATCGATTGTTGCTCTCTGAAGCGGGCTTGTCGCGGGCCGTCGGGTCCTCGAAGCCCACCGCCATGTTCCACTGCTCGACGAGGGACAGGAGCCGGAGGTTCATGCGCCGACAGACGCGTTCTCGAACTCCCACGCCTGGCTCGTAGAGCCAAAAGGTGGCGCTCAGGCTCTCTAGCGCCGCTCGGGCCAAGGTTGCTGTCGCCAGAACGACCCGATCTGCCGCCGATACAACGCTGAGGGCACGAACGTGGTCAGCAGCAAGGTGGAGGCGGCCATTGGGATCGTAGAGAAGCTCGAATGTCGGCCGACCCCATCGAGGATCGTCAAAACTGCTGTCGCTCGCCTCCAACTCTGCCACGCTGCCGGGCGCGGCGATGGGATCGGCGGTCACCACGTAATGCATCAGACCGTCAGCTAGCCGAGTGAGGTGATCCGCCGCATCAAGGAATTCAGGAGCTCGGGGTGCTTCGTGGTCATTCGGCACCATCACACTCGTCAGGCTACTCGTGGACCCAGCGCGCGAAGACCTTTTCCTCCGCCCGCAGCAGCATCACTTGGCAGCAGATGTACGTCGACGCCAACGAGCCCACGCCGCAGCCGAGGAGTCTCCTTGAGGAGCCAAGGAGATGCCTTAGGTGGCAAGTGGACGGACCGCGTACCGAAAGTAGATCCGTTGATCGAAGGACCCGCAACGGTGGTAGCGGCTGTCTTCGGTCGTCATGAAGAGCGAGACTGTAGATGATTCTCTTACGTCGGAGTCGGCTACAACCCACGTGAGCTGCACTGGCTCACCGCTTTCGACGGTGTCGGAAGTGCCACCCTGAAGGTCGTGGTTCGACCGGGCTGACCAAGTCAGTCGTCGGCCGTCAGGATCGTGGGCCACGCACGTGAACGTCACTCGCTCACCCGGGTGCAGGATGGCACCCGTGTCTATGTGCCCGGCAAGTTCGCCGTCAGGCCGGACGATCTCCATCTCGTGCCTGAAGCTGTCGCGTGCGGCTTCGATCCTTGGATAGATGTCGCCGGCGGGGTCGGCGCTGCTCATCGCGATGGTCACCTGGTTCCTGATCAGTCCGGCGATGCCGGACAGCAGCTCTTGTTCGAAGGGGGCAAGCGGTCGATTGTGGTTGGCGGCGTTACGTCGCCGAGTGGCGCGTTCGGCGAGCGGAAGGAACGTCTGCAGATATGGCTCAGCACTCTTCTTCTTACCGAGCGCGTCCTTGAGCGGAGCCCAATGCTGGCGGGCAATCTCCACGAGCTCGGTCAATTCGGTGAACTCGAGCCCGTGCCCGCCGGGCAGGATCACACCCGTGCGTTGCTGCTGGTCAGCGGTCCGAAGGCTTGCCCACTTACTACGCTGGTCTGAAGTGATGATCTCATCGATCCAGTTGCCTCTGCCGTACTCGGCGGCGTAAGCGTGAGCCATCAACTGGCGCAGCGACCGCTCAAGCGTCTCGACCGCTAGTTGCGGCTCGTACACGACCACAGGCTCATGCTCGCAGATGGCGTACCGACGCGTCGCAGATCTTCACCGCGCCGCGCCTTGCTGGCGCAGCGGTTGGGCCGCCACCGCGGGACCGCGGCCGACGGATCTCGCCAACGTCAGCCCGGAGCGCCCGCCCGCTGAACAGCGCGGTAGACGGTCGCGCGTGCGACGCCGAACAGCTCGGCGATCTCGGCGGTGGTGTGACTACCCGCGCGATGGAGCGTCACCAGGTGCGCCTCCTGCGACTTCGACAGCTTGGGTTGCTTGCCACGCAGCCGGCCCTTCGCTTTGGCGACGGCCATGCCCTCGCGGGTGCGCATACGGATGAGGTCGGCCTCGAACTCGGCGACCATGCCGTGGACGTTGAACAGCAGCCGGCCGGCCGGGTCGGTCGGGTCGTACAGGCTCCCGCCGAGGTTGAGCGTGACGCCCTTGCGGGTGAGTTCGTCGGCGATGTCTCGAGCGTCCGGCCGTGACCGGGCGAGACGGTCGAGCTTGGTGACCACGAGGGCGTCTCCCGGCGGGACAGGCGGCAAGTGCTTCTCGTAGTCCGGGCCGGGCGCGGTTACTGCCGGTCAGCCCGTGGTCGACGTAGATCACGTCCTCGTCGACGCTAAGAGCCACGACTGCTTCGCGTTGGGCGGTCAGGTCCTGCTCGTTCGTCGAGACCCGTGCGGATCCGATCATCACCGGCCCGACTGTAGCGTTTAACACCCCTTCACCGGGCACTTTTGCGGGCGGGTCTTACGCGACCACGTGAGCCGCAGCAACTAAACGGCGTAGCTCGTCAAGCCAGGTCGTCGACTCCGTCCCGGTGAGGGACCGGCTTGCGGACGCTCCCAGGCCGGCAGAGTCGTCACGGCTGCCGTGCCGGTCACGGGCGACAGCCCGGCGCAGGGCGGCGTAGTAGTCGCGCTCGCACCGATAGTAGGGCGGTTTCTACGGGTCCTCGCAACACCTGATGATCTAAGTGGTTGTCAGTAGATCACGCAGACGCTCGGCTGGGGTTTCCCAGCCGAGCGTTTTGCGTGGTCTGCCGTTGAGTTCCTGGGCCACATGCTCGAGGTCCTCTGGCCCGTAGATTGATAGGTCGGTGCCCTTGGGGAAGTACTGGCGCAGCAGTCCGTTGGTGTTCTCGTTCGATCCGCGCTGCCAGGGCGAG
>NZ_BAABGN010000004.1:0-344382 GCF_039541595.1 Georgenia halophila | reverse complement strand
GGGATCCGGTCCCGCCGCTGCTACGGCCTTGCCAGCTGCCTTCGGTGAAGCCGGTCAGGTCGCCGGCTCCCATCTCGACCTCGACCTCGACGGCCTCGCCGTCCGGGACGATCACGCGCACCATGCCTGCCGCCATCTCGACCGGGACCATGACCTCGTTCTGCCCGTCCATGTCGAGCCCGGTCAGGTCGACCACCATGTCCCCCGCCATCAGGGAGAAGCCGTCCTCGGCGGCAGCGGCAGTGGTCGGCGCGAAGGAGACGTCGGCGACCGTCCGGCCGGGACCGTCGTACCAGTCGTCCGCGAGGGTGGCGGTGATCATCCCGGGCACGACCACCAGGGCAAGGAGCACGCCGAGCGCCGAGAGCCCGCGGCCACGGCGGCCACGCAGTGCCGAGACCACCACGCCCACGCCGAGCACGACCAGCATGGCGCCGCCGGCGGCGAGCGCCACGAACCAGCCGTCGTCGGATCCCGGCCAGAAGAGCTGGGGAACGAGCCGGTCCCAGATCACCAGACCTGCCAGGAGCAGCAGGCAGAGCCCGAGGACGACGCCGACCGTGCCGCGCCCCGGACCGGGCGTGCGTGGCTTGGGGGGAGTTGGTGGCGCGCTGGGCGCCGACCGACCTTCCATCGCCGGATCCCAGGGTGCTCCTGGCGCCGTCGTTCCTGGCACCGTGGTTCCGGTAGCCGTCGTCTCGGGGACGTCGTACGTCGCGCGACCGTAGGCGGTGTCGTACGGCGCGCCACCGGCGGTGTCGTACGGGGTGCCTCCGGCGGCGGTATCACCGGACGCTGCCGGCGGTGCCTCCGACGTCGTGTCGGTGGGGGACGCGTCACCGCGCCCGGCCTGCGACCAGCTGGTCGGTCCGGCGGCAGGACCGGCACCTGCGGCGTGGTAGACGCTCGCGCCGGGCGGCGGAGGCGGCGTCGTGACACCCGGTGTCCCCATATGCGGGGTCGGCCCGTAGCCCGGGGTAGGTCCATAACCGGCGGTCGGCCCAGGAGCGGGGGCGCCGGTCCAAGAAGGGGACCCGGCATCTGGCGCGCCCGGGGGCACGTTCGGGCGGGAGTCACGACGACGCAGCATCAGAGCCAGGATGAGTCCGACGATCCCGAGGAGGACGAGCGTGGGCAGGAACCCGCCGATGAACCAGTAGCTCTCGTCCCACCAGAACGCCGGCCGCACGAGGCCGATCAGAGCGAAGACGGCGGCGCCGGCGAGTGCGGCGTCGACGTTGCCGCGCAGTGCCTCCTGGGTGTGGATGCGGCCGTCGGACTCCTCGGGCAGCAGGGCCCAGCCCAGCCCGTAGAGGAGCAGACCGAGGCCGCCGAAGAACGTCATGACGACGAGGACGCCGCGCACCAGCAGCGGATCGACGTCGAGGCGGCGGGCGAACCCGCCGGCGACGCCACCGATCCACCGCTCCTGCGTGCGCCAGATGCCGGTCCGGCGCAGAGAGTCGAAGAAGCCGGGAGCCGGGCCCCGGACGTGCGTCTGCTGGTACGGGTCGGCCTGCGGGGGCGGCCCCGGTGTACCGGCCGGAGGGCCGTGGCCACCCGGTGCTGTGTGGGGGCGCTCCTGGCGCCCACTGCTGGTGCTCATGATGACAAGCCAACTCCACCGGGCCGCCGCCGCACCATCGGGGAGCACCCTGGTCGGACCCTGATTCGCCTCGGCGGAAACCCTGGAATCCGCCTCAGGCCGCCGATTTACGGCTCCCGGCGTGTGACGATGGGGCTTGTGAGCACCTCTGCTGCGCCCGTCTCGGGCCGCCTACCGTTGCGCCGTCCCCGCCGGGGGCGGCGCCTGGCGGGCGTGTGCGCGGGGCTCGCTGCCCACCTTCGCTTCCCGGTGCTCTGGGTCCGCCTCGGCGCAGTCGTCAGCATCTTCTTCCTGGGCGCCGGCGCGCTGCTGTACGTGTGGCTGTGGCTCACGGTTCCCGTCGGCGAGCCCACCGAGGCCGGCCGTCCGGCGGCCCTCGGCCGGCTCGCGCCGCGTCTCCGAGACGCACGGACGGGTTCGGTCACCCGGGACGTGATCATCGCGGCCGTGCTGCTGCTCGTCGCCGTCCAGCTGCTCTTCTGGCAGGTGACCGGATTCGGCACATGGCTGCTGCCCGCACTGCTCGTCGCGGCCGGTGCGGCCATCGCGTGGGGTCAGCTCGCGGCGGCGAGCCGTGGGGAGACCTCTCGGGGAACGCTGGTCGTGCGGGTCGGCGCCGGCGTCGTGCTCGCCGTGATCGGCGCGCTGCTGGTGGTGGCGCCCGGGCGGTCGCTGCCCGAGATGGTCGAGGCCACCCTGGCCGGGCTGGCTGTGGTTGCGGGCGTCGCCGTCGTCCTCGCGCCGCTGCTGCTGCGGCTCGTGCGTGAGCTCGGTTCGGAACGCGAGGCGCGCGCTCGCGAGTCCGAGCGTGCGGACATCGCCGCCCACCTCCACGACTCCGTGCTCCAGACGCTCGCACTCATCCGGGCTCGCGCGCAGGATCCCGATGTCTCGCGCCTGGCCCGCGCCCAGGAACGCGAGCTGCGCGAGTGGCTGTACACCGACCGGCCGGCGCCGGGCACGTCCGTCGCCGACGAGATCCGTCAGGTCGCCGGCGAGGTCGAGGACGTCCGCGGTGTGCCGATCGACGTCGTCACTGCGGGCGACGCCGTCCCCGACGCCGGTACCGAGGTCCTGACCGCCGCCGTCCGGGAGGCGTTGACGAATGCCGTGGCACACGGGCGCCCACCGGTCAGCCTGTACGTCGAGGTCGCGGCGGAGAAGAGCGAGGTCTTCGTCCGCGACCGCGGCGACGGATTCGACCTGGCCACGGTCCCCGACGACCGCCACGGCGTGCGACGCTCGATCGTGGGGCGCATGGAGCGGCACGGCGGCACGGCCGACGTACGGTCCGGTGTCGGCGGCACCGAGATCCACCTCGTCATGCCAACGAAGGGGCAGCAGTGAGCGAGCAACCTGAGCAGGACAAGATCCGTGTCCTCATCGTCGACGACCACGCGCTCGTGCGCAGCGGCGTGCGGGCGGAGCTGACCCGGCACGCCACCGACCTAGAGGTGGTCGGGGAGGCCGAGGACGTCGAGGGCGCCGTCGCCGCGGTGAACGCGCTGCGCCCCGACGTCGTCCTCCTGGACGTCCACCTGCCCGGTGGTCGCGGGGGAGGGGGCGCAGAGGTGGTGGCTGCCTGCGCGCCCCTGCTGACCACCACGCGGTTCCTCGCCCTGTCCGTCTCCGACGCCAGCGAGGACGTCGTCGCGGTCATCCGCGCGGGTGCCCGTGGCTACGTGACCAAGGCGATCAGCGCCCCCGACCTTGCCGACGCCGTCCGCCGCATCGCCGCGGGCGACGCCGCGTTCTCCCCGCGGCTGGCAGGCTTCGTGCTCGACGCGTTCGGCACGGCGGCCGGCGACCTGGCCGTGCACGACGACGAGCTCGACCGGCTCACGGCCCGCGAGCGGGAGGTCATGCGGCTCATCGCTCGCGGCTACACGTACAAGGAGGTCGCCGCCGAGCTGTTCATCTCGATCAAGACGGTCGAGACCCACGTCTCCGCGGTGCTGCGCAAGCTGCAGCTGTCCTCCCGGCACGAGCTGACCCGGTGGGCGGCCGACCGTCGCCTGCTCTGAGCACGGCGGCGCCCGCAGCGGCAGGGCCGGACACCGGGCGGCACTCGGCGGGACGGACCATTCGGCAGCGCGGCGGCGGCCGCTCCTAGAGTGACCCCATGGACATCGTCATGGGCATCCTCCTCGTCTTCCACATGATCGGCTGGGCCATCGTGCTCGGAGCCGCCCTCACCAGCCTGCGCCAGCCACGGCTCGCGAAGGGTGTCACCCACGGTGCCTGGACCGCCGTCATCGTCGGCATCCTCATGGTCGGCGCGGCCGAGATGAGCGGCTGGGAGCTCAGCTACGCCTGGGTCGGGGTCAAGCTGATCGTGGGCCTCGGCGTCCTCGGCATGAGCATCTACGGCGCGAGCAACGAGGAGAAGGTCACCCGCGGCTACCTCGTCACGCTCGCCGGCCTGGTGATCGTCAACATCTGCGTCGCCGTGCTCTGGGGCTGACCGATGTCCCCGCTCGCTGAGCTCCTCGTCGCACTGGTCATCGCCGTCGGCCTCGTCGGCGCGGTGGTCCAGGTCTACCCGGGCAGCCTCATCGTCCTCGCCGCCGTCGGGACGTGGGGCGTGGCGACCGGCGGCGTGGTCGGCTGGGTCGTCGTGGCCGTGGCCCTGGTCGCGGTGACCGTCGCCGGGATCGGGAAGTACCTCTACGCCGGGAAGTACCTCAAGGCCGCCGGCGTACCGAACCGCACGCTGCTCTTCGGCGGCGTCCTCGGCGTCGTCGGCTTCTTCGTCGTCCCCGTGATCGGGCTCCCGCTCGGCTTCATCCTAGGCGTCTACCTAGCCGAGCTCTACCGGCTGAGGGTCCAGCGCGAGGCGCGGCAGGCAACCGTCCAGGCGCTGCGCGCCACTGGCTGGACCATCCTCATCGAGCTGAGCGGCGCCATGCTGGCCACCGGAGCATGGGTCATCGGACTCCTCCTCACGTGAACGACGACGGCGGCGCCCCAGGCCCCGGCGGGCCCGGCAGGGCGGGGGCGCTGTCTCGGGTCGTCGACCACCTCGCCTGCCCGGTCTGCCGTGCACCGCTGACGCTCGACGACGGAACGGTCCGGTGCGCGGCCGGGCACGCCTTCGACGTCGCGCGGCAGGGTCACGTCACCCTGCTGGGCGGACGCCGTGCCTTCGCCGGCGACGACGCCGCCATGGTCGCCGCTCGCGAGGCGTTCCTCGCCCGCCGGCACTACGGGCGGCTCGCGCACGCCGTCGCCGAGGCCGTCGGCGACCGGTCGGGACTGTGCGTCGACCTAGCCGGCGGCACCGGATACTACCTGGCCGCCGTCGTCGCGGACCGGCCCCACCTGACCGGGCTGGTGCTCGACGCCTCGACGCCGGCCCTCAAGCGAGCCGCCCGAGCGCACGAGCGCGTCGCGGCCGTGGGAGCCGACGTGTGGCAGGCGCTCCCACTCCTCGACGACGCCGCGGACGTCGTCCTGTCCGTTTTCGGGCCCCGCAACGTGCCCGAGATCCGGCGGGTCCTCGCGCCGGGCGGCCGGTTCGTCGTCGCGACCCCGACGCCGCGGCACCTGCACGAGCTCGTCGAGCCGCTCGGCCTGGTGCGCGTGGGCCCGGAGAAGGAGAGCCGGCTCGCCGCCCAGCTGGCGGAGCTGGCGCCGGAGAGCTCCCGCGAGATCGAGTACCGGGTGCCGATGAGCCGTCACGACGTGCTCGACGAGGTCGCCATGGGACCGAGCAGCCACCACGTCGCCGCGGAGACTCTCCAGGAGGCCGTCGCTGACCTGCCCGACCCGGTGGACGTCACCGTCTCGGTGACGGTGCGCAGCTTCCGCGCGCCGGTCGGCGACTGAGTCGAGCCTCACCCGGCGGCCGTCCACACGGTCCGCCCCAGGTGGGTGCCGCCACATAGCATGGAGAGCACGATGCTCTCCCTGTTCGACGATCTCCCCCTGCCCGGCTCCTCCGGCACGCAGCAGCGCCTGCCCGCCGCCGTCCCGCCGCGTGAGGACGACGGCGCGACGCAGCCCCACGACGGTCAGGGCACGGCCGGCCGCGAGGGCGACGACCCGGTGGAGCGGGCCCGCCGCCGGGCGGCCAGCGGTTCCGGCGGTGACGGGGACAGGAGCCCGGGCGGTGCCGGACCGGACGCGGACGACCGGCCCGCCGGCTCGTACGGCATCGATCCCGACGCCCTGGTCGAGGGGCTCAACCCGAACCAGCGTGCCGCCGTCGTCCACAGTGGCGGCCCGCTGCTCATCGTGGCCGGCGCCGGCTCGGGCAAGACCCGGGTGCTGACCCACCGCATCGCGCACCTGCTCGCCACCGGTCGGGCACGCCCGGGGGAGATCCTCGCGATCACCTTCACCAACAAGGCGGCCGCCGAGATGCGCGAGCGGGTGAGCGACCTCGTCGGGCCCTCGGCCCGGCGCATGTGGGTCTCCACCTTCCACTCCGCGTGCGTGCGGATCCTGCGGCGCGAGCACGAGACGCTCGGCCTGCGTTCCAGCTTCTCCATCTACGACGCGGCCGACTCCCAGCGCCTGATGACCCTGGTGTGCCGCCAGCTGGACCTCGACCCCAAGCGGTATCCGCCGAGGATGTTCTCGCGGAAGGTCTCGGACCTGAAGAACGAGCTCATCGACCCCGACGACTTCGCGAACCAGGCCGGCGGGACGAACAACTTCGACTCGCACCTGGCCGAGGCGTACCGCCTCTACCAGGATCGGCTGCGCCAGGCGCACGCCCTCGACTTCGACGACCTCATCATGTCCACGGTGCACCTGCTCCAGGCGTTCCCCGCCGTGGCCGAGCACTACCGGCGCCGGTTCCGCCACGTGCTCGTGGACGAGTACCAGGACACCAACCACGCGCAGTACGCGCTCGTGCGCGAGCTGGCCGGTGTCGACGAGCGCGAGCGAGGGACGAGCGGTGGCGGGCAGGCGGACTCGGCCGACGACGAGGGCCTCGCGCCCGCCGAGCTCACCGTGGTCGGAGACGCCGACCAGTCGATCTACGCCTTCCGCGGCGCGACCATCCGCAACATCCTGGAGTTCGAGGACGACTACCCCCAGGCAAGGACGATCCTGCTGGAGCAGAACTACCGCTCCACGCAGACGATCCTCTCCGCGGCGAACGCCGTCATCTCCCGCAACGCCGGCCGCAAGGCCAAGAACCTCTGGACCGACGCCGGCGAGGGGCCGCTCATCGTCGGTTACGTCGCCGACTCCGAGCACCAGGAGGCCCGGTTCATCGCCGAGGAGATCGACCGGCTCGGCGACGAGCGCGGAACCCGGCCCGGCGACGTCGCGATCTTCTACCGCACCAACGCCCAGTCCCGGGCGATGGAGGAAGTCCTCGTGCGCGCGGGCCTGCCGTACAAGGTGGTCGGCGGCACCCGCTTCTACGAGCGCAAGGAGATCAAGGACGCGGTCGCCTACCTGCGGGCCGTCGCCAATCCCGACGACGCCGTCAACGTCCGCCGGATCCTCAACGTGCCCAAGCGGGGCCTGGGAGACCGGGCCGAGTCCGTCCTGGCGACCCACGCGGAGAAGCACCGCGTCTCGTTCGGCCAGGCGCTCGCCGACGCCTCTGCCGAAGGGGAGGAGCGGGACACCACTCCGGAGGTCATCGGCCTCGCCACGCGCGCACGCGCCCAGGTCAAGGCTTTCCACGAGCTGCTCACCGAGCTGCGGGACATGGAGGCCTCGGGAGCCGCCCCGGCCGAGATCCTCGACACCGCCCTCGACAAGTCGGGGTACCTCGCCGAGCTGCGCACCAGCGAGGACCCGCAGGACGCGACCAGGGTGGAGAATCTCGCGGAGCTGCACGCCGTGGCCGACGAGTTCCGTGAGACCGAGCCCGAGGGCGGCCTCGGCGACTTTCTCGAACGGGTCTCGCTGGTGGCCGACACCGACCAGCTGCCCGACGACGCCGACGACGCCGGCCAAGTGACCCTCATGACCGTGCACACGGCCAAGGGCTTGGAGTTCCCGGTCGTGTTCGTCACCGGCATGGAGGACGGCACGTTCCCGCACCAGCGCTCGCTGACCGAGGAGAACGAGCTCTCCGAGGAGCGTCGTCTGGCGTACGTGGCACTCACCCGGGCACGGGAACGGCTCTACATCTCGCGCGCGGCCGTGCGCACCGCGTTCGGGATGCCGCACGAGCTGCCGGCCTCGCGCTTCCTCGACGACATTCCCTCGGAGCTGGTGGAGTGGCGCCGGGCGGAGTCCTCCATGGAAACGCTGCGCCGGCCCAGGTCCGGGTACGGAGGCGGCTTCGGCTCCGGCCCTCCCGACCGCGGCGGGAACCTCGTGGGGGGCCGCAGCGGGCCGGTCCGGACGGGCAAGCTGGGCGTCGGTACGACCGCTGCGGGTTCGACGGGTCCGACGGGCCCCGCCGCGTCGACGGCGTCGACGAGCTCGGCCACGACGTCGGGCGCGGCGGCGAAGGCCGCAACCAAGCACCCGGAAGGACTCGGCCTGGACGTCGGGGACAAGGTCACCCACGACAGCTACGGACTGGGCACGGTGGTCGCGCTCGAGGGGTCCGGTTCCTCCGCCGTCGCCAAGATCGATTTCGGCAGCGGCCACCTCAAGCGGCTGCTGCTGCGGTACTCGCCGGTCACGAAGCTGTAGCCCTTGCGGGCGCGCCCGTCCGCGCGCCTCCACGGAAGCGTCGGTGCTCCTGCCTAGCCTCGGAGCGACAAGCCGTCGGGCCGGAGGCGCAACATGACGCAGGTGCAAGAACGCGCTGGCCATGGCGCTGCCTCGTCATCCCACGGCGCCGCGGTGCGGCCCTCCGGGCTTGGTGCACAGATGTCGCCCAAGGCCCGCGGCGGACGCATCGAAGGGCTGGACGGACTGCGCGCGATCGCCGTCGTCGCGGTCCTCGTGTTTCACCTGCGCCCGGAGTCGCTGCCGGGGGGTTTCCTCGGCGTCGACGTGTTCTTCGTCGTCTCCGGCTTCCTCATCACCACACTCCTGCTGCGTGAGATGGCCGGTGGGCGGATCAACCTCGCCGGGTTCTGGCTGCGCCGGGCGCGGCGGCTGCTGCCCGCCCTCCTCGCCGTCGTGCTCGTCTGCGTGCCCGCGGCGTGGGCGGTCAGCTCCGACCTGCTCGTCGGGATCGCGCGGCAGAGCGTCGGTGCGCTGACCTTCTCCACGAACTGGCTGGAGATCTCGGCCGGATCCAGCTACTTCGACACCACCGCACCACAGGTCTTCGCGCACTTCTGGTCGCTCGCGGTCGAGGAGCAGTTCTACCTGCTCTGGCCGCTCCTGCTGGTCGTCATCATGTCGGCCACCGCCGCTGCGCGCACCCGGGTCCGGATCGCGCTGGTGGCCGCCGGGCTCTCCGCCGCCCTCATGGCGCTGCAGCTCACACCCGGCGAGGACGCCACCCGCGTCTACTACGGCACCGACACCCACGCGTTCTCGTTGCTCGTCGGCGTCGCGCTGGCCTTCTGGTGGTCGCAGCCCGAAGGCTTTCTGTCGAGCGACGCCTGGCGACACTGGCAGCAGCGCGCGGCCCTCGGCGCGTTGGGCGGGCTTGCCGTCCTGATGCTGACGCTGCGCGAGTCGACGGCGTTCACCTTCCGTGGCGGCATCCTGCTCGCCGCGCTGCTCAGCGCGGTCCTCATCGCCGCGCTGCTGGGCAGGCCGACGCTGTTCCAGCGCGTCATGCGGGCACCGGCCGTGGAATGGGTGGGGCAACGCTCGTACGGGATCTACCTGTGGCACTGGCCCGTCATCGTGATCCTCACCCTGCTGGTCCCCACGGCTCACGACTCTGCCGAGCGCTGGGCGATCCTGTGCGTCGCGCTGCTGCTCACGCTCGCCCTCTCCGCCGCCTCCTACCGGTGGCTGGAGACGCCGGTGCGCAACCTGGGCTTCAGCGAAGCCATCCGCCGGTTCCGGCGGTCGCTGGTCACCGCCGTGCCGGCCCGGCGGGTGGCTGCACGCGCCACCGCGGGGACGACGGCGATGCTCGTGATCCTCGCCGGCGTCGCGATCGCCGCCGCACCCGACCGCACGAGTACCCAGGCACAGATCGAGGCGACCGAGGCGCGCCTCGCGGCGGACGCAGCGACGGCGGACGTGGTCACCGAGGCCGATCCCGAGCTGGACGCCTCCATGCCCACCGGGGAGGAGATCACCGCCTTCGGCGACTCCCTGGTCGTGACGAGCGCCGACGGCCTCGAGCACCACCTCCCGGGCATCCTGCTCGACGCGAGATCGAACCGGAAGTGGGTCGATGCGCCGGCCGTGGTCCAGGACGCCCTGGACCAGGGCACCGTGCGGCGGGCGGTGGTGCTCCACTTCGGCACGAACGCCGGCGTGGACGATCCGGACCTGGTGCGCGGGGTCCTCGACGATCTCGGTGCGGGCCGCATGATCGTGGTGCTGAACATCTACGGCAGCAGCCACTGGGTGCCCGGGTCGAACGCCGCGCTCGCCGACATCGTGGCCGACTACCCGAACGCGATCATCGGCGACTGGAACACCGCCGCGGCCGAGCACACGACGCTCCTCCAGGCCGATCAGATCCATCCCGACATCGAGGGCGCACACCTCTACGCCAACGTGGTCAAAGACGCTTTCCGGTCCCTCTCCGAACGCCTGACCGGGATCCCGGTCGAGGAGCCGGCCGACACGGAGGACGGGAGCGCCTGAGTCCGCCGTCCCAACAGCTGGCCGAGATGTCTCAGTGCCTGGCCGAGGAGTGGCGCTCGGGCGCAGCGCTGTAGGCTTTTCGGCGGATGTCTCGATGTCGAAACATCACGACTGAAGCCAACGGAAGGACCAGAGGCGTGGACCTCTACGAGTACCAGGCTCGTGACGTGTTCGAGAAGCATGGAGTACCCGTGCTGCGGGGCATCGTCGCGACGACGCAAGCCGAGGCGAAGGCTGCGGCCCAGGAGCTGGGCGGCGGGACCGTCGTCGTCAAGGCGCAGGTGAAGACCGGTGGCCGCGGCAAGGCGGGCGGCGTGAAGCTCGCTCACAACCCCGAGGAGGCCGAGGCGCACGCGGCGGAGATCCTCGGCATGGACATCAAGGGACACACCGTGCACCGGGTGATGATCGCCGAGGGCGCCTCGATCGCGGAGGAGTACTACTTCTCGCTCCTGCTGGACCGCGCCGAGCGCCGCTACCTGGCACTGGCCTCGGTCGAGGGTGGTGTGGAGATCGAGCAGCTCGCGGTCGAGCGTCCGGAGGCGCTGGCGCGCGTCGCAGTCGACCCGATCGCCGGCGTCGACAAGGCGAAGGCCGCCGAGATCGTCTCCGCAGCCGGGTTCGCGCCGGAGATCGCCGACGAGGTCGCCGCCGTCATCGAGCAGCTCTGGACGGCCTACGACGAGGAGGACGCCACGCTCGTCGAGGTCAACCCCCTGGTACGCACCGAGGCCGGTGCCATCATCGCTCTCGACGGGAAGGTGACCCTCGACGAGAACGCCGCGTTCCGGCACCCCGACCACGCCGAGCTCGTGGACCAGGCGGCGACCGACCCGCTCGAGGCCAAGGCCAAGGAGCTCGACCTCAACTACGTCAAGCTCGACGGCGAGGTCGGCATCATCGGCAACGGGGCGGGGCTGGTGATGTCCACTCTCGACGTCGTCGCCTACGCCGGCGAGCAGCAGGGCGTGAAGCCGGCGAACTTCCTCGACATCGGCGGCGGCGCGAACGCCACCGTCATGGCCAACGGGCTCGACGTGATCCTCGGTGACGAGCAGGTGCGCTCGGTGTTCGTCAACGTCTTCGGCGGGATCACCGCATGCGACGAGGTGGCCAGCGGCATCGTGAGCGCCCTGGAGATCCTGGGCGACACCGCTTCGAAGCCGCTCGTGGTCCGCCTCGACGGCAACAACGTGGAGGCCGGGCGGAAGATCCTGGCCGACGCCAACCACCCGCTCGTCACGGTCGTACCCACGATGGACGAGGCCGCGGCCAAGGCTGTCGAGCTCGCGGCTGCGAAGTAAGGACGGAAGCAACCACATGTCGATCCTTCTCAACTCCTCCTCCAAGGTCATCGTCCAGGGCATGACCGGCTCCATGGGGCAGGTCCACACGTTGCGGATGCTCAATTCCGGCACCCAGATCGTCGGCGGCGTGAACCCCCGCAAGGCGGGCACGTCCGTCGACTTCGACGTCGAGCCGCTCGGCCCGGGCGCCGAGAACCGGCAGGCCGGCACCGTCTCGGTACCCGTCTTCGGGTCTGTCGCCGAGTCCAGGGAGGCCACCGGGGCGGACGTCTCGGTCATCTTCGTGCCGCCGGCCTTCACGAAGGCCGCGGTGGTCGAGGCCGTCGACGCCGGCATCCCGCTCATCGTCATCATCACCGAGGGCATCCCGGTGGCCGACACCGCGGAGTTCTTCACCTACGCCGAGTCGAAGGGCGTGCGCCTCATCGGGCCGAACTGCCCGGGCATCATCACGCCGGGCGAGTCGAACGTGGGCATCACCCCGGCGAACATCACCGACTCCGGGCGCCTCGGCCTGGTCTCCAAGTCCGGCACGCTGACCTACCAGATGATGTACGAGCTGTCGGACGTCGGCTTCAGCACGTGCCTCGGCATCGGCGGCGATCCGGTCATCGGCACCACCCACATCGACGCGCTGAAGGCCTTCGAGGAGGACCCGGACACCGATGTCATCGTCATGATCGGTGAGATCGGCGGCGACGCCGAGGAGCGAGCCGCCGAGTACATCAAGGACAACGTCACCAAGCCGGTCGTCGGCTACGTGGCCGGCTTCACCGCACCCGAGGGCAAGACGATGGGCCACGCCGGCGCCATCGTCTCCGGCTCCTCGGGCACGGCCGAGGCGAAGAAGGTCGCCCTCGAGGCGGCCGGCGTCAAGGTCGGCAAGACGCCGTCCGAGACCGCGCGCCTGGCTCGCTCGCTGCTCGCCTGAGCACCCGGGGGCCGCTCCAGCCACTCCAGCCCGACGACGGCGGTCGCTCCCGCCGGGTGCGCCCGCCGTCGCGGCTCGGCCGGGGACCAGAGTGTTGATCTTGCTGCTATGACGACGAGATCGACACTCTCGTTCGGAGCGTGACCTGCGGGCGGCGTCGCCGGGGGCTCAGGCCGCTTCGGGGCGCGTCTCGAGGGCGGTGCGCACGGTCGCGACCTGCGTGCCGGTGCCTGTCAGTGCCTCAGCCGCCGGCCCACCGCCACGCAGAACGCCCAGCAGCACGTGCCGGTCGTTGATCTCATTGTCCTGCAGCCGTAGCGCCTCCCGGAGGGACAGCTCGAGCGCCTTCTTCGCGTCCGCGGTGAACGGGATGTGGCTGCCGCGCCGACCCTTCCCGCGCAGGGCCCGGCCCGCCCGCTCCAGCGCACCGGTGCCGAAGAGCGTGTCTGCGCTCCGGCTGACCCGCTCCAGGTCGATGCCGAGCGACGCCAGCGCGTCGGCGTCGAGACCGCTTTCCCGGACCATGTCCCGGAGCCGGTCGGCCACCGAGGCCGGGTCGATCCCGGCGTCGCGCAGCGCACGAGCGCCGCTGCCGTCCACGTCGAGCACGCCGAGCGCGACGTGCTCCGGCCCGATGCTCGCGGAGCTCGCCTCGCGGGCGATCTCCTGGGCCAGCACGACGGCGGCGCGGGCGTCCTTGGTGAAGCGTTCGAACATGTCTTGGTCCTCCATCTAAGTGAGGTCTGGTCGGCCGGTCAGGCCGGTCAGGCCGGTCAGGCCGGTCAGGCCGGTCAGGCCGGTCAGGCGCGTCGGCGCCCGTGCTTCTTGTGCACCGCCTGCCGGCTCACACCCAGCTCGGCGGCGATCTCCTGCCAGGACCAGCCGAGCTGCCGGGCACGCTCGACCTGGAGAACCTCCAGCCGCTCTGCGAGCTCACGAAGCGCGCGGACGGCACGGAGGCCGGTGGTCGGGTCCGGGCTCTGGGCGGCATCAGCCGTGTCGGTCAGCGTCATGGTGTCAATGTAGGTTGACGCTGCGGCCGTGTCAACGCATGTTGACGTCCAGCTCGCCCCCGACACGCCGCACGGGCAGGCGGGGCTGGCGCGGCGGCGGGGCGACGATGGGGCGATGGCCACCACCACGCAGACGCGCCCGTCCCGGGCGGCCGGCGCCCCGAGACCCGGCGGGTCCGGTCGGCTGCCGGAGGGCTGGCTGCGCGGGCTGGTCAGCGGAGTCGAGGCGGCGGTGCTGAGCTGGCTCGCTGTCGCCGTGCCCGCCGTGGCCGCCTACATCGCAACGGCAGCGGCTCCGGCGCTGGGCGACGCCTCCTGGCAGAGCGCCGCGGGCACCGGCACCGCGCTGTGGCTCCTGGCGCACGGCGGCGACATGACGGTCGGCGAGGGCACGGTGTCCGTGGTGCCGCTCGGGATGACGCTGCTGAGCGTCGGTGTCGTCTACGCCGCCGTCCGGCGGCTACGGATCGCCGGCTACGGGGCCGCCTCCTTCGCCGTCGTCGGGTTCGTCCTGTCGGTGCTGGTGGCGACCTTGGCCGCGCCGGGTGGACGTCTCGGTGCCCTGCTCGGTGGTGCGGTGGTGTCGACGCTCGGCACGGTGCTCGCGGCGCGCCGCTCGGGCGCGCCGGCCCCGGCATGGTCGGCCGGCGTTCCCGCGTGGGTCCGTGACGGCCTCCGCGGCGCGGGCTGGATCCTGCTGGCCCTGGCGCTGGTGTCCCTCGCTCTGGTGGTCGTGGCCCTGGTCACCGGCTGGGACCGCGTCCGGATGGTCCAGGACGCCTACATGCTCGCCCCGGTCGGTCTGGTCGTCATGACGGCGGCCCAGCTGCTCTACCTGCCCACTGTGGCCGTGTGGGCACTGGCGTGGAGCGCCGGCCCCGGGTTCGCCTTCGGCGCCGGGACACACTTCGCCGCCGGGGAGGCCGTGCCGGCACCCCTGCCCGCAATCCCGCTGCTCGGTGGCCTGCCTTCGCCGGAGGCACCGGGGCCGACGTGGGTGGTGGTCGTGCCCGTCGCGGTCGGTGTGATCGTCGGAGTCTTGCTGCACCGGCGCGCCTCCGGACGAGCCCTGGCGGAGTCCGTCGGCACCGCGATCTTGGCCGCCGTCGTCGTGGCCCTCGCCGCTGCGGTCCTCACGTACGCGGCGTCCGGCGGAATCGGCCCGGGACGCATGGCCGAGATCGGCGCCGAGCCGCCCGCTGTGGCCGGCATGCTGCTTGCCGAGGTCGGGGCGGCACTACTGCTGACCGTGGTCGTCCTGCACCCGCGCACGGCGGAGCTGGTCGGCCTCGGCGCCCGCCGTGCCCGGGAACGGGTCTCCGGGGCCTCCGAACGGCTCTCCCGGCGCAGAAGCGTCGGGCCGGTCGCTGCTGCGGCGGACGTGGCGACCGCCACCGGGCAAGCCCACGACGCCCACCGCGAGGAGGCCGACCGCGAGGACACCGACCGCGACGGCGAAGAACGGCAGGAGGACGGCGCCGCCCCGGACCGCAGCGCCGGGACGCCGGAGGAGGCATCGCCGGCGGAAGAGGCACTGTCCGGGCCGGCGCAGGAGCCACGAGTCGGGGAGGGCTGGAGCGGACCATCGCTGTCCGCGTGGTCCCGCGACGCCGGTCCCTGAGGCAGGGCTCGCCCCTGTGACAGCGCTGGGTGAGGAAGGGCTCGCCGTCCCGCCGCGCCCCGCGGTGCGGCCTCAGCCGGTCTGCATCATCTGCTGCATCTCGTCCATCCGTTCCTGGAGCGAGTTCTCGAACTCGGCGAGGCAGCCGTCCTGCGCCTGCTGCGTGATCGCCGAGTCCATGCACTCGGAGTACGCGCTGTACTCGCGCCACAGCACGATCTGCCCGGACATCGTCAGCGCCATGAACGCCGCCACCACGAGCCCGACGGCGAGCACCGCCGGCGTGGCCCCCCGCACCTTGGCGGAACGCACCCGCACGAGGGCGACGATGCCCAGGACGAGCGACCCGACCGCCACGACGGCCGTCACGATCGGGACGGGCCACGGCGGCGCCATGAGCGAGAGGGCGACCGTGATCAGCAGCGCGAGACCGAAGACCCGGACCAGGCGCATCGCCCTCTTCTGGGTCTCCTCGTCGGGTTCCTCGTGCTGGTCTCGGGGCGAGCCGTACGGTCTGCCGGGTGGTGAGGGTGGCGGAGACTGCTGGTCGGGCATGAACCCATCATGTCCCACGAGCCGACTACTCTCGCCCAGGTGATCGACTCCCACTCCGTCACGACGCGCCGTCCGGCCAGGATCGTCGTGCTCGTCTCCGGCGGAGGTTCCAACCTCGCCGCCCTGCTCGAGGCCACCGGTGACGCGGAGTACGGCGCCCAGGTGGTCGCCGTCGGCGCGGACCGAGAAGGTGCTGGCGGGATCGACCTGGCTCGCCGGGCCGGTTTGCCGACCTTCGTCGAGCGGGTCCGCGACCACGACGACCGGGCCGCGTGGGATGTTGCGCTGACCGAGCAGGTTGCCGCGCACGACCCCGACCTCGTCGTCTCGGCCGGGTTCCTCAAGCTCAGCGGACCGCTCTTCCTCGAACGCTTCGAGGACCGCTACCTCAACACGCACAACTCGCTGCTGCCCGCGTTCCCGGGCATGCACGGGCCGCGGGACGCGCTGTCCTACGGCGTCAAGATCACGGGCGCCACGCTCTTCTTCGTCGACGCCGGGGTCGACACCGGCGCCATCGTCGCCCAGGTCGCCGTCCCGGTTCTCGACGACGACGACGTGGAGAGCCTCACCGAACGCATCAAGGCCGCCGAGCGCGGACAGCTCGTCGAGCTGGTGGGGCGGCTGGCCCGGGAGGGCTGGCAGATCGAGGGGCGCAGGGTCCGCATCGGGGCCTGACCCGGTCGACCGCGCCGCTTCACCCGCCCGCCTAGTTCGCTAGAGTGGGTCCCGGCCGTGACTGGCGAGAAGGTGGAGCACACCACCGGGGAGCGGCCGGAACCACCCTGCAGCGCACCGCACGCCTGGGTGCCGGGATCGGGTGCCCGTCCGGGTGCCTGAGCCCCGTCGTCGACACATCCAGGAGCGTCAGTTGACCAGCCAGCCCGCCGGTACCGCCTCGAACCGCGTGCCCGTCCGTCGCGCCCTCGTCTCCGTCTACGACAAGTGCGGGCTGGAGGACCTGGTCCGCGGGCTGCACGAGGCCGGTGTCGAGCTCGTCTCCACCGGCGGCTCCGCCCGGCTCATCACCGAGGTCGGCGTCCCGGTCACCAAGGTCGAGGACCTCACCGGGTTCCCCGAGTGCCTGGACGGGCGGGTCAAGACGCTGCACCCGCGGGTCCACGCCGGCATCCTCGCCGACCGGCGCCTCGAGACCCACGTCAACCAGCTCGCCGACCTCGGCATCGAGCCGTTCGACCTGGTCGTCTCGAACCTCTACCCGTTCACCGAGACCGTGGACTCCGACGCCACCCCGGACGAGTGCGTCGAGCAGATCGACATCGGCGGCCCGTCCATGGTGCGCGCGGCGGCGAAGAACCACCCCTCGGTCGCGATCGTCACCTCACCCGCTCGGTACGCCGACGCCCTCGACGCCGTGGCCGCGGGCGGATTCACCCTCGATCAGCGCAAGCAGCTCGCCGCCGAGGCGTTCGCCCACACCGCGGCCTACGACGTCGCGGTCGCCAACTGGTTCGCCGGGTCCTACGTCGGTGCCGAGGACGGTTGGCCCGACTTCGTCGGCGAGACCTGGGACAAGGGCGAGGCGCTGCGCTACGGCGAGAACCCGCACCAGGCAGCAGCGCTCTACCGCGACACCGCCGGACCCGCCGGCCTCGCCGGCGCCGAGCAGCTCCACGGCAAGGCGATGTCTTACAACAACTACGTCGACACCGATGCCGCACGCCGCGCTGCGTACACCTTCGACGAGCCCGCCGCGGCCGTCATCAAGCACGCCAACCCGTGCGGCATCGCCGTCGGGGCCGACATCGCGGAGGCTCATCGCAAGGCGCACGCCTGCGACCCGGTCTCCGCGTTCGGCGGGGTCATCGCGACGAACCGGCCCGTCACGGTGGAGATGGCGAACCAGGTCGCCGGCGTCTTCACCGAGGTCGTCGTCGCACCCGACTACGAGGACGGCGCGCTGGAGGTCCTCCAGGCGAAGAAGAACATCCGCGTCCTGCGCTGCCCGGCGCCGACGGGGGAGCGGCCCGCGGAGATCCGCCAGATCAGCGGCGGGATCCTCGTGCAGATGCGCGACCACGTCGACGCCGACGGCGACGACCCCTCCACCTGGACGCTCGCTGCAGGCGAGGCCGCCTCTCCCGAGCTGCTCGCCGACCTGGCGTTCGCCTGGAAGGCGTGCCGGTCGGCCAAGTCCAACGCGATCCTCGTCGCCCACGACGGCGCGAGCGTCGGCATCGGCATGGGCCAGGTCAACCGCGTCGACTCCTGCCGCCTCGCCGTCGAACGCGCCAACACCCTCGGCGTGGAGGTCGCCTCAGACGTCGACGGCGCCGGTGGAGCCGAGAACGTCGGTGGGGCCGCTCCGCGGCGCACGCACGGTGCCGTGGCCGCCTCCGACGCGTTCTTCCCGTTCCCCGACGGGCTCCAGGTGCTCCTCGACGCCGGCGTCACCGCCGTCGTCCAGCCGGGTGGGTCGATGCGGGACGACGCCGTGGTGGAGGCCGCGCAGGCCGCCGGGGTCACCATGTACCTCACCGGCACGCGGCACTTCTTCCACTGAGCCGCGGGAACCTGCGTCTCTTCCACTGAGCCGCGGGAACCTGCGTCACGGAACGACCACGGGCGGCGTGGCGGCACGCGTAGCGTCGTGACCGGTCCTGTGGTCGAGGTTGGGAGCCCGGTGTGCATCCTGCGAGCAAGAAGTGCGTCGTCGCCGCGGTGATCCTCGCCGTCGTCGGGTTCACGCTGAGCATCGCGTGGCGGGTCTTCCTCGAACGAGGCATGCCGGCCCTCTGGGGCGAGGTCGGCGGCTACGACAGTCCGAGCGAGGGCTTCTACATGACGATGGCGTGGCTCTCGCCCATGATGGCCTCCGTCGAGCGGGTGCTCCTCACCGTCGCCGGTGCGCTGGTCGGTGCGGCGGTCGTCATCCAGGTGCTCGCACCGCGGATGGAGTCGATCGCCGAGGCGGCCGAGGAGTCCGGCGGGACGGCCGAGGAGCTCGCCGAGGAGGTTCCCGGTGAATTCTCCGGGGAGTTCCGCGAGGCGGCGGACGAGCCGGAGCGCCCGAAGACGACCTACGACCCGCGCAGCTACCGGCGTCCTTGACCGAGTGTCGTAGCCGAACGGACCGTTCGGGGACTGGTGTGTCGGATGTGACTGGGGTGGTACCGCTCGTGCCGGCCCGGAGCCGATTGGTCCGTTCGGCTACGCGCGATCGCGCCAGGCGAGCGCCTTCTTGAGCGGAACGGCCGGGTCGGCGGCCTTCTCGACGTCCAGCGCCGGCCTGGCCCCTCCGACGAGGAGGCGGCGCAACGGCCCGACGTCGCGCGGCCGGTCGGCGGTGAACCCGGCCACCAGGCGCACGGTCGAGCCGGGGCGGTCCTCGACGAAGAGGGCCGTCCACGCCGGACCCGTCGGATCGCCGCGGTAGACGACCCGTGCGCCATCACCGGACCGGCCCACCAGGGTCAGGTGGCGGCCGAACTGGGTCGAGAACACGTACGGCGCCGGCGTCGGCGGCTGCTCGCCGCCGAGCAGACCGGCGACGACGGCGGCGGGCTGGGTCAGCGCGGCGTCCCAGTGCCCGCCGGGCACGGTGCCCAGCCCGGCCACCGTCATGTCCGTGCAGTCGCCGACGGCGCGGACGGACGGTGGCGCGCCGGTCACCCGGCCTGCGGCGTCGACGGGGATCGCGCCGCCCGGCGTGAGCGGGACCGAACCCTCGAGCCATGCGGTCGCCGGCCGCACGCCCGTCGCGGCGAGGACGACGTCGGCCGGCAGCACCTCGCCGCCGGCCAGCTCCACCTCGCCCGGGCGGACGTCGTGGACGGGCGTCGAGCAGCGCAGGTCCACACCTGCCTCCGCGTACCACGGCACCAGGTGCCGCCCGACGGCGGTGCCGACCTGCCGCGCCAACGGCGCCGGCGCCGCCTCCACGACGGTGACGTCGCAGCCCTGGGCCGCGGCGAGTCCGGAGACCTCGGCACCGATCCACCCGGCCCCGACGACGACGAGGCGGCGCCCCGGCCGCAGCAGCCCACGCAGCCGGTCGGCATCGTCGGCCCGGTGCAGCGTGACCGCGCCACGCCAGGAGGACGGGGCGACGGCGTGCGCGCCGACGGCGAGGACGACGACGTCCGCCCGGTACGTCGCGGCCCCAGCCCCGGCTCCCGTCCCGGTCTCGACCGCCTCGACGTCGACCTCGGCCCAGCTCTCGCCGGCACGCATGGCGACGGCCCGGTGGCCGAGCACGACGCGGTCGGCCAGCTCGGTCAAGTCACCGAGCCCGTCGTCGGAGAGCCACCGGGGCTCGGTGCGGGCGAAGAGCTCCTTCGACAGCGGGGGCCGGTCGTACGGCGGCACCGTCTCGGTGCCGACAACCGTGACCTCGCCGGAGAATCCCCGTGCACGGAGCTCGGCGACGGTGCGCAGGCCGGCCAGTCCGGCGCCGAGCACGAGGACCGACCGGGGGACGGGGTGTTCGGGCACCCGTCCACGGTAGCCTCGCAGGCGTGACCAGCACGCGCACCCTCCGCATGACGGCCCTCACCGCCGTCCTGGGCACACTCGTCGCCGTGTGTCTGCTCACCGTCCTGGTCCGGGTGTCCGTCGCGATCGTCGTCCTCGCCGCGGCACTCGCCGCCGCCGGCCTCGTCCGCGCCGTCTCGCCGACTGCCGTCATCCCCGGGGCTCGCTCGCGGGCCTTCGACGTCGCCTTCCTGCTGGTGCTCGCCGCCGCGCTCGGGTACCTCAGCCTCTGGGGGAACGCCACCGTCGTGGGCGGCTGAGGCCCAGTCACCGGAGCCGACGGAACGGCCGGTACCTGGAACCGATATCTTGATGTCGAACAAGCTGCCACCACCGGATGGGATCCGTCTCTTGGCCACGATCATCTATACCCACACAGACGAAGCGCCCATGCTGGCGACCTACTCGTTCCTGCCGATCATCCAGGCCTACGCCTCGACCGCAGGGGTGGAGCTGGAGACGCGCGACATCTCCCTTGCCGGGCGCATCATCGCGCACTTCCCGGAGCACCTCACCGAGGATCAGCGCCTCCCCGACGACCTGAACGAGCTCGGCGAGCTCGCGAAGACGCCGGAGGCCAACATCATCAAGCTGCCCAACATCAGCGCCTCCGTCCCGCAGCTCAAGGCCGCCGTCGCCGAGCTCCAGGCGCAGGGCTACGCCCTCCCGGACTACCCGGACGAGCCCGCCACCGCCGAGGAGAAGGAGATCCGCGCCCGTTACGACAGGGTCAAGGGCAGCGCCGTGAACCCGGTCCTGCGCGAGGGCAACTCCGACCGGCGGGCCCCCGCCTCGGTCAAGGCCTACGCCCGGCAGAACCCGCACTCGATGGGCACGTGGAGCCCCGAGTCGAAGACCGACGTCGCCACCATGGGAGCCGACGACTTCCGGGACAACGAGCAGTCCGTCGTCGTCGCGGCGGACGACACCCTCACCATCCGGCACGTCGCGGAGGACGGCACCACCACCGTGCTCAAAGAGTCACTGCCGGTCCTCGCCGGTGAGGTCGTGGACGGCACCGTGATGCGCGCCGCCGCGCTGGACCGCTTCGTCGCCGAGCAGATCGCGCGGGCGAAGTCCGAGGGCGTCCTGTTCTCCCTGCACCTGAAGGCCACGATGATGAAGGTCTCGGACCCGATCATCTTCGGCCGCGTGGTCCGGGCCTTCCTCCCGGAGGTCTTCGCCACCTACGGCGAGCAGCTCGCCGCGGCGGGCCTCGACCCGAACAACGGGCTCGCCGGCATCCTGTCGGGCCTCGACGCCCTCGAGCCCGAGGTGCGCGACGGCGTCAGGGCCGCGATCGACCGGGGGCTCGCCGAGGGACCGGAGCTCGCGATGGTCGACTCCGACAAGGGCATCAGCAACCTCCACGTGCCCTCCGACGTCATCGTCGACGCCTCCATGCCGGCGATGATCCGCAGCTCCGGCAGGATGTGGGCCCCGGACGGCGAGCAGGCCGACACCCTCGCCGTCATCCCGGACTCGAGCTACGCCGGCGTCTACCAGACCGTCATCGACGACTGCCGCGCGAACGGCGCGTACGACCCCACCACCATGGGCTCGGTGCCCAACGTCGGCCTGATGGCGCAGAAAGCCGAGGAGTACGGCAGCCACGACAAGACCTTCGAGATCGCCGAGACCGGCACCGTCCAGGTGGTCGACGCCGCCGGGAACGTGCTCCTCGAGCACCGCGTGGAGCCCGGCGACCTCTGGCGCGGCTGCCAGACCAAGGACGTACCGATCCGGGACTGGGTCAAGCTCGCCGTCACGCGCGCCCGCGAGACCGGCTCGCCCGCCGTGTTCTGGCTCGACGCGGAGCGTGCCCACGACGCCAAGCTCATCGAGAAGGTCAAGGAGTACCTGCCCGGGCACGACACCTCGGGGCTGCAGATCGAGATCATGTCCCCGGTCGAGGCGACCAGGTTCTCGCTGGAGCGCATCCGCCGCGGCGAGGACACCATCTCCGTCACGGGCAACGTGCTGCGCGACTACCTCACCGACCTCTTCCCGATCCTCGAGGTCGGCACCTCCGCGAAGATGCTCTCGATCGTGCCGCTGATCAACGGCGGCGGCCTGTTCGAGACGGGCGCCGGCGGCTCCGCACCGAAGCACGTGCAGCAGCTGATCGAGGAGAACCACCTGCGGTGGGACAGCCTCGGTGAGTTCCTCGCCCTGACGGCCTCGTTCGAGCACCTGGCGACCTCGACGGGAAACGCGCGCGCCAAGGTGCTCGCAGACACCCTGGACAAGGCGACGGCGACCCTGCTGCTGGAGGGGCGGTCACCCAGCCGCAAGGTCGGCGAGCTCGACAACCGGGGCAGCCACTACTACCTCGCTCGCTACTGGGCGCAGGAGCTGGCGGCGCAGACGGACGACGCCGAGCTGGCGGCCGACTTCGCGGAGGTCGCGCGCACGCTGGTCGAGGGCGAGGAGACGATCAACGCCGAGCTGCTGGGTGTGCAGGGCTCGCCGGTCGACATCGGCGGTTACTACCAGCCCGACGACGAGAAGGCCTCCGCGGTCATGCGACCCTCCGCCACGCTCAACGCGGCGCTCGCCCAGCTCGGCTGAGGAGCCCGTGACCGATGCTGATGACGAGATACCTCTCACCCCACGAAGGAGTGCCTCGATGACCACGAACGTGACCGTGACCGGTGCGGCCGGCCAGATCGGCTACGCCCTGCTGTTCCGGATCGCTTCCGGCCAGCTGCTCGGGCCGGACACGCCCGTGCGGCTCCGGCTGCTGGAGATCCCGCAGGGCGTCAAGGCCGCCGAGGGCACCGCCATGGAGCTCGAGGACTGCGCCTTCCCGCTGCTCGAGGGCATCGACATCTTCGACAACCCCGAGCAGGGGTTCGAGGGTGCCAACGTCGCGCTGCTCGTCGGGGCCCGGCCCCGGGCGAAGGGCATGGAGCGGGGCGACCTGCTCGAGGCCAACGGCGGCATCTTCGGGCCGCAGGGTGAGGCCATCAACGCCCGTGCCGCGGACGACGTCCGGGTGCTCGCGGTGGGCAACCCGGCCAACACCAACGCCCTCATCGCCCAGCAGCACGCCCCCGACGTCCCGGCCGAGCGGTTCACGGCCATGACGCGGCTGGACCACAACCGGGCTCTCAGCCAGCTGGCCGGCAAGACCGGTGCGCCGGTGTCGGAGATCAAGAACCTCACGATCTGGGGCAATCACTCCGCGACCCAGTACCCGGACATCTTCCACGCCACCGTCTCCGGGGAGCCGGCCGCGGGGCTGGTCGACCAGAACTGGCTCGAGGACGACTTCATCCCGACGGTGGCCAAGCGGGGCGCCGCCATCATCGACGCCCGCGGGGCCTCGTCGGCCGCCTCGGCCGCGAACGCCGCCATCGACCACGTCCACGACTGGGTCAACGGCACGTCGGAGGACTCCTGGACGTCCGCGGCCATCGTCTCGGACGGCTCCTACGGCGTCCCGGAGGGTCTGATCTCCTCCTTCCCGGTCTGCTCGAAGGGTGGGTCCTGGGAGATCGTCCAGGGCCTGGAGATCGACGAGTTCTCCCGCGGCAAGATCGACACGTCCGTGCACGAGCTCGTCGAGGAGCGGGACGCCGTCAAGGGCCTCGGCCTGATCTGAGGCGCGAGGGTGGCGCCGGCGGGCATTCGTTGCCGGCGCCGCTCCTGCATCCGCATGACGAGCGAGTGAGTTGCCGGATCCGACCGGAGCCGCTCGTGTCATGCAGCGCATTGCACCAGTACGAAGCGAGGGACCACCTCGCGATGGTCGGTCGGCGCCCGACAGCCCAAGCTTTCGGCGGACCCCGATGGGGTGCCTCGGGTAGCGTACGTACGTGGGTGCGACGAGCATCGACCTCGAACCGCTGGCGGCTGGTCGTGCGGCGCTCGCGCGCGCCGACTGGGCGGAGGCGCGGGCTCGGTTCGAGGAGGCTGTCGCCGCCGGTCAGGCGCCCGAGGCCTGGGAAGGTCTGGGGCGCGCGGCCTGGTGGCAGGGCGATCAAGAGGCGACGTTCTCGGCTCGTCGGCGCGCCTATCGCGCGTACCGCGGCGTCGAGGACGTGCGCGGCGCGGCACGGATGGCGATGTGGATCGCCTCCGACCACCTCGACTTCCGCGGGGACGATGCGGTCGCGTCCGCGTGGGTGCGCCGCGGACGGGCGCTGGTCGACGACGTCGGCCCCTGCTCCGAGACGGGCTACCTCCTCCTGATCGAGGCCGACCTCGCCCTCGCGCGGTCCGATCCTCGAACCGCCGAGCGCCGGTCCCGCGAGGCACTGCAGGTCGCGCACGAGATCGGCGACATCGGCGTCGAGGTCGTCGCCCTCGCGACCCTCGGCTGGGCGTTGGTGGCGTCCGGCACGAGCGAGAACGGGTTCGAGCGCCTCGACGAGTCCGCGGCACTGGCAGTGGGGGAGGAGTTCCTCGAGACGGCGTCCCCGGGCTGGGCGCTGTGCCACACGGTGTCGGCATGCGCCGAGGCCGGCGACTTCAGGCGGGCGGAACAGTGGTGTCGGGTGCTGCACGCATGGTCGACGACGTGGCGGTCCCGCCACTTCTTCGGCGTCTGCCGTACGGCGTACGGCGACGTGCTGGCGACGGGCGGTCAGTGGCTCCCGGCCGAGCAGGAGCTCCGCACCGCCATGGCCGACGTTCGGGCGATGCGTCCCGCGCTCGCCGCGCCGACGGCCGTCCGCCTCGGTCGGCTCCGGGTGCGTCAGGGCGACGTCGACGAGGCACGTGTCTTGTTCGAGGCGGCGCTGCCGCTGCCGCAGGCGATCCTCGCGCTCGGGGAGCTGGAACTCGCTCGTGGCGACGCCATGGCGGCCCTGGAGGCCGCCGATCGCGTTCTGCGACGCCTGGGTGCAGCGAGCGTGCTGGATCGCTTCCCAGCGCTGGAGCTGCTCGCGCGCGCCCGCGCGGCAGCGGGAGACCACGAGGCCGCGAACGCGGCGGCGGAACGCCTCGAGCGCGATGCGGAGCTGGTGTCCACGCCGTACATGCGCGGGCGTAGCCGCATGGTTCGCGCGCAGGTCTCCTTGGCAGCCACCGAGCATGATGACGCGCGCCGGGCGGCAGAGGACGCCATAGATCTCTTCGGTGAGTGCGCGGCGCCGTACGAGACGGCCGAGGCACGGCTGGTGCTGGCCTCCACATTCGCGAACCTGGGCCGGCACGAGCAGGCGGACGGACAGGAGCGTGCGGCCCGGGAGGCGTTCGCTCTCCTGGGAGCAAGCCCGAACGCCGGCCGCCGCGCCGCTCACGACGAGCTGAGCCTCCGGGAGGTCGAGATCTTGCGCCTCGTCGCGCACGGCCGCAGCGACGCCCAGATCGCCGAACGGCTGTTCCTCAGCACCCACACGGTGCATCGGCACATCGCGAACATTCGTACCAAGCTGGGCGTGTCCTCACGTGCGGCGGCGGTCGGTCAGGCCGCACGGCACGGCCTGCTATGACCGGCGCTGGCCGGATTCGGCCATCGCGTCGGATGGCCCGTTCCGGGGAAGTTGCGCGGGGCGGCTGCGCCGGAGACTGAGCTCATGACCGAGATCACGGCCACGGCCGCCAGCGTCGACGAGCTCCGCTTCCGCCTCCAGGGCGGCCTGCACGGCCCGGGCGACGACTACTACGAGGACAGCTGCACGCTGTTCAACACGATGATCGAGCGCAGGCCCCGCGTGGTCGCCGAGTGCGTGACCGTTGACGATGTCGTGGCGGTCCTGGCCTTCGCCGGCGAGCACGGGTTGCCGATCGCCGTCCGTGCCGGCGGACATTCGGTAGCGGGCCGCTCGCTGTGCGACGACGGCGTCGTGGTCGACGTTCGGCGCATCGCCGACGTCGACATCGATGTCGGGCGACGTCTCGCACGCGTCGGCGGCGGCGCGATCAGCTCCGACGTCGATCGTGCGGCGCAGGTCCACGGGCTCGCAACGACGGGCGGGCGGGTGTCGACGACCGGAACGGCAGGGCTGACGCTCGGCGGTGGCTCGGGGTGGCTGGAGCGCAAGTACGGCCTCGCGTGCGACAACCTCGTCGGCGCCGAGATGGTCACCTGGGACGGCCGGATCGTCCGGGCGTCGGAGGACGAGAACCGGGACCTGCTCTGGGCGCTCCGGGGCGGCGGCGGTGGCTTCGGCGTCGTGACCACGCTCGAGCTGGCGCTGCATCCCGTCGGCCCGGAGGTCTTCGCCGGGGAGACGCTGTTCCCGGCCTCCCGGGCCGGCGAGGTTCTCCGTGCGTTCCGGGACGTCATGAACAAGGCTCCAGACGAGCTGTCGCTCGCGTACGCCCTGGCAACCGCCCCCGACGACGATACGGTTCCGGCCAACCTGCGAGGCTCGGCCGTCGTCGACGTCCTCGGGATGTGGGCGGGGAGCATGGCCGACGGGGAGCAGGCGCTCGCGCCGATCCGGGCGCTCCATCCGGACGCGGACTCCTTCGGTCCGACGGCGTACGCCGACTTCCAGTGCTCGGTGGATGACCCGCCGGGGTACCGCAACTACTGGACGGCGGAGAACGTCGTCGACCTCCCGGACGAGGCGATCGACGAGTTGGTGCACCGGGCGACGGACCTGCCCGCGGGACCGTCGCAGCTGTTCATCGTCGCCTGGGGCGGAGCCGTACCCCGCTTCGGCCACGAGCATTCACCGCTGGCCGGCCGCGAGTCGCGCTTCGTCGTCCACCCGCTCATGATGTGGCAGGACCCGGCCGACGACGAGAGCAACCGCGCGATCGCACGAGCGCTACGCCAGGCTGTACAGCCCTGGTCGACGGGCGCGGCCTACCCGAACTTCCTCGGCGAAGAAGGGCACACACGCATGAGATCGGCCTACGGGACGAGCGCCCCGCGCCTCGCCGCGGTGAAACGCCGCTGGGATCCGCACGACGTCTTCCGGACACACCAGGCGATCTCCGCGAGCGGGTCGCTCTGACTTGCTGCGGAAGTTCAACCAAGGCACGTAGGCCCGCTCTGCGAGGGCCAAGTCGGGGCCGGCTGTGTCGGTGTCGAACCCAAGGCCGGCTGTCGAGACCTCCGACGCCCCGGTCCGCTCGAAGGGTGGGTCCTGGGAGATCGTCCAGGACCTGGAGATCGACGAGTTCTCCCGCGGCAAGGACGAGCCGTCCGTGCAGGAGCTCGTCGAGGAGCGGGACGCCGTCAAGGGCCTCGGTCTGGTCGAGGTCTTCTCAGACCCTCTGGTCGACCGATCCCTGCGGGCCCACCGCCAGATAGCGGTAGGTCCCGTCCTGAGCCTGGGTCAGCGTGAAGTCGCCCGTCTCGTGGGCGACCTGCCACATGCGCCCGGTCATCCGGCGCAGCACGTCGGCGCGGGCGGGATCGTCCACCAGGTTGGTCTGTTCCGTCGGGTCGGCCTCGAGGTCGTAGAGCTCGTCGAAGTCGAACGCGTTGAACACGTACTTCCACCGGTCCTGCCAGACCAGCCGCTGCGTGTAGGAGAACCGCTGGCCGTGCAGCTCGGCGAACGCCGTGGTCCTCGGCGGTTCGTCACCGCCGGTCAGCCGCGGCATGAGGTCGACAGCGTGGCCGTCGAGGCCCGGACCGGCGAGGCGCGCCAGCGTCTCGGCGACGTCGTGGCTCTGGGCGAGGTCGTCGATGACCTGGCCGGGGGCGATGGCCGCCGGCCAGCTGACGACCAGCGGTACGCGATAGACCTCCTCGAACCCCGGGACGCCCTTGAGGAGCAGCCGGTGCGCGCCCATGAGGTCGCCATGGTCGGAGGTGTAGACCACGAGCGTGTTCTCTAGTTCTCCGGCGGCATCGATCCGGTCCAGGAGCCGGCCCACCTGCCCGTCGACCATGCTGCAGAGCGCGTAGTAGCAGGCGGTGGCGGCGCGGAAGTCGTCGGCGGTCAGGTCCGCCCAGACACCTTGCTGCCGTCGGTAGATGGCCGGTCGGTCGGCGAGGTCGTCGTCGAAACTGTCCGGCAGCTCGATCGCCTCGGGCCGGTAGCGGTCCAGGTACGGGCGCGGCACGACGTACGGCTCGTGGGGCGCCTTGGTGCTGACCATCAGCGCCCACGGGGTGTCGCCGTCGCACGCCTCGTCGAGGAAGCCGAGAGCGTTCGAGACGGTGAAGTGCTCCAGGGTGCTCTCGACAGGCTCGTCGGTGACGCCGTAGAGGGGGAGGTCGCGGTAGCCGGGGTGGGTGAGCGTGTGCGAGAGCTCGCCGAGGACCGGCTTGCCGGCGAGCCCCAGTGCGGCGCGGTGGGCGCGGTAGTCCGCCTCGTGGTCGCGGTACGCGTGCGAATGGTCGAACCCGAACCGGGCCATGTCGTAGCTGCGCTCGACGTGCCACTTGCCGTAGTAGCCGGTCCGGTAGCCGGCGTCGTGCAGACGATGGCTCCACATCGGCAGGCCGTCCGCGAGGTCGGCCCGGTAGGGCGGGACGGTGTGCTCGACGTCGACCATGCCGTGCTGGTGCGGGAGGAGTCCCGTCATGAAGCTGGCGCGTGCGGGTGAGCACACCGGGTTGGGTGTGTAGCAGCGGGTGAACCTGGCGCCCGCAGCGGCCAGGCGGTCGAGGTTCGGCGTCTCGCAAGGTCCGTCCGGGTCGAGCGTCGACGCCTGCTGCTGGTCGCTCATGACGACCAGAACGTTCGGTCGGTCGGTCACGACGGACGTGCCTCCTCCTGGGTCGCCTGCTGCAGCCGTGCCGCGCGGGAGCGGAGGTCGTCGAAGTGCTCCTGCATCCGGGCGACGCTGGCTGCGGCGTCGCCATCCTGAAGCGCGCGGACGATGGTCAGATGTGCTTCGCCACGATCGTGCTCGGGCGCCGGGATGGCGTCCCCGAGCCGGCTGTACAGCTCCCAGAAGAGCTCGATGAGGTTGTCGACGAGCGGGTTGTGGAGCGGCTGGTAGAGCGAGAGGTGGAACGCCCGGTCAACCTCGGCGTAGGACTTCCCCTGGGCCTCGAGCCTGCTCATCTCGGTGGCGAGCTCCGCGCAGCGGGTCAGGTCCTCCTGGACACCGAGCCGGACGAGCGCGGGCATCAGGCCCGTCTCCATCGCCTCACGGGCGGTGAGGATCTCGTCCAACGCACGTCCCGAGTCGGCAAGGCCGTACGGAAGCTGTTCGATGACCGGCCGGAACGAGAACTCGGCGACGAACAGCCCGTTGCCTGGCTGCGCCTCGATGACCCCGAGGGTCTGCAGGCTGCGGGTGGCCTCGCGCAGGGACATCCGGCTGACACCGAGCTCGGTCGCGAGGGTGGCCTCGGGCGGCAACCGGTCCCCGGGTCGGAGGTTGCCCTCGCGGATGAAAGCACGTAGCCGGTCCTGCGCGTGCCGGTAGAGCGAGCCCCGCTTCATGCCGTGCTCGGCTCGTCGGCGGTCTCGCCGGCTGCCTCCAGCGCGGTGCGTAGGCCGGGCAGCAGCGCGGCCACCGCGTCGTGGTCGGCCTCTGCGAGTGGCCCGTAGGGGTTCCGCGGCGGTCCGCAGTCCGGTCCGAGGCGGTTCATGACCTCCTTGACGAACCCGAGCCCGCCGTGGCGGCCGCTCGCCGAGGCGATGTCCCGGAACGGCCGGTGCAGCTCGAGGGCGAGGTCGTGCTCACCACGGTCGAAGGCCTCGGTGACCTGGTGCGCCACCGGGGCGAGGCCGTTGTAGAGGCTACCGATGACGGCGCGTGCGCCGAACGCCAGCCCGGCCGGCAGCAGCTCGTCCTGGCCGAGGAAGACCTCTATGCCGTCGAGCGAGCGAATCCGGTCGTACTCCAGCAGGTCGCTGTCGGTGAACTTGACGCTCCGCAGGGTCGGGATGGCGGCGGCACCGCGCGCGGTGACCTCGCTCGGAGGATGCGTCGAGCCGGTCATCCCGGGGATGTGGTAATAGCACAGCGGCGTCGCAGGGGCGGCCTTCGCGACCTCCTCCAGATGCCGCAGCACGAGTGCGACGGTCGGCGCCTCGCCGTAGTAGGGGGCGACCGAGGCGACGAAGTCGGCCCCGTGCTCCTCGGCCTGGGCGGCGAGTTCCGCGACTCCGGCGAGGTCGGTCCCACCGACGTGGACGCCGAGCCGGAGCCCTTCGGGACGGGCGTACGACCAGGCCCTGACGAGATCGAGACGCTCGCGGACGGACAGCGCCGGAAACTCCCCGGTGGTGCCGCAAACGAACGCGCCGCGGACCCCGGTCGCCCGTAGGTGGGCGGCCTGGCGAGGGACGACCGACGTGTCGAGGCGGCCCTCGTCGTCGAAGGGTGTGGGCACCGCGGCCCAGATCTCGAGTCGGCTCATGACTTTGAGGCACCTTCCGTGAGGCCCGCAACGATGTAGCGCTGCAGGAAGACGAACGCGAGGATCACCGGCACGGCGACGGCGACGGAGACCGCCATCAGATCGTTCCACCTTGTCCCGAACGCCGTGGTCAGCCGGGCGAGCACGACGGTGATCGGCTGGAGCCGCTCGTCGGGGGCGAGTGCGAGTCCGAACACGAACTCGCCCCACGCCTGGAGGAAGCTGACGACGGCCACGGTGATGATGCCCGGCGTGCTCAGCGGCACCGCGATCCGCCAGAACGCTGACCCCTGGGTGCAGCCGTCGATGGTCGCCGCCTCGATGACCTCGCCTGGCAGGTTCAGGAAGTACGGGCGCAGGAGCGTCACCGCCAGCGGGATCGCGAGCGAGCAGTTCGCGACGATCAGCCCGACGTAGGAGTTCACGAGGCCGACGCTGCTGAACAGCACGAACATCGGCAGCGCGAGGTTGACCGATGGAACCATCTGCACGATCAGGAAGAGCATCAGGACCACCGGCATGAGCCGGATGCGCAGCCGCGCCAACCCGTAGGCCGCGGGCAGTGCGACGAGCAGCGTGACTACGGTCGTTCCCACGGCGATGATGAAGCTGTTGAGCATCCCGCGTGCCACGTCGACGTCGGCGAAGACCACCTGGGTGTACGAGATGAGCGTCGGCGGCAGCGGCACCAAGTCCGGCGGTACAGCGAAGATGTCGCTCGACATCTTGAACGAGGTGTTCAGCATCCAGTAGATGGGGATCAGGTAGACGACAGTGACGGCGAGCGCGAGTATCGGCAGCCATCGAGTCGAGCGCCGTGGCTGTCCGGGCCGGCGGTCGGTTCGCTGCACGATCTGCTGTCGCGACCGCCCTTCGGGCCGCTGTCCGGTCTGGGCGTTGCTCATGCCGTCTCCTCGGACCTGAGCGCGCGGAAGTACAGGATCGACATTGCGATCGGCACCACCAGCAGCGTCGTCGTCGCGACGGCCGCCGTGTCGAATCGGGAGTACTCGAAGGCCTCGTTGTACGCGTAGACCGGGAGGATCTCGGTAGCGCCGCCCGGCCCTCCGCCGGTCATCAGGAAGATCGTGTCGAAGGTCTTGAACGTGAAGATGAAGACCAGCAGGGCCGTAGTGAGGCTCACTGGGCGCAGCAGCGGGAACGTGAGGCTACGGAACTGCTGCCAGGGTGAGGCGCCGTCGATCCGCGCCGCCTCGTAGAGGTTTTGGGGGATGCCCTGCAGGCCGGCCGAGAGCAGGATCATCGCCAGCGGGCCGAAGCTCCAGGCCGTCGCGACGATGACGGCAAGGACCGCCGTGTTCGGCTCGCCCAGCCAGAACACGTCGCCGTGGATGAGTTCGAGCTCTCGAAGCACGGCGTTGAGAAGCCCGTAGCTGCCGTCGAGCAGCCACCTCCACACGTTCGCGCTGACGACGGTCGGCAGCACCCATGCGAGCAGGATCAGCGCACGCATGGCGGTTCCGCCCTGGAACGGCTTCCGGAAGAGAAGCGCCATCCCGAGACCCATCGCAAACGTGAGGGCGACGGTGCCGAACGAGTAGACGAGTGAGATTCGAAACGCGTGCCAGAACTCCGGGCGCCCGAACTGGTCGGCATAGTTGTCGAGGCCCACCCAGCTGGCACCGCCCTGGGTAACCTCCCGTAGGCCGACGTCGAAGAAGCTCTGGGCGATGTTGTACAGCAGCGGGTAGATCACCGTGAGCAGGACGAACACGACGGCGGGCGACAGGAAGAGGTGATTGGCCAGCGTGCGCCGCACCTGACGGCGGGGAACGCGCCGCCTCGTCACGTTCCCCGACGCCGGTACCGATCCGCTCCGCAGCAGGATGCTCACGACGAAGCGGAGAGGATCTCGTCGATCCGGGCCTGCGCGTCGGCGGCGGCGTCCTCAGGGCTCTTGGAACCACTGATCGTGGCCTGCATCGCTTCCTGCACCGCGGCCAGGACCTCGTTCGAGTGCGTCGCCAGCTCGCCCTGGGGCGCCCACGCGTTCTCGAGCTCCTCGGCGAACGTCTGGCGCACCGGGTCCTCGACCGCGCCGGGGACGTCGTCGCGGGCCGGCAGCTTGTTGCGCTTGGGAAGGTACTCCTCCAGGACCTCCGGCTGCTGCAGGTGGGCGATGAGGTCCCAAGCCGCGTCGGCGTCGCCGCTGCCGGCGCCGATGGCGAGATTCTCCGCCGAGAGGAAGGTTCGGCTCACCTCGTCGGTCGGCATGGGCACGACGTCCCAGTTGAGGTCGGGCGCCTCCTCGCGGAGGATGTTGACGTAGGTCGCGGAGTTGATCATCATCGCGGCCTGCCCGGTGGCGAACTGGTTCTTCGCGTCCTCCTCGCTCCAGGTGAGGAAACCCTGCGAGAGTCCGCCGTTGTCGACCATCGTCTGGAAGGACCCGAGCGCTTCGGGGCCGCCGTCGCTGAACTGCTCCAGCGAACCGCCTGCCGCCAGCGTGCGCAGCAGGATGCCGGTCGCTCCCTCTGCGCCCTCGCGGCCGCAGATGGCGATGCCGTGCGACGTGTGCTCGGAGAGCTCCGCGGCCGCCTGCTCCATCTCGGCCCAGGTCTCGGGGGGCTCGACGCCCGCCTCGTCGAGCAGGTCCTGGTTGTAGTAGACGGCGTAATCGTCCGCCACATGCGGGATGCCGTACGTCGATCCGTCGACCTGCGTGGTCGCCCAGCTGGTCTCGTAGTAGGCGTCTTCCTCGCCCCACTTCTCGACGCGGTCGCTGAGGTCCTCGATGATTCCGGCCTCGGCCATCGCGTGAGTGTCGAAGGCGTTGATCAGAGCGATGTCGGGCACCTCTCCCGTCGCCGCAGCCTGCTGCAGCGTGCGGTTGAAGTCAGGAAACGGGATATGCCGGACGTCGATCTCGACCTCGTCGTGATCCTCGTCGTAGGCCTCGAGCACGTTGGTGAGGGGGATGCCGTGGGGGTCGGCGTAGTAGTGCCAGAAGCTGATCGTGCCGTCGCCTTCCGGCGTGGCTTCTTCGGTGTTCTCGCCTCCACCGCCGAAGCTGCCGCATGCCGTGAGGGACAACGCGACGAGACCGCCGAGAGCGGTCCTGGCGCCGATCGAGCGGGGCCGGGTGTTCGTCTGAGACATGATCTACCACCGTCCTTGGGGGTCGTCGAGGACGAAGTTATCAGATATCAGATGTCTCCCACAAGACCTGGCCAGATGCTGTACGTCCGACGGCGGTCGGTCCCGATCGCCATGGCCCCGAACTCCTTGACACGTGATCCGGGTCACTCCATAGTTCTCCGTGAGAGCCGCGTTCGCCGCAAAGTCGCGTCGCAACGGGCTTGTTCGGGGCAACCTGCAAGACGTCCTAGGGGGGCCATTGTTCGGAGTGCGTGCCTGGCCAGGTGCCGGGCGTTGGCTGTGCGCAGTCATCACCATCGCGGTGATGGCGCTCGTGCTGTCGGCCAACGTCGCGGTCGCCGCGCCGCCCGCGCACACCATCGGCAAGCACCACAACGCCATGTCGTCGCAGGTCCCAGCCCCGCGCCCGGACCGCCCGTCCGGTCCCGCAACCACGGATCGCACGACGCACGAGCCGCTGCGCGACGCCGTCGTCCTCGTCCTCCCGGACCTCGGCGCCGCAGAGGCACGCGCCCAGCTCGATGCGATGGCCGCTCAGGCCCGCGCGCAGCGGGATGTCGCGGCGCAGGCCAGGGCCGAGCAGGAGCAGCGGCTCGCGGCGCGGCGGCAGGCGGCGGTGCAGCAGGCGACGGTCTCGCCGGACGCCGCGGTCCAGGGCCGCACCGCCACCGGCAGCCAGGCGGGTCCGACGGCGGCGCAGCAGGCTGAGGACGAGGCACAGGCGGCGACGGACGAGGCCATGCGCCGCCTCCAGGAGGCCCTGCAGGCGCTCGCCGAGGCTCTCGGCTCGAGCGCCTGCACCACGGGCGGCGGCACGGACGGCGAGCAGGCCTCCATCTCGTGCCCGATGGACGACGGCGGTGCCGTCATCGGCGGCGACGGCGGCACGGACGTCACCGACCCCGACGACGCCGAGGTCCCGGACATCCCCGTGCCGGACCAGCTCCCGACCGAGCCGGACCAGTCGGACGAGGACGGCGAGCCGACGTCCGAGGAGTCCGGCGGCGAGGCGCCGTCCGACGAGAGCACGGCGTCCACCGACGAGGAGACCGCGGAGCTGCTGAGTGCCGCGTCGCTGCCCGAGGCGGTCGCCGCCGGCCCCGGTCTCGACCAGGCCACGCTAGCCGGCGCGCTGGCGCAGGTGCGGGCCGAGTGGTCCGCGGTCGGGGCGGATGCCTCGGCCGTCACCGCGTCGGTCGCCGACCTGCCCGGAGCGACGCTCGGCCAGTCGTCCGGCTCCACGGTCATGGTGGACGTGGACGCCGCGGGGTGGGGCTGGGGCGCCATGAATCTCATGACTGTCGTCCGGCACGAGGTGGGCCACGTCCTCGGAGCCGGCCACTCGCACGGCCTGATGTCGACCACGCTGGCGCCGGGCGCGAGCCACGGTGTCTCCGCCGCCTACCTGCCCGCCCCGGTCGAGCCGGAGCCCGCTGCCCCGACCGCCGAGCCCGAGCAGACCGAGCCCGAGCAGACCGAGCCCGAGCAGATCGCTGCAGCGGAGCCGACCGCGGCGACCGAGACGTCCGAGAAGCCCGAGACTGCCGAGACGACCGCGAGCACCGAGACGGCCGAGACCACCGAGCCGCAGGCGGGCGGTGAGCCGGCGTCGGAGACTGCCGAGCCGGAGGACGGCGCCGGTCACGAGGCGTCTTCCGAGGATTCGGGCCGGTCGGCGACCCAGGACGAGGACGGCGAGGCGGACCCGGCGACCACCGAGACGCCGACCACCGAGATACCGCAGGAGACGACCGAGGACGCCATGCCCGCCCCGGGCGCCGCCGAGCCGCAGAGCGACGCTCCGGCGGCCCCGCAGGTGGGATGGGCCGTCGACGCTGAGGTCGCGACCCTGCACGTCGGGCCGTTCACCGGCACGCTCACCATCACCTACGACCCCGCGTCGGGCGAGCTGACCGCCACGGTCACGACCGCGGCGCACACGACGTCCGCGTCGCTCGCGCTCGACGGGGTGAGCGCCCTGCGGGTGGTCACCGGCGGCACGAGCGCGGCCGCCTCGCTCGACGACGGCTCCGACTCCGGCGCCAAGACCGGCACGGGCACGTCCAGCGAGGTAGACGACAGCGCCGCCGTGGTGGTTGAGGCACACATCTCCATTCCCGCGCCGGACGGCGCGGACAACCCCGCGGAGCCGTCACCGGCAGCCCTCGTCGTCGCGGACGGTGTCGCGGTCCGCGAGCTCGCGATCACGATGCTCGACGGCGAGGTCACCTTGGTGGAGGCCGACGGCGTCGACGTCACGCGTAAGCTCGCGGAGTCGTCCCCGCCCAGCGGCTCGACCGCCACACCCGGCACCAGCGGGAAGGGCGGCACCCCCGCCACCGGTACGGACACCGTCGATGTCACACCGGACGGCGCCCTCGCCGGCCCGGACGACACCCAGCAGGACGCCGCCGGCGGAACGCCGGTGACGCCCAGGTCCCGTGGGCCGCCGGCGGACTCCTCCACCCACGCCTCCGCCACGTCGGCGGACAGCGCGCCGCTCGGCCCGTCGCCGTTCGAGCGCATCGCAGACCTCGTCGTCGCGGCGGTCACGATCACCGAGGACGGCATCGCCGCCGGGCAGGAGGAGCTCGGAGACCTCGTCCTCGACAACGGCGTCGCCGACATCACGCTCGCGGGAGCCCGCCTCGCGTGGGACGCCCACACCCCCGGCTCCGGCGACGACTTCACGGTCACCCTGACCGGTGACCTCACCATCGGGATCGCGGGTCTCACGGCCACCGCCGGTGCGAACGGGTCCTACGCCGTCACCCTCGGCAGCGACGCCGGGGACGTCACCGGCGGGACCCTGGACATCGACCTCAGCACCCTGGCCATCGCCGGCACCTTCGGCGGTGCCGCCGTACTCTCAGTCACTGCCGCCACGGCGGTCTGGGGCGGCAACGGCTTCGAGCTGGTCGCCGAGGGAACCGCCGATGGCGAGGACCCGCAGGCCGACCCCACCACCGTCACGTTCGACCTCGACGGTGACGAGACCGCCGAGCTTCAGCTGAGCGGCCCGACCAGCGTCCACGCCGGTGCCGACGGTCTCGCCTTCCAGGTCCGCGAGGCGGACGGCACGTTCGACCTCGGCGACGTCGAGATCGACGCCAGCGGTTGGACGCTCACCTACAACGGCACCGAGAGCGAGCTGATGCTCGGCGGGTCGCTCCTCGAGCCTGGCCAGGCACTCGGCTTCACCGGTGGCGTCGAGATCACGCTCGGTCCGGTGGTCCTCACCGCCGACGCCGGCACCGGCACCGGCACCGGCACCGGCCTCACTCACCTCACCGCCGCGGCCACCTCGATCGTCGTCACGCAGGGCAGCGGCACCGACGCCGTCCTCGACGCCACCGGGGCCCTGGATCTGGTGATCGCCGGCGGCGACGCGGCCTTTCTGCTCCGCGACGCCGCCGCGACCCTGACCGCGGGCGACGTCGCGCTCGCAGGTACCGGCTGGACGATCGCCTACAACGGCACCGGCGGCGACGCGCAGCTCGACGGCACCACGCTCGAGCCCGGCGGGACGATCTCGTTCACCGGTGCCACCACCGCGACGATCGGGGACGCCGCCCTGGCGGCCCGCGTCGCCGGCACCGTGGACCCGGCCGCCGGGACCGTCGGCGACCTCGCCGTCACCGACCTGGCACTGACGGCGGGCTCTGTCGGCCTCACCGCCGATGCCGCCACCTGGTCCGGGTCCTCGATCATCGCCGCCGCGGCCACCCTGACCATCGACGGCGCCGTGGACCTCGCCGTCACCGGCAGCGTCACGGTCGCCCTCGACGAGCAGGTGGCGCTCCTGCTCACCGGCGGCACCGCCTCGCTCGCCACCGACCACGCCACGCTCACCGGCTCGGGCTGGACGGTCGCGTACAACGGCTCCGCAGCAAACGTCACCCTCGGCGAGGGGGCGGACGCCGTCACCATCGCGGCCGGCGCACTCACCTACGCCGGGCACGCCACCGTCGCCGTGCTCGGCACGACCGTCGAGGCCGACGTCGCCGGCAGCGGTGCGGCCACCGGCACCCTCACCGTCGAGAACGTCGCGGCAGGGATCCCGGGCGTCGTCACGGTCACCGGCGGCGACGGCAGCCTGACCATCACGCCCGACGGCGTCACCGCGTCGTTCACGATCACCGCGGACGGCGCCGCCGGGGGCCCGCTCGCCGGGACCGACCTGACCGGGTCCTTCGCATGGAACAGCAGGGCCGCCGCGGTTGGCGGGCTGCCGGCCGGACCGTTCACGCGGGTCGCCCTGGAGGACGTCGGCCTGGCGCTCGGTGACGTGGAGGTGACCGCGGACGTCACGGTCGAGGTGCGTGGGGGCACGACGACGCTCGCTCTCGCCGGCGACCTCGCGGTCACCGTCCTCGAGGTCGACGTCACCGCCCAGGCGGCCGGCACCGCGATCTTGGTCGACGGCGCGCTCGACGAGCTGAGCGTCACGCTCACGGGCGTGGGCGTGACCGTCCCGGGTGCGTTCACCATCGAGGACGGTCAGGGCACGCTCCGCCTCACCGGCACCGGGGTGACCGCGACCGTCGAGGCCGCGGCCACGCTGGACCTGCCCGGCACGAGCGGGACCGCCTTCGCGGCCCTGACCGTCAACACCGCCGACGACGCGGCCGGTGGCCTCCCCGCCGGCCCGTACGTCCGCCTCGCGGTCCCCGCGCTCCTCCTCGACCTCGGCATCGGCGGGGCCCAGCTCGGCGGCTCGGTCACGGTCGAGGTCCAGGACGCCGCGACCGTCCTGCTCCTCCACGCGGTCGATCTCGGCAGCACCACGGCCGGCATCGGCCTCACCGAGGCACGCGGACTGCTCGTTCTCCCGGCGGGCGGCGGCTACGCCGGCCAGCTCACCGGGACGGTCGCGGCGGCACAGGGGGACGCCGCGGCCTCCGCGACGGCGATCGTGCGGGTCAACACCACCGACGCGGCGTTCTCGGCGACGGTGCGCTCGGCTTCGGGCCAGGAGGTGACGCTGACCTTCGACGAGGGCGACGTGCTCGAGCTGGAGGGGACCGCCGCCCAGCTCGTCCTGGGACCGCTCGCCATCAAGGGCGAGGTGTCCTTCACCGACGGCACGTTCACGGCCACCGGCGCGGAGCTGTTCCTCGGCGACGGGCCGGCGTGGATGGGGGACGGCAGCCGGAACCCCCTCGCTCGCGGCCTCTACGTCACGGGCGCGACGCTCGTGCTGGTCGAGGCGGGCGCGGGGCACGTGCTCCGTGCCGACGGCACCGTGGTCCTCACCGGCTTCCCGGGCGTCACCGTGTCGGGCGCGGTCGGCGCCCGGGTGAACACCTCGGGCGGCACCTACAGCGCGACGGTGCCGGTGGGTGGCACGGACGTCGTCCTCGACTTCACCACCGACGAGGTGGGCACCCAGGACGACCCGTTCGCGCAGGTGGCCGGCACGCTGGAGCTCGTCCTCCACGGCCTCGTCGCCGAGGCCGCGGTGACCGTGACCGCCGCCGACGCCGCGCTCGACCTCGCGGTGCACGCCTTCTCGATCGCGCTGCCGGGCGAAGCCCAGGTCACCGGCAACGGCGGGACCCTCCGGCTCGCCGCTGCCGGCGTCGCGGGCACGCTGAACGTCACCTCCCTGACCGCGCCGGGCATGACGGTGGCCGGGGACCTCGAGCTCCAGGTGAACACGTCCACCGCGGCCGCCGTCATCGACGGCCGCACCCTCGCCGCCGGGCCGTACGCCCGCGTCGCCGCGACGCACACGCAGCTCATCGTCGGCGGGCAGGTCCTCACCGGCGGACTGGTCGTCGAGCTGACCCCGACGACCACGACGATCGTTCTCGACGACGCCGAGATCGCCCTCGCCGACGGCGTCCTGGTGGTGGGCGAGCTGTCCGGGGATCTCACGATCGCCGGCAACGTGGCCGGCACGCTGTCCGGACGGGTGAGCGTAGCGAGCGACGCGTTCAGCCTCACCGCCGCCGTCACGGTGACGGTCACGACGGACGACGCCGCGACGACCTCGGACGAGACCGCGCTCGAGATCCGCGCGGCGGACGTCACGTTCGTCGTCGCCGGCCAACGGATCCGGGCCGAGGTGCTGGTGCTCGCGGAGACCGTCGTCGACGCGTCCGGCGGCGGTACGGAGGTGGTGCGCATCGACGTCACCGGTGGTCGCGCGTTGCTGCCGTCGACGTCCCCGATCGCCGTGGTCACCGTCGACCACGGCGTGGTCACCGTGCGCGACGGCGCCGCAGCGGCCGCCGTGCTGACCGGGGCACTCACGCTCGACCTGCCGGGCGTCACGGTCGCCACCGTGACCGACCTCGAGCTCGTCGCCGCCACCGCGGGGGCGATCGTGGTCCACCGCGACGGCGCCTCCTCGGTCGCGGCGTCCCCGTACCTCGGCCTGACCGCCACGGCCGACCTCATGGTCGCGGGTCAGAGCCTCTCCGGTCCGATCTCGCTCGACGTCGCCGGCGGCACCACCACCCTCGCCCTGGACGGTGCGACGCTCGATCTCGGAGCGACCCAGGTCACGCTCACCGGCCACCTCCAGGCGAGCGCGGCCGGCCTGGCCGGCACGCTGGTCGCGTCGGGTCTCCAGGTCCCCGAGATCGGCCTCGACGTGGCCGAGGCCGCCGTCGTCGTCAACACGACGCACGACGCCGTCGCGTCCGACGGCGTCGTGCTCCCCGCCGGCCCGTACCTGCGCATGCAGATCACCGGCGCCGAGCTCGCGATCGCCGGTGCGGCGCTGTCCGCGGACCTGGTGCTCGTCAGCTCCGACGCGGGGCTGACGGTCGGCGCCACGGACGTCGAGGTCGCCGTCGGCCCGGCCACCCTGAGCGGCGGCTCCGGCCTGCTGGTCGTCACCGCCGCAGGCGCGGCCGGTTCGTTCACCGGCACGGTCGACCTCGGCGTCGGCGCGGTCGACGTCCGCGGCACGCTCTTCGCGACCGTCAACACGACGGGCGACGACGTCGACGTCACCCTCACCTTCGGCGGCGAGACCCGCCGGCTCCTGGCGCCGGCCGATGCGCTCGCCGTGGTGGGCACGGACGTCGGCGTCCAGGTTCTCGGCCAGGAGGTCGCGGGCGACCTCCGCGTCACCGAGGCCGGCGGCGTCGTCACCCTCACCCTCACCGGCGCCTCGGTTTCGTTCGGCGACGGGCTCGCCACCCTCACGGACGGCACCGCGACGCTGACGTCGACCGCCACCGACGGCGTCGTCGGCTCGATCAGCGGGCTGGGCAGCCTCCACGTCCCCGGCGTCCGGGTCGACGGGGCGCTCGGCGTGCGGATCGACACCGGCGCCGGCACGTTCGAGATCGGTGCCGGCACCGTCGACCTCCAGGTCGCGAGCCAGACAATGCACGGCGGAGTGTGGGCGTCGAGCGCCGGCGACGGGCTCACGCTCCGGCTCGACAGCGTCACGCTCGAGATCGGTGACGTGGTGTCCACGATCGTCACCGGCAGCTTCCGAGCGAACGCGGACGGCGTGGCGGGGGTCGCCACCGGCACCGCCGACGTCGCGATCCCCGGCATCCTCGACGCCACGGACATCGCCGTCGAGATCCAGCTGTCGACGCTGCCGACCGCCACCACGATCGGCGAGAGCACCGGCGTCACCGACCTCGCCGCCGGCCCGTACGCCCAGGTGGTCGTCACGATCGCCACGCCGGTCGAGATCGGCCCGGCCGGCTCGCCGCTCGGCACCCTCGCCGGCACGCTTGCCGTCCGGTCGACGGCGACCGCGACCGTCGTGGTGGTCGGCGACGCCACCGCGACGGTGGGGGAGACGGTCACGGTCACCGACGTGAGCGGCGCGTTGATCCTCACCGGCAGCGGACTCGCCGGCTACCTGAGCGGGACGACCACGGTCGGCGGCGACGGCGCCTCCGCCGGCGCGAGCGCCACCATCCGCATGAACACGACCGGCGCACCGGTCGACGAGGCGATCACCGTCAACGGCCGGACCGTCGAGATCTGGTTCGACGACCCGGCCGCGACGTTCGCGCTCGCCCTCTCCGGCGCTTCGCTCGAGCTCGGCCCCGTCAAGGTCCGCGGCGACGTCCAGGTCACCGACGGCGCCTTCGCGGGCAGGAACCTGCTCGTCTGGGTCGGCGACGGCACGGCGTTCCTCGAGGACGGCAGCCTGAACCCGCTCGCGCGGGGCCTGCTCATCCGCGACGCAGTGATCGGCGTCGTCGAGCACGCCGGAGGTGGCACCGCGATCGTCGTCCGCGGCACCGTGGAGCTCGTCGGCTTCGGCGACGTCGCTATGTCCGGCACGGTGGACGTCCGGGTGAACTCCGGCGCCGCGGTCGAGCGCACCGTGGCCCTCGCCGACGGGTCCGGCGACGTCCGCGTCGCCTTCACCGCGGCGGAGACGGGTGACGCCACGGCCCCGTTCGTCTCGGTCAGCGGCCTCGGCCTCACGGTCTCCGCGGTGGGGCAGGCGTTCACGGCGGACGTCACGGTGGAGCTCGACGGAGACGAGATCGCCCTCACGGCCGACAACGTGGCGCTGGCGATCTCGGCCGGCGACTCGCCCGTGCTGTCGCTGACCGGCGGCTCCGGCGAGGTCGTCCTCACCGGTCAGGGCGTCACGGCGATCGTCCAGGGCAGCCTCGCCGTCCACGCGCCCGGCGTCACGCTCGGCGACACGATGGTCGCGTTCGCGTTCTCCACGATGCCGGACGCCGTGACGCTCACCGCCGGTGCGCTCTCGGTGACGTTGGGTAGCCGCTCGATGGTGCTCACCGCCGCGGCTGCCGAGCTGACGATCGCCGGCCAGGGCATCGTCGCGGACCTGCGGATCGCCGTCGACGGCCCCGCCGCGACGCGGCGCGTCGAGATCAGCAACGGTCGCCTCGCGCTGCGGACCGGTACCGGCGCGGACCCCGAGCCGGTCCTCGAGCTCGACCTCGCCGGGAACATGCGGGTCGGCCCGGCCGGCGTCAGCGGGTCCTTCACCGCCACGGTGGTGACGAACAACCTCCCGGGCATCACGCTCGGCGGCGTCACGGTGCGCGTGAGCACCGTCGGCGCTGCCGTCGACCTCGACGGTGTCACGCTGCCGGCCGGGCCGTACGCACGGGTCGAGGCCACGGCCGCCGCCATCCAGGTCGCCGGCCAGCAGCTCGCCGCCGACCTCGCGATCGAGCAGGCCACCGCCGCGGACGGTAGCCGTATCCTCCGCGTCGCGGTCACCGGCGCCACGGCGACGTTCGGCCCGGCGGGCGACCCGGTCGCCACCCTCACCGGCGGCACCGGTCTTCTCCTCGTCACCGCGACGGGCATCGCCGCAAGAATCGGTGGCACCGTCGCGCTGGACGTCGCCGGCGTCGACATCTCGGGCACCCTCCACGTCGAGCTCAACGACCTGGACGGCCCCGTCGACGAGCGGTTCACCGTCCGCGGCGAACAGCTCACCCTGGTCCTGCCGGCCGGTCCGGGCCTCGTGCGGGTCGCCGGCGACGACATCACGATCGCGGTCCCGGGCGCCACGCTGACCGGCCGCATCACCGTGGACGTCGCCGCCGCCACGGCCACGCTCACCGTCGAGGACGCGACCCTCGACGTCGCCGGCCTCGTCCGCGTCACCGGCGCCTCGGCCGACCTGACGATCGACGGGCTCGGCCTCACCGGGACCGTCCGGGGCAGTGTCGCCCTCGACATCCCCGGCGTCACGATCGACGGTGACCTCACGGTCGAGCTCGACGGCGCCTCCGTCACCCTCTCCGGCACCGACGTCACCGTCTCCGTCGCCGGCCAGACGCTCCGCGCGAACGTGACGCTCACGTCCGACCAGGACGGCGGGCTCACCATGAGGCTGTCCACCCCGACCTCCGGACCGATGCTCCAGATCAGCGCCGGCGCCGGCGTGGTCGTCAGCATCACCGCCGCCACGGGCGAGCTCGCGATCACCAGCGCCGGCACGGCCGGCCGGCTGCTGGTCACCGGTTTCACGGCCGGCCTGGCGGGCGTCGTGGAGCTGGCCGCCACCGAGGTCGCTGTCGAGCTCTCCACCCTGCCGGCGGCCACCACCCTCGGTGGCGTCCGTCTCCCGGCCGGCCCGTACCTGCGGGTCTCGTTCACCGACGCGACCCTCACCATCACCGACGCGCTCGAGATCGACGCGGACCTCACCGTGGAGCAGGGGCGCCTCCCGGACGGCACCTCCGCGACGGTCCTCGGCATCGCGGACGGCACGTTCGACGTCGCCGCCGGCTCGGTCAGCGAAGCGACCGGCGCGCTGGTGGTCACCGCGGCCGGCGTCGCCGGCCACCTCGCCGGCGCGGGGACCATCGACGTCGAGGGCGGCGGTGCGGCAGGTGCCGTCGCCGTCAGCCTCAAGACCTTCGCGGCCGCGATCGACACGTCCGTGACCGTCGACGGCCGGACCCTGGCGATCAGATTCGGACCCACCGACCCGGCGGACCTCCCGCTCGTCGACGTCTCGATCTCCGACGCCGTGATCACCATCGGTGACTTCGTCACGATCGAGGGATCGGTCGCGTTCTCCAGCGACGGCACGTTCGCCGGGACGGGCCTGACGCTGTTCGTGGGCTCGGGCCCCTACCGGCTCGCGGACGGATCGGTGAACCCGTTCGCCACCGGCGTCGCCCTCACCGACGCGACCATCGGCCTCGTCCGAGCCGGCGCCGGGCACGCGACCGTCGCTGCCGGCACGGTCCGCCTGGCCGGCATCAGCGGCGTCCAGATCAGCGGAACCGCCACCCTCCGCGTCAACGACACCGGCGTCGCCGTCGACCGGACGATCGCGCTGCCGGGTGCGGGCGGCGACGTCGTCGTCGACTTCGCGACCGGCGCCCTCGTCACCGAGCTCGCCGTCACCGAGGCCCTGATCTCGGTCCGCGGCCAGGAGCTCAGCGGCGCGATCGCCGTGCAGCGGTCCGGGGACGGCCTCGTGCTCCTCGCCGATGGCCTGCAGGCCTCGATCGGTGGCGTCGTGGTCACCGACGCCGGCGGGGTGCTGCTGCTGCGCGCCGACGGCCTGGTCGGCCGACTCACCGGCAGCATCTCGCTCGACGTGCCGGACGTCACGGTCGCCGGCGACCTGTCGCTCGCCGTCAGCACCAGCGGTACGCCCACCTCCACGACCGTCACCGTGGACGGCGTCGCCCGGACGATCGACATGCCCGCCGGGCCATACCTGCGGGTGGAGGCGGCGGCGGTCACCGTCACGATCCTCGGCCAGACGCTCACCGCCGATCTGGTCGTCGAGCAGGGCAGCTCGAACGGCGCGACGGCCACCACGCTCGCCCTGACGAACGTCGATCTCGAGCTCGGCGCCGCGCGTCTCACCGGCGGCGAGGGCCTCCTCCTGATCACCGCCGGCGGCGTCGCCGGCCGTCTCGACGGCACCATCAGCCTGGACCTGCCCGACGCCGTCAGCCTCTCGGGCAGCCTGAGCCTCGCGATCAGCACGACCACGGCGGCCGTCCGTACCTCCGTCACCGTCGGCGGCCGGTCGCTCGAGCTCGACCTCGCCTCCGGTCCGTACCTCCGCTTCGAGGGCGACGGCATCACCCTCGACGTCCTCGGCCAGACCCTCGGCGGCGACGTCCGCATCGAGGGCACCACGGACGGCGCGACGGTCCTGACCCGTCTCGCGCTCGCGAACGTCACGCTGGACCTCGGGGGCGTGGTCCGGCTCCGCGACGGCGGCGCCACCCTCCTCCTCGACGGAACCGGGCTGGCCGGCCACGTCGCAGGGACCGTCTCGCTCGCCGTCCCGGGTGTCTCCCTCGGCGGCACGTTCGTGGTCGAGATCAGCACGACCGGTGACCCGGACCCGTACGTCCGCGTCGTCGGCAGCGGCGTCACGCTCGACGTCCTCGGCCAGACGCTGCGCGGCGACCTGACGTTCACCCGCAGCACCGACGCCGCGGGAGACACGGTCGTCGCGGTGACCGCCACCGACGTGTCCCTGGTCCTCGGCGACGGTCTGGTCAACCTCACACAGGTCGGCGAGGCGCACTTCCGGCTCACCAGCGACGGCCTCGTCGGCTCCGTCGCCGTCGCCATCGACGTGACCGTCCCCCGCCTGACGGTCGGCGGAACGGTCGCCGTCCAGGTCAACTCGACGCCGGAGCCCGCCCTCGGCGTGCCGGCCGGCCCGTACCTTGCGATCTCGGGTGACGTCACCCTCGACGTCCTCGACCAGCAGCTCGACGCGACGGTGGCGTTCGAGCGGGGCGCCGACGGCGCGGTCGCCGTGCACCTGAGCGACGGCTCCATGTCGCTCGGTGACGCGGTGCAGATCGAGAACATCGGCGGTGCGCTGCTGCTGACCGCCTCGGGCAGCGCCGGTACCCTCGTCGCCACGGTCTCGCTGGAGGGCGCCCTCACCATCAGCGGCGCGCTCGCTCTCGCGATCAACACCGGCACCGGCCCGATCGACCGGACCATCGCGATCGGCGGCGCCACCACCGTCGTCGACCTCCCCGCCGGCCCCTACCTGCGGATCACCGGGACCGGCGTCACCGTCGAGGTCGCCAGCCAGAGTCTTCGCGGCGACCTCGCGCTCACGACCACTGCGACCGGGACGCACCTCCAGCTGACCGCCGTCGAGATGACGCTCGGTGGCGCGGCCCCGGTCGCGCGCCTCAGCGGCGGCACCGCCGACCTCGTGATCCCCGCCGCCGGAGACGTCACCGGCGAGATCGGCGGCACCGTCGAACTATTGGTGCCGGGCCTCGACCTCGCCGGCACCGTGGTCGTGGACCTGTCGGAGACCGCCGTGACGGTTACCGGGACGGGTGTCCACCTCTCTGTGGGCGGTGTGTTCGAGATCAGCACCGACCTCACCATCACGGTCCCGTCCGACCCGGCCGAAGGCACCGAGATCTCGATCGACCGCGGCTCCCTCGCCGTCGGCGCTGCCGGCATCGTCAGGCTTTCCGGCGTGAACGGCTCGATCACTGCCGGCGCGACCGGCATCGGAGCCGTGCTCACCGCCCGCGTGACGGTCGACGTGCCGGGCCTGGACATCGACGTCCCGCACGCCGACGTCACCATCGACACCACCGGTGGGCAGGCGACCTTCGGCGTCACCGCCGCCGGCGTCACGGTCATGGCCGGTCCGGTCGAGCTGTCCGGTTCCTTCCTCGTCGGTGCGGATGCCGACGCCACCACGATCGCCATGACGGGCGTGCGCATCCGGGTCGGCGGGTTCGAGCTCACGGACTTCTACGGCGCGATGATCCTCCGGCCGGGCGGCGCGGCCGGTGTGTTCGAGACGCAACAGCTGCAGAGCCTCGCCTTCGGCCCCGTCACCGTCTCCGCCAGCGCGATCTCCCTCAACGTCAACACCGGTGGCACCGCGGTCGACGAGAGCATCGAGGTCCAGATCTCCGAGACCGTGACCGAGACGGTCGACATCGCGCTCGGCGGCGGGCCGTTCGTCGAGGTCACCGCGACCCAGGCGAGCCTGTCGATCACGGACGCGTTCACACTCACCACCGACTTCACCCTGGTCCAGGGCAGCCGTCCGGGCTTCACCGTGGGCGCGACGCCACTCGCGCAGAACCCGACCGCGGTCGTCACCGGCGACCTGACCGGCGACGGGATCACCGACCTGATCGTCGGCACCGACTCCGGCGCCCACGTCTACGCCGGCACCGGAGCAGGTGCCTTCTCGGCCGGCCCACAGCTCGAGGACGTCCCCGCGGAGGCAGTCACGGGCCTCCGTGTCACCCACCTCGACGGCGACGGCGTGATCGACCTCGTCGTCCTGACCGCGAGCTTCCTCACCGTGGTGCTCGGCGGCGAGACCCTCACCACGACGACCGCCGACCGCGGGGGAGCGGCGCTCGCGCTCGCCGACCGCGACGGCGACGGCGTCGCCGAGATCGTTGTCGGCGGCACCGGCGGACTCACCGTCACCCCGGTCGTCGTCGGGGAGGCGTCGACCACGCTCGGCACGGCCACCACCGACACGTCGATCGAAGACATCCGCCACGTCCGCGTCGCCGACATGGACGGCGACGGCGTCGCCGACCTGGTCGTCGCCACCCGGTACAGCGTGCACGTGGTGTTCACCGGCGGTGCCACGACCGACGTCGTCCCCGCGCCGGCACCCGATGCCGACCCTGCGCCGCCGGTGGTAGCGGACCTCGCGGTGGCCGACCTCGACGGCGACGGGTTCCACGACGTCGTCGTGGCGCGTGACGTGCTCGAGCTCTACGTCCGGACCGGTACCGCCTACGCCCGCCAGGTGCTCCTCGACGACGCGGTCACGGCGCTCGCCGTCGGCGACGTCGACGGCGACGGCCGCGCCGACGTGGTGGCCGGCACCGCCGGCTCGGCGCCCCAGCTCTACCGCAACCTGGGTGCCACGGGAGGGAACGGGAACCGGCTCGCCGCGAGTGCCGTCGTCGGCTCCGCGCCGGCGGACGGCCTGCGCCTCGCGGACGTGGACGGTGACGGTGACCTCGACGTGCTGCTGGTCGGGCCGGATCTCCTCGCCGCCACGAACACCCCGGCCGCGACCATGCTGCTCGCGCTGGAGCGGACCAGCCTGCAGATCGGCGACCCCGCGAGCCCGACATTCGAGCTCGAGGGTCGCGGCGTCATCGCGATCCTGCCGGACGGGATAGCCGCCGAGATCACGGGCTCGGTCGCCTCGGGCACCGACATCGGGGCCAACGGCCTCGTCCGCGTCAACACCTCGACGAGCCCCGTCCATGAGACCGTCACCGTCGCCGGACGCACGGTCACGCTGGTGTTCGGCCCGGACGAGGTCGCCACCTCCACCGGCGCCTACCTCCTCTGGACCGCCGAGCTCGCCGTCGAGATCCCGCCGCTGGAGATCCACGCGGGCACGGGCGGCGACCCCGGCCGCTTCGGTGCGGGTGCGAAGGTCTTCGTGGGCCAGGGGCCCGGCATGGACGAGGACGGCAACCTGCTGGCATCCGCATCCGGCCTGTACATCTCGGTCACCGGCACGTACGACCAGGCCGCCGGGACGGTCGACGCCGAGGGCGAGGTCCAGCTCGTCGGTGTCGAGGGCGTCGCCCTGAGCGGCGAAGCCGACGTCGTCGTCCTCAGTGCCGGCACCCTGCTGATCAGCGGCACGCTCACCCTCGTGGTCGGCGGCTTCACGATGTCGGGTGCCTTCGACATCACCTCCGATGCAGACGGCACTCTCACCATCGGTGTCACCGGCGTCGAGATGACGCTCGGCACCGTCACCCTGACCCTCGACGGCTCCCTGTCCACGGACCCCGCCGGACTGGTGGCCGCACTCGAGGCCGAGGTCAGCGTGCCGGGCGTCCTCACCGCCACCGGTCAGCTCCGGATCAACACCACCGACCGGCAGCGAACGGTCATGGTGCCCGCGGGCGGCCAGCCGGCGGTCGCGGTCGACATCGCCGCCGGCTCGATCTTCGTCGCCATCGGGACGCCCGACTCGAGCGTCGAGCTCACCGTCGACGGCCTCACGTTCGACGGTGCCTTCAGCGTCGAGGTCATCCCCGGCCCGATGGCACCCGGCGCCCCGGCGGGCACCACCGCACCGAGCACCACGATTCTGCGGATGGCGGACGTGACGATCACGCTGCCCGGTGACGTCGTCTCCGTCACGGACGGCAACGGCGTCCTCGTTCTCGGCGCCGACGGCCTCGCGGGCCGCCTAGGCGGTCGGGTCGAGATCGCCGGCGGAGCAGACCTCACCCTCGCCGGCACGCTGCTGCTGGAGCTGAACACCGGCGTGGACACGGTCGCGGTCGACCAGGTGGTCGACGGGGAGGTCGTCTCGTTCGAGCTCGCCGCGGACACCACCAGAGTGGTGGGCGAGGACATCCTCGTCGACGTCGTGGGGCAGCGCCTCTCCGGCGACGTCGACCTCACCATCACGGCGACCACCACCACGCTCGGCCTGGCGAACGTCACGCTCGCGTTCGGTGACGGCACCACCGACTACGTCCGGGTCACCAACGGCTCCGCGACCATCGACGTCACGTCGACCGGCACCACGGGCACGCTCGGCGGCCGGGTCGAGCTCCTCGTTCCCGGTGTCAGCATCACCGGCGCGCTGGACGTCACCTTCGCGCCCGGGTCGGTGACGATCGTCGGCGGCACCGAGGCGGAGCCCCTCCAGATCACCGTCGGCGGCGTCGTCATCTCCGCCGCCGTCACGATCTCGCGGACCGTCGACGGCACGGCGACCGTCGTCACCGTCGACCTGGACCACGGGTCCCTCGTCCTCGCCGGCGTCGGCCGGGTCGACCTCGACGGCGAGCTCGTGGTGCGGCCCGACGGCGTCGTGGCCCGTGCCCACCTCGCCGCCGGCATTCAGCTGCCCGGGGTCGAGATCTCCGGCGACCTGTACGTCGAGATCAACACGACCCCGGCACCGGCCACGGCGGACGGCGAGGTCCTCGACCCGGGCGTCGCGGTCCGTGGCGAGAACCTCGAGCTCTCGTTCGGCGGCGTGGTGCTCACGGCCTCCGTCGGGTTCAGCCAGACCGGCACGGAAGCCGGCGGCACCCGCACCGTCGTGGCCGTCGCCGGCGGTCGCCTCAGTCTCGAGGGCATGCCCGATCTGCTCTCCGACGTCCGCGGCGTCCTCGTCCTCGTCCCCGCCACCGGCAGCGGCCCGACCGCCACCTCGGGCGGGCTGGCCGGCTCCCTGAGCGCGACCATCGACCTCGGCGACCTGATCCCCGGTGCCTCGCTGAGCGGGACGTTCGCACTCCTGATCAACCGCAGCGGCGTCGCCGTCGAGGAGACGGTCGAGCTCGGCGAGGAGACCGTCTCGCTCGACGTGGCCGCCGGCCCGTACCTGCGCGTCGAGGCCCGGGACGCCCGGCTCACCATCGCCGGACAGACCCTGAGCGGCACCGTCGCCATCGAGCAGGTCACCGAGGCCGGGACCGCCGTGACAAGGCTCGTGCTCGCCGACGTCACCCTGCGGCTGGGCTCTGCCACCCAGGACGTCGTCGTCGTGGAGAACGGTGAGGGCGAGCTGACGATCGGAAGCGGCCTCGTCGGCGACCTCTCCGCGGACCTGCGCGTCCTCGTCCCCGACGTGACGCTGGAGGCCTCGGCCAGCCTGCGGATCAGCACGGACCCCGCCGACAGATACCTCGAGGTCGCGGTGACCGACGTGGTGCTCGAGGTCGCCGGCCAGCGCCTGGAGGGCTCCTTCACCTTCAGCCAGCGCGGCACCGGCGCGGCTCGCGTCACAGAGATCACCCTGCGCGACGTCGGGCTCACGCTCGGCAGCGCCGATGCCGGCCTCGAGGTCTCCCAGGGCAGCGGGGTGGTGCGACTCGCCGCCGGCGGCGTGGCCGGCGTGGTGGGCGTGCGCATCGAGCTGGTCGGCGTTCCCGGTGTCGTCCTCGACGTGGACGCCCGGCTCGACATCAACACCACCAGCGCCGCGGTGACCCTCGACGTGCCGACCGCGGACCCGTCCGACGGCGACGCGACCGAGCCGGTCGATCTCGCCGCCCACCTCTTCCGGGTGCAGATCGGCGTGGCACAGCCCGCCACGCTCGAGGTCGCCGGGCAGCAGCTGAACGGGTCGTTCAGCTTCGAGCAGACCCGCTCCGCCGGCCCGGACGGCCGCCCCGGCACCACCGACGACCTCAGCGTGATCCGCCTGGCCGGCTCCGACATCGGCCTCTTCCTCGGTGCACGGTCGCCCGACGACGACCGTGCCAACGATGTGGGCGTCCGGGTCTCCGACGGCAGCCTGATGCTGATCCTCGGGCCGGACGGCCTCGCCGGCACGATCTCGGGCACCGCGACGCTCCGCCTCGCCCCCGACATCGTCGCCTCGACGACCGTCACGGTCGAGATCAACCAGCTCCGCCGCGCGAGTGATGCCGACCCGACGACGTTCGTCCCGCTCCCCGTCGAGGAGCAGTTCGTGGTCGGCGGCGAGACCCGCACCCTCTCGCTGCCCGCCGGACCGTACCTGCGCGTCGTGGCCGACGCGCTCACCCTGAGCATCGGCGGCCTCACCGTCACCGCCGACGTCAGCGTGCTGCGGCAGACCGTGCTCGCCGACGACGGCACCTTCACCGCCGCGTCGCCGGCCGAGCTCAAGGTCCGCCTCGCGAACCTCGGCGTCAGCCTGGGCCCGGTCACCGTCACCGACGGCAGCGGCGCGTTCGACCTCGTCGCCGCGCGCGCCGACGGACCGACGACGATCCCGGGCGGCTTCGTCGGAGCCCTTCAAGCCACGATCACCGTCGACGTGCCGGGCGTGACGGTCGGCGGCACGTTCGGCGTCGAGATCAGCACGCTCGGTCACGACTACGTCCTCGAGCAGGGCGAGACGAGCCGCACGGTGCGGCCCGGCGTGGTCGTCCGCGGCGAGGACATCACCATCGACGTGCAGGGCCAGCAGCTGCGCGGCACGGTCGAGTTCAGCCGGCACGCCGTCACCGGCGACATCACTGTCTTCCTGCAGGTTTCGCTGCGGATCGCCGACGGCGGCGAGACCATCGCGACCGCGGCACTCGGCGGGTCTATGGTCCTCACCCGCGCCGGGATGGCCGGCCGGGTCCGCGCGGAGATCACGGTGCCGGGCGTGCCCGGGCTGGAGAACACCCTCGTTGGCTCCGTCGCCATCAACACCGCCAACCGGGTGATGACCATCCCCGCGCTGCCGGAGCCCGGCGCACAGGAGGAACCGGGCACCGAGGAGCTCCCGGCCGGTCCTTACCTTCGGATCCAACTCGGCACCCCGGAGACCCCGATCGACCTCACGATCTCCGGCCAGTCCCTGACGGCCGTGGTCACGATCGAGCAGCGGCGCACGGCGAGCGGACAGCGCGTCGTCGCGCTGATGCTGGAGCAGGTGAACATCACCCTCGGCACCGAGGACACCGGGTTCAGCCTCGTCGACGGCGAGGGTGCGCTGCTCGTCCTACCCACCGGCATGGTCGCCGTCCTCAGCGGCACCCTCGACCTCGGTGGCGACAGCTGGACGGTCAGCACCGGGGAGTTCCGATTCGAGGTCAGCACCGTCCGCGCGGCCGTGAACCACACCATCACCCGCGCCGACGGCACCCCGTGGGAGATCGGCCTGCCGGCCGGCACCCTCGTCCGGTTCGTCGCCACCGACGCCCTGCTCGAAGTTGGCGACCTCGCCGTCACCGCCGACCTCACGCTGCAGCACGTCGCAGGCACCGGCGCCATCACAGCCACCCTCCTGGCGGCGGCGACCGACGTCGTGCTCACCATCGGCAACGAGTCCGCGGACGGCAGCGGCGCGGGGATCTCCCTACGCGCCGACGTCGTGTTCCGCCGCATCACGTACGCCGACGGCTCGGCGAGCACGTTCGTGGCGCTCACCGACGTCGAGCTCATCCTCAGCGGTGACCCCACCGACCCGGACGCCGCCGGCGGCATGGTCGGCGGATCCGGCGTCCTGTTCATCCCCGCCACGGGCACCGGCTTCGCGGGCGAGCTCGCCGGCAGCGTCATGGTCGACGCGGGTGACGACGTGGCCGTGGGGGCCGCCGTCGGCATCCGGATCAACACGACGGGCCTCGACGTCGACGAGACCGTCTTCGTGAACGGCCAGCGATACCGGATCTCCATCGCCGGCACGACGAGGTTCGCCTACGACGTCGGTGCCAGCCTCGACATCGACCTCGGCTTCCTCGAGGTCAAGGGCACGATCACGGCGGGCTCCGACGGCCAGTTCAGCGCCAACGACGTCGAGATCTTCGTCGGCAGCGGCCCGGCCTGGGGCCCGGACGGCACCGTCGCCCCCGGGGCCGTCGGCCTGCTGGTGCGCAACGCGTCCCTGGACTACCTCAGGGGCGAGGGCACCACCGGCTACGCACTGCGCGTCGAGGGCACCTTCGCCCTCCTCGGGCTCGACGGTCTCGAGGTCTCCGGGACCGTGCTCCTGCTGTGGAACACCGGTGCGGTCGCCGCCCACCCCGGTGGTGTGAAGGTGGACGGCCTCACGTTCAGGCTGGACGTCACGAACGTGCGGATCGCCGTCGCCGATCTGGTCGAGCTCACCGGCACGCTCCGGGTGCACCGCCAGCCCAACGGCACCCTCGACCTCACTCTGGCGCCGGCCTCCGTAGCGGTGCGCGTGGACGGTGCCGAGGTGGCCCGGCTCACCGGCTACGGTTCCTTCACCATCGACCCGGTCACCGGGTTCCGCCTGAACGCCTTCGCCGTCAGCGGATCCTCGTTGGGCGGCGCCGGTGGCGGCACCGGCCCGACGAGCACCCCCGGGACGCAGCGGCCGGTCCTGCCGCTGACGGCCGACCTCGCCGACCCCTTCCGTGGTGCCGTCGTCACCCAGGGTGAGCTCGGCACCACCATCGACGTCGTCTTCAACGACGTGAACGGCAAGGGCCTGCGCCGCGAGACCATCCTCGACGCCGGCGCCGAGATCGAGCTCATCGTGGGCAGCACGCAGGTGCTGGCAGCCGGTGTCCCGGTGCTGGTCGAGGGCACCGTGAGCACCTACCGGTACACCTTCAACGCCGCGGTCCCGGCGACCGCCGTGGTCACGGTGCGGTTCATCGCCGGTTCGTTCTCCGACCTGGGCGGGTCGCTGAACCTCGTGGAGACGGAGACGTTCGTCGTCCACACCCCCACGCTCACCAGCCCCGGTCCCGGCCCGATGGCCGTGCTCGTGACGCCGGGCGCCGGCGGTTCCATCAAGCTGAACGAGATCAACGCCCAGGGCTACGTCGACGTCACGTACCGGAGCCTGGACGGCACGCCGATCGTGAAGGGAAGCCTGACCACGGGCATCGCGCCCTTCACCATCAGCGGCGCCGGCGTCACCGCCGACCTGCTGCGGGTCCGCAACCGCCCGACCCTGGTCGGCCTGCCGTACGTCATCGCCGGCAAGGAGGCGGACGCCACCGTCGTCACCGTCCGGTACTTCTTCCGCGACCGGGACACGGACAACACTGTCCGGCTCTTCCAGCCGGGCGAGGTGGAGCTCATCTTCACGGGCGGCTGGCGCAGCGAGGGCACGACGACGCTCGGGAACCCGGGCATCGCGGGCGGCCGCGCCTCCTTCACCGTGCAGCCGAACGCGCCCGGCGAGGTGGCCACCGGTCCGACGACGCTCGGCCCGCTCTCGTTCGCCGGTCCGCGGGTCGGTCTGGCCGACTTCGGGTTCAGCCCCTCCGGCAAGCTCGTGCTCACGATCGCGGTCGGCGTCGACCGCGCCTCGCTCCACCTCGGCGGCTCGAGCGCCTCGAGCGCCCGCACGTCCAGCGGGGTGACCGTCGACCTCATCGGCCTGCTCGGCACCTTCGACCTCGAGGTCGACGTGCTCGGCATGCTGTCGGGCACGTTCGACATCGGGCTGACCGGCGCGTGGAGCCTGAACGTCTCCTCGCTCGAGGCGCACGTGCCGAACCTGATGGACCTCTACGCCGACGGCGTGCGGCTCAGCTGGAAGCCCGAGGCGCCGGACGCGGAGGACACCGACCAGGAGCTCCTCGTCATCAACTCGGCACGCCTCGTCCTGCCGACCCTCGGTGTGGAGGGCTCGATCCGCCCGTACGACCCGGTGACCCGGAGGAACTACGACACCGCGAACGACGAGCAGCTCGCGCCGGGGCGCGTACCCGGTCTGGTCGTCCGCGAGAGCGGTTTCCAGCTCGGCACGGTCGAGCTCGCCTACGGCCGGTCGACGGCACCCCTGCCCGGCCAGCCGATCCCGACCCCGATGACCCCCACCGCGCCCGACCGACAGATCACCATCGGCGGCGTCGTGGTCCTCGACGACATCCGCGTGGGCATCTCCGGCCTCGCCGTGACCTTCGGGCCCGACCCGTTCGCGGCGTTCACCGGCGAGATCTACATTGCCTCCGGCGGCGCGAGCCTGTTCCCGGGCCAGTCGTTCAACGCCCGCATCACCAGCCGCAACACCGCCGACGACGTCCGTCCGGACGGCACGATCAACGATGAGGCGTTCCGCGTCGCGGTCACCTTCACCGAGGGCAGGGTGGACGCGTTCGAGCTCGAGCTCGACACGCTCCGCCTGCAGCTCGGTGGGTTCGTCACCATCTCCGCGGTGAACCTGCGCCTCGACACCGGCGCGATCGGCGACGGGGACGACGTGCTCCTCGCCTTCACCTCCGCCTCGGCCCGGGTCGAGGTCGGCCCGCTCGACCTCAGCGGCGAGGCGCGCGGCGTCCGGATCATGGGCGACGGCGCGTTCGAGCCGGCCCCCGGGTTCGGGATTTTCCTCGGCGTCGGCAGCGCCACGAGCGCGTCGTTCCAGTGGCCCTCCTACCTGCCGGTGCGGATCGACTCGATCGGCATCCAGTGGGCAGACATCGAGAACCGCCCGGCGGACTTCGAGCTGGTCCTCTCGCTCAGTGTCACCGGCATCAAGGGCATCCCCGGGGTCGAGTTCTCCGGCTCGATCCAGGGCGTGCGCCTGGCGCCCGCCCTGCTCGCCGAGGGCCGCTTCCCCATCACCGGCATCGACGCGATGGCGGTCCGCATCTCCGGCAACCTGTTCGGCGGCGAGCTCGACGCCGGCCTGGTGGGCGGGATGCTCAAGCTGGACGAGAACGGCCTACCGATCGCCGTGCTCGACACCACCACGCCGGTGGCGGACCGGATCCTCTACTTCGGCATCGAGGGCGGTTTCTCCATCGCCGGCATGGCGGGCTTCACGATCCGCCTCGGCCTCTCCGAGTACGGGCCGCTCCAGGTGTTCATCAACGTCGAGGTCCCCGGCGGCATCCCGATCTTCCCGCCGATCGGCCTGGTGCTCAACGACTTCTCCGCCGGCGTGGAGTTCTTCAAGTCCCTGCCCTCGATCGAGGACCCGACCGCGCTGCGTGGCACCGCCTTCCGGCCCCCGACCGTACTGACCGCCGACCAGTGGCTCGTCTCCCTGCAGCAGCAGGTGGCGGCCCAGGCACGCCTGGTCGACTCCGGCACTCGTCCCGCCGACTTCCTCGCGGCCTTCCGCGCACCGATGATCATCACGGGCAGCGCGAAGATCTACTCCGCCTTCGCCTCCGACGCCGTGTTCAACGGCGAGGTCCAGATCAAGATCTCCACCGACGGCAAGTTCCTCATCGTCGGCAAGCTCAACTTCGCGGCCGGTGCGATCTCGCTCTCCGGCCGCCTCTACGCCGACTTCTCCAACATCGACGAGGGCGAGGCCGCCGTGCTGTTCCTGGCGGACATCCCGGACCAGGTGCGCCTGCTGACGATCCACGGCCAGCTGCGCATGGGATTCCGCGACGCCTCCGGGCAGGAGGTCGTCTTCGACGTCCACGACGACCGCGCCCCGGCCGGCCCGACACCGCCGCCGACGGTCGACCTCGGCGGCCCGACACAAGGCGGCGGGACGATCGACGTCGACGACATCAACGACGCCCACGCCGGCGCCCGTTGGATCGACCTGGTGATTCGCTCGGGCGGCGCGCTCGACATCGCCACGCTGCTGCGGCAGGGCCGGATCACGCTGACCGTGCCGGGCAGCACCGGCGGCATCGACTCCTTGGAAGTCGCCCCGGTCGTCAAGATCACCACCCTTGGCGGCGTGACCACCGCCGTGCTCGAGGTGGGTGGCTCGGGCGACGGCCAGTACGTCTACTACATGCTGCCGGACGGCTCGGAGGTCAGGGTCCTCACCGAGCAGGAGTACGTCCGGGCACGTGACGGCGAGGCCGGCGGCAGCGCCGACGAGTCCGAGCTGCTCGCGGCGGCGGCCGCGGCCGAGGGTTCCGCGATCTTCCGGTTCACCTTCCCCACCGGCGACTGGGGCGTCGGCGACCACGTGGTCACCGTGGGCCCGGACCTCGTGCGGCGCCTGGACGGCGTGGGCAACGCCGCGACGACCCTCGGGTTCACCGTGACCGGCGTGACCGCCTCCCTGGAGGAGGACGGCGCCACGGTGGATGTCGGCCAGGTCAACGGCCGGGACTGGCGCGACGGCCTGCCGGCCGGCGTGGACGTCGACGGCGACCAGATCACCGGCTACCTCGACGTCACCTTCACGCCGACGACCCTCCGGCAGATCGACTCGTCCTCGATCGACTGGGGCCTGCTGCAGCTCTCCGGCGCCGGCGCGTCGGGCGTCACGGTCCTGCAGATCTCCCCGGTCGCGCTCGGGGGCAACACGTATCGGTTCTTCCTGGGCGGCGAGTTCGTCGTCGGCAGCGTCACGGCGGAGGTCCTCGTGGGGAGCGTTGCCGTCGGCCTGCCCGACGCCCGGGGACCCCCGGCCGGTTGGAGCCAGACCTTCACCTTCGACGTCGTCGGCTCGACGGCCGACGTCGTCCAGACCGTCCCCGAGACCGAGACGACACCGGAGACCGTGCGCGGCCTCGACGGCCTGACGATCGGCCTGGACACGCTCGTCGCACTGGGCTACCTCGAGATCCGCTTCCGCGCCACCCTCGGCAACCAGGTCGACCACGCCACCATCGACGGTGACGAGATCGTCCTCCGCGGCCCGGCCGGCGCGATCGTCCCGCTCGGCGGCCCCGTCCGGGTGACCGGCACCGACCAGTACCGTTACGAGATCCTCGGCGACCTCGCGGCGGGCACCTACACGGTGGAGATCGTCGCCGACACGTTCGCGGACGCCGCCGGCGTCCTGAACACCGCCGAGACCGAGCACCTCACGCTCCAGGTCCCGACCGCAGAGCTGACCGACCCCGACAACGGCTCCACCGTCCGCGGCCCCGTGATCGCCGGCCGCGGCTACATCGACATCGACTTCCCCTCCTTCGGGGACGTCCAGGCCGCCGTCGACCCGGCCACCATCCTGGACGCCGGCGCGGAGATCACCCTCACCGCGGGCGGCACGACTCTCACCCTCGTCGCCGCGCCGGTCGACCTCGGAGACGGGACGTTCCGCTACTTCTTCACCGGCTGGGACGGCTCGCCGATCACGGTGAGCTACCTGGACCGGACCTGGGCCAACACGAACGGCGTCGTGTGGTCCTCGACCACCTACATGGAGGGCGACGACGAGTACGGCGAGGACATCGACCCGGGCTCGGAGCCGGGCGACGCGGGCACGTGGATCGACATCACCTTCACCCCGGTGGCCGGGGAGCGCGTCGACGCCGCGGACATCCTCGAGCGGGGCGCCGAGCTGCTGAGCCTGCGCGGCGCCGGCGCGGACGGCCTCACCTTCATGGGCGTCCACCAGGTCGGCGCGAACACCTTCCGGTACGTCTACGCGGGCCAGTCGCTGACCGAGGGCACGGTGACCGTGACCATCGCCGCCGGATGGCTCGACACCGCCGGGAACGCGGGTGCCGGGAGCACCAGCCGCTTCCAGGTCATCAAGCCCGCGGAAAGCTTCTACATCTCCATCTCCGGCGGCATCCAGCTGAACGCGGCCGGCCTCACCGACGAGCCGATCCTCGAGATCCTCGCCGAGGTCGTGCTCGAGATCGACTCCGAACGGAACACCTTCATCCTCACCTTCCAGGGGCAGATGAACGTCATCCACATCGGGACGATCGGTGCGGCCGCGGGCCGGTTCGTCCTCGACATGGGCGACGGGCTCTCCGCCGAGCCGCAGTTCTGGGGCGTCGCCACCATCGAGACGAACTTCGACTTCCTCGAGGAGTACGGCGTCTTCCTCACCGGCGCCGCCACGCTGCAGATCAACACGAGCGGACAGACTCGCACCGAGGTGCTCGAGCTGCCCGGTATCGGCAGCCGCACCTACGTGCTCGGGCCGCGCAGCTTCGGCGTCGAGCTCCTCGGTCAGCTCCTCCTCAAGCCGGGCGGCCCCGGCTCGCCCGGAATCCTGCGGCTGCAGGGCGGTTTCTACCTGGCGCTCTCCGTCGACGAGAACCCGAGCTTCGAGATCTTCGCGACCGCGGAGCTCTCGTTCGGCGTCGGCTCCGCGATGGTCACCTACAGCGAGGCGACGGTGTTCCTCGTCGCCGACGGGCGCGGCGTCGCCGGCCAGGCGGTCATCTCCGCCGGTGCCGGCATCGGCATCCCGAGCGCCGGCGCCTTCAGCATCAGCGGCTCGGTCACCGTCGTGTTCAACACGTCGCAGCAGGACATCACCTTCCAGATCCCCGAGTCGATGCTGCCGCTGCTGAGCGAGGGCGACCCGACGTCGATCACCGTGTTCGGCGCCCCTCCGGGCCTCGACGGGCAGCGCAACCCGTCCGCCCGTCCCGCCGTCTACGTCCAGGCCATCGTCCAGGCGCAAATCACCCTCGGGACCCTCCTCACGCTCAACGGCTACATCGGCATCACCGCGGCGGCGAACGCGTCCGGTGGGTACCTGCGGGTCGACGGGGCGGTGGGCGGGACCATGGCCGTGCTCGGCGCCGTCGCCGGCACGATCAACCTCGCCGTGTTCGTCGGTGACCCCACGGCCGTGGTGGGGCGCATCCAGCTGTCGCTCGGCTCCAGCGGCGTCCCCGGTGTCGAGCTCGCCGGCGACCTCATGGTCGAGATCAACACGGCCGGGCACTCGATGACGATCCAGACCTTCGCCACGCAGCGCGACGAAGGGGTCTTCGCCGGCTTCGAACGGGGACCGACCGGGCAGCTCAAGATCGCCGAGGAAACGATCCTCACCGGCGTCAAGGTGGAGTTCGGTGGCTCGCTGGTCCTGGTCGACCGGTTCGCGATCGAGGGACACGTCCTGTTCCGGATCGGCGACCTCGGCGGTGACCGCGGCGCCGGCCTCGAGCTGATCGTCAACGGCCGCATGGCCGTGGACCCGATCGGCGAGCTGCGCCTGACGAACTCCGGCTTCCGGATCTCCGATGATGGCCTCGTCGCACGCGTCGACCTGACGCTCGACGCCGGCTTCGGCGCGGACATCGGCCTCGGGTTCAACGCCTCCGTCCTCCTCGAGCTGAACACCACAGGCCGATCCGTCGAGTTCTCGCCGGTCACCGGGGCGGCCGACCTCCCGTCGGACGTCGCGGCGAGCACGGTCGATCCCGGCTTCCTGCTGAAGATCGACGGCCGGATCAACTTCCTCGGACTCGCCGGCGGCTACGGCTTCGCCCACATCAAGGCCACCCCGACGGCGTTCGAGATCCAGCTCGGCGTCGGATTCGCCCTGGGCGGGCTGAAGTTCGAGGCCTCCGGCGGCGCCGGCATCTACACGGACGACCCCGGCTTCGCGATGCGGCTCCAGGTGACCGCGGTCGCCGACGCGGGACCGGTGTTCTTCATCGAGGCGTCCGGCCTGCTCGAGCTCAACACCTCCGGCACCGAGCGGCTCGGCATCGCGGCGAACTCGTTCCAGCTCGACCTCGACGGCACCGTCGACATCCTCAAGATCATCGGCTTCGACGCCTCGTTCCAGGTCGTCGTGGCGAACGGTCAGTGGGCGTTCCGCGCCCAGATCGAGGCCGGCTTCTTCGGGCTCGCGACGCTCTCCGGCTCGATCTACCTGGACTCGCGCGGCAGCTTCGACATCCGGCTGTCCGGCCACATGGTCATCGGGTCGAACTCGTTCGGCCTGCGCGGCGACTTCCACTTCCACGTCACCTCGATCGCCCGGAGCGACGGCACGTACCTGTTCAGCCTCGGCGGCGGCGCTGAGGTGTCGGTCCGCGCGTTCGGCTTCACCCTCGCGAGCGTCGGGCTGTCCTTCAACTTCGGTCTCGACACCGCCACGGCCGGCGATGACGGACGCGTGAAGATCCAGCTGCGCGTGAAGTTCAAGATCAAGCTGCTCTTCTTCGAGATCAGCGAGACCCTCACCTTCACCCTCGGTTACATCCAGTTCCCGAAGCCCACCTACCTCGCGGGCGGCTACGGCACGAGCGAAGACGATCGGCGCACCTTCGACGGGGATGACTTGTACCTCAACGTGGGGGAGCGGGCCGTGGCCCGCAACATCGGCACGGACGAGCGGTCGGAGTCCGTCCGGATCGAGCAGACCGGCTCCACCGCCGACGGCGCCACGATCGTCGTCACGGCCTTCGGACGGTCCAACACCTACGAGGGCGTCACCAAGATCCACGCCGACTTCGGAGACGGCAACGACACCGTCGTGATCGCACCGTCGGTCGCCGTCCCGGTCGTGATCAGGGGCGGCAGCGGCGCCGACGTCATCAGCTACGAGGGCACCTCGGCGGGGCTCGCCTCCGACGTCACTCTGCACGGTTCGGCAGCGGGCCTGACCGGCGACGGGTGCGAGGCGGACCGCGACTACATCTCGGTCGAGGGACCGGCCTCCGCAACGATCGACGGCGGCTGCGGTGACGACACGCTCATGCACGTCGGGTCCGGCACCGTCACCATGGCCGGCGGTGCCGGCGACGACCGCCTCGTCGGCGGGTCCCGCACCGACGTCCTGCGCGGCGGCGCCGGTGTCGACCGGCTCGAGGGCCCGGCGGCCACGCTCAAGGGCGGGGACGACGCCGACACGATCATCGTCACGGTGTCCGGCGCGATGCCCACGGTGGACGGCGGCGCCGGCACCGACCTGCTCGACCTCACCCTCGGCGCCTCCCCGGACACGGTCGCGCTCGAGGCCGGAACCGCCGGGAAGCTGAAGCTTTCCCTCAACGGCAAGACCTCCACGCTGGCCGGCATCGAGAACCTCGTCCTGGACGGCCGCGGCGGCGCGGACCGCATCACGGTGGGCGACCTCGCGGGCACCGACGTGCAGAACGTCGTCGTCGACACCGGCAAGCTGGTCACCGTGGACGGCACCCGCCTGGACACGTTCCAGGAGCTCGACCCGGAGACCGGCCGCGAGGAGACCTTCACCCAGGAGGTTCCCAACGAGATCCGCCGCGACGACGGCTCCGCCGACGTCGTCGTCGTCCACGGCTCCGCCGCCGCCGACAGCTTCACCGTGACGACGCCGGTGCGAGACCCGGCCGAGCGGCTCGGCGGCGACCTGCGCATCGGGCACTCGGCGGGGCCGGTCGTCTGGGTCGACGGAGCCGCGCGCGCCGAGGGCGACACGGTCACGCTGGACGCCGACCCGACGGTTCCGCCGGCCGGCGAGCCCGGACACCCCACGGACGACGTGCTCGACGCCTCCGGCGTCACCCGCGACGTCGCCGCGCTGCGACTCCTCGGCCGGGCCGGCGACGACACCCTCATCGGATCGCCGTTCGCCGACCACCTCGACAGCGGCCACGGCGACGACGTCGTCACGGGCGGGCTGGGCCGCGACACGTTCGCCGACGCCGGCGGCGACGACACGCTCGTCGAGATCTTCGACGCGGACATCGGCCTGTACGACAACCGGTTCGTGGTGGGCTCCGTGCCACGCACACCGGTCACCGCCGCCGACGTCCACCCTCACCTCACCGGCACCGACTTCGCCTCCGGCGTCGTCGAGGACCTGCACGGGATCTTCGAGAACGCCGCCCTGGGCGGCGGCGCCTCCTCGAACGTGGTGCTCGTCGGCGACGCCGACGGCTCGATCCGGGTCGGCGGCGCCGGATGGGCCGCGAGCCCGTGGACCGGCACGCTCGCCGTCCGGGCCGGCGGCGGAGACGACATCGTCCGGGTCGAGCTGCCCGGCGCCAACGGTGCGGACATCGACGTCGTCGGCAGTGCCGGCACCGACACCGTCCAGGTCTTCGGCACCGACCAGCGCGACGACGTCGTCGTCGACCGGGCGTCCCGCGACGGAGGGACGAGGGACCGGATCCGCTCGCTCGGGGTCCCCTTGGGTGGCGGCGCAGCGACGGGCCTCGTGAGCGTCACCTACGACACCGAGAACGCCGACCTCGACACCCGCGGCAGCGGCGACCGGATCGCCGTGCGGGCCATGCGCGCCGAGCACCACGTCTACGCCGGCGCCGGGGACGACGACATCGCCGTCGGCAGCGCCGCGGGGCTCGGCGCGACGGACGTGGCCTGGCCGAACGCGGGCGGCACGATCGACGGCATCACCGGCACGCTCTGGGTCGCCGGCGACGGCAGCCTCGGCACGGTCACCGGGGACGGTCCGAGTCGCTCGACCACCCCGGCCGGGTACGACCGCCTCTACGTCGACGACACCGCCGACACCGGCGGCCGCACCGGCTGGATGTCCGGCTCGTGGCTCCAGCTCGGGCCCCTGGCCCTCGGCTACCACCAGCTGCTCCGGCTGTTCCTCGGCCTCGGCTCCGGCGGCGACACGCTCCAGGTGGACAGCACGCACGTCGGCGCCGGTCGCACCACCGAGATCCGGACACACGACGGCGACGACGTCGTCTCGCTGCACACCGTGAGCGGTCCCACCCGGGTGGAGCTCGGCCGCGGCGCGGACCGCCTGGTCCTGTCCTTCGACGGCGACGAGACCGGCCGGCTCGCCCTGATCCAGGCGCTCGTCACGGTCCGCGGCGAGCCGCTCGACGACGACGGCGAGCCGACCGACGACGGCGCCCTCGACCGGCTGCTCATCCTCGACGACAGCAACCAGGGCCGTGTCGGCTACATCACCGACCGCGTCGTCGCGGGCCTGGGGGCAACCCTCGGCGGCTCCGCCGAGCGGGGCGACCTGGTCCAGGTCGTCACCGTCACCGGTGCCATCGGCGGCACGTTCGTCCTCCGGCTCCAGGGCCCGGGAGGCTCGGTCGCGACGACGGCGCCGATCGCTGTCGGCGCCCTGCCTGCCGCGGTCGAGGCCGCACTCGAGGCCGTGCTCGGCGCCGGCACGGTGCGCGTGACGGGTGTGCCGGGCCGCTGGATGGTCGCGTTCACCGGCACGCTCGCCGGTGCGGCCGGCTGGGCCCGCCACATCGCCGGTGTCGTGGCGGACGCCGTGCCGCACCCCGACCAGAGCGTCACGACCGCCGTCGCGACCATCTCGGACGGGCGCGTCGAGCACGCCGGCTTCGAGGCGCTGTACGCCGAGCTGCTCGGGAGCGGGCGGATCGACCTCGCCGTCCACCGCACGCTCGAGCACGAGAACGTCGTCCAGCTCGGCTCCGCCGGCGACCTCGTGGCGGTCGAGGGCACGGCGGGGCCGACGTGGGTCTCGACCGGCGCCGGCGACGACCGGCTCCTCGTCAACCCCGACTTCGACCTCGGTGACCCCAACACCCTGGTCGGCGGGCTCTACCTCGACGGCGAGCACGGTGACGACACGACCGTCGTCCAGACGTTCGGCGGTGGCGACTCGCGCGTCGAGGTCAGGGACACCGGCGGGCCCGACGAGACCGACGTGCTGATCGTCGACGGTACCGACGGCGCCGACACGTTCCTCAGCCGCGCCGGCCGGGACGACCCGACCCGAGGCCTCGTGGCCAGCCTCGGCGCCCGCCTCGCGAACGGGTTGTTCACCAGCGCCGAGATGATCGTCTACACCGACCGGATGACCGGCGGCGTCGTGATCGACGGCCACGACGGCGACGACGCGTTCGCGCTCGACGACGCGATCGCGGCGCTCTCGGTCTACGGCAGGGCGGGCGAGGACCTCTTCCGCGTCGGACAGCTCCTCGTCTCCTACCTCCGGTCCGACGAGTTCGGCGTGCCGGAGTCCGCGATGTTCGACTCCACGCGCGGCTGGCTCACCAACGGCGTCACCCGCCCGACCGTGCTCTACGGCGGCACCGGCGACGACGTGTTCGACGTCTTCCGGAACGTGGCCGCGGTGCAGCTGAACGGGGACGCCGGCGACGACGTGTTCGTCATCCGGACCTTCGTCGGCGAGTCGGACACGACGACCGTGGACATGGGGGGCGGCAGCGACCTCCTGCACTACGCGATGAACGCCCCCGTGGGCATCGACGGCGGCGACGGCTTCGACACGATCATCGTGGTCGGCACGGAGCTCGCCGACACCTTCGTCGTCACCAAGGACGGCATCTTCGGCGCCGGCCGGTTCGTCACCCACGTGGCCATCGAGCGACTCGTCCTCGACGCGCAGCAGGGTGACGACCGGATCTTCGTGAAGTCCACCGACGCGAACGTGGCGACCCGGATCATCGGCGGCCTCGGCAGCGACCGGATCGAGGTGGCGGGCGACGCCCCGGCCGTCCAGGCCGACGACCTCCTGGGCCACTCGGGCCTGACGTCGCACACGGTCGAGTCCGTCCTCGCCGGCTGGGACGGCGTCCAGGCGGACCAGGTGGCGGCGGACATCACCGACGACGACGCCCCGGCTCTCGTCATCTCGCCGGCGGACGGATCCCTGCGGGTCGACGAGGCCGGCGGCACGGACTCGTTCACGGTCCGGCTGGCCCACGACGTCGGCGGCCCGGTCGAGGTCACGTTCGCCGGCCCGCCGGTGCACCCGCTCTCCGGGGACCCGACACGCTCGCTCGAGCTGCGCACCGACGGCGCGTGGCGGACCAGCGTCACGGTGACGCTCCGGTACGGCCAGACCGCCACCGTCCAGGTGCGTGCGACGGCCGAGCTCGCGCCCGAGCGCGCCCGAACCGCGATGATCTCGGCGGTCGCCAACGGAACGACGGGTGCGAACGGTTACGACGCGCTCCAGCTCCCGTTCCTGCCGGTGCTCGTCGTCGACGACGACGCGGCCGACGTCGTCGTGACCGAGCCGGTGGGCGGCCTCACGGTCGTCGAGGGGCCGACCTCGGGCGGCGGCACCACGGCCGGCTACACCGTCCGGCTCGCGAAGGCCCCGACGGCCGCGGTGACGGTCACGCTCACCACCGACGGGAACGTCCGCTTCGGCGAAGGCGGTCCGGCGTCCGTCTCCCTCGTGTTCACCGCGGCGAACTGGATGACGGCCCGCACGCTCACCCTGTGGGCGCCGCTGGACGGCGCCGCCGAGGGCTGGCACGCGGTCAGCCTCGTCACCACGGTGACCAGTACGGACGCCGACTACGACGGCCTAGAGGTCGGCATCCTCACCATCGAGGTGCACGACGGCGACACCCCGGGCGTCGTGGTCACGCCGTCGCGGGGCAGCACGCGCCTGACCGAGGGGGGCGAGACCGACGACTACACCGTGCGCCTCACGCAGCGGCCCGCCGGCGTCGTCAGCGTCCGCATCGACCCCGTCCCGACTCCGACCGTGGTCGGCACCGACGGCGGCACCTACCGGACGAACGTGCAGGTCGAGGTGGACGTCGCCGCATCGGACGGGGTGCGTGTGGCCGCCGACGGCAGCCTGTGGCTCGACTTCGGCCCGGCGACCTGGTGGCAGGAGCGCCGCGTGGTGCTGCGCGCGATCGACGACGACGTGGTCGACGGCAACGGCCTCCAGTCGTTCGCCGACACCGCCGACCGCCTCACCAGGATCCAGGGCCCGCTGTACGTCCAGGGCGGCCTCGACCCCGACCCGGTCTGGGACATCTCGCTCGACGACTACCTGCCGATCCTGCTGCCTGGGGAGACCTCCGACCACCCGGAGGAGCCCGACAACGGCACGGTCGAGGTGCGCGAGAGCGCCCAGGTCGACGTGCTCGTCGTCCACGACGAGGACAGCCCCGGCACCACGACCGGCGTCCTGACGGCCGGCCGGCTGACCGGATTCGGCATGGGCGGCGACCGGGTCTTCGCGGGCGTCCCGGTGCCCGGGGGCATCACCTACGACGGCTTCGAGACCCTCGACCTCCTCCTCGGCTACGGCCCCGACACCCTCACCGTCGCCTCGACCCACGCCGGCACCACCGTCGTCCGCACCGGCCGCGGCGACGACGTCGTGAACGTGCGCACCGTCGACGGCCACACCGCCGTCCACGGCGGCGCCGGCGACGACGCGATCGCCGTCGGCTCCACCGCCGGCGTGCGCGGCACCGACGGGCCGGGCAGCCTCGCCGGCATCGACGCGCTGCTCGTCCTCGACGGCGGCACCGGCACGGACGTCGTGCACGTCGACGACGGCGCCGACACCACCGGCGACGTCGGCACCATCACGCCGACGTCCATCGAGGGCCTGGACATGGTCGCCCGCGGCGGCGTCGACCGCGTCTACCAGGTCTCGACCGCGGGCGCCGGCACCGTCACCCTCACGGTCGTCGGGATCGGCGCGCTCACCTTCACCTCCGCCACCACCGCCGAGGTGCTCGCGGCCGCGATCCAGGAACTGCTCTTCCCGGACGCGGCGTCCTGCGGCAGCGCCGGCCGCAGCGACTGCGCCCGGTCGGTGTGGGTCTGGAAGCTCGGGACGGACTTCTACGTCGGCTTCCACGGCGAGGTCAACGACGAGACCGCACCTCTGCGGCTCACCGTCACGGCGACCGGGTCGGCCGGCGCAGCGGACGACCGCCTCCGCGTCGACGGCATCGGCTACCACGGCCTCACCGACGAGTGGCTCGAGATCGACCTCGGCTCGGGGACGGACGTTTTCAACGTGCGCGGCACCTCCGCCGTCACGAACATGCGCACCCACGGTGGCGACGACCGCGTCTACGTCTCCTCGCTCGCCGCCGTGGGCCGCACCGGGCGACCGACCTTCCTCGCCGGCGACCTCGACGACCTCCACGCCACCCTCAACCTCGACCTCGGCGACGGCCGCCACACCCTGCTCGTCTCCGACGCCGGAGCGTGGGCGGGGGACCGGGACGTCCTGATCACCGACGAGACCTCCGCGGCCCGCGACCGCGACGCGACCGTCGCCGCCGACGCCGAGATCGCCATGCTCGGCCTCGCGCGCGGCTCGATCTCCTACCGCGTCGGCCCCGGCGGCACGCTCGCCGACGGCGTCCGCGTCTGGACCGGCTCCGGCGCCGACCGGATCCGCGTGGACGGCACGCACCACCGTGCCGGCGTCCGCACGCAGACCTGGCTCAACACGGGTCTCGGCGACGACCTCGTCCTCCTCGACCTGCACCTCGGCGAGGACGGTGACCTCGTCGTCAACGCCCAGGGCCAGTACGACTCGCTGCTGCGGCTGATCGACCTCGTCCGCCGGCTCAGCGGCGGCGACGGACCGGTGGCCTCCGACGTGGTCGCCGTCAGCGTGGACGGCACCCCGGTGGCGCCGGGACGCTACGTCGTCGACCTCGCCGCCGGGACGGTGGGCCTGCTCGACACGCCACCGCTCGGCTCGACCGTCAGCGCGACGGTCCAGCAGGTCAGCACCGTCACCGGCCGCTGGAGCGGCGTGCGGACGATCGACCTGGGCGACGGCGAGGGCACGGTCACCGGTGTCCGCGTGCTGGTCAACGGCGTCGAGGTCGACGCGGTGCTCGCCGCGGACGGCACGGTCACCTTCGACGCGGGCGCGCCCCGGTCCGGCGTCGACCCCTACGTGGTCGTCGAGGTGACCCGCACCTTCACCCGGACGGTCACCGGCCCGCAGGTGGCGGAGAGCGACGACGACGTCGTGCGCGGCGACACCTCGACCCTGCCGCTCGTCATCGTCGGCGGGCAGGGCTCGGACTCGCTGCACGGCGGCAGCGGCGGCAACGTCATCCTCGGCGACCGCGGCCTGGTCCTCTGGTTCGAGCCGGGCACCGACCTCCCGGGCGACGGCGTGCTCACTCCCGACCAGCTCGCCGCGCTGCAGGAGCTCGCGGCGGCGATCTCCGGACACGGCGGCCCCGGTGACACGACCGACGGCGTCGAGCGGCTCGTCGGCCTCGTCGTCACCGTCGACCCGACGATCGGCGGCGACGACGTCATCACCTCCGGCGTCGGGGCCGACATCGTTCTCGGCGGTCTCGGCGGCGACATCATCGGCACCAACACCGGCGAGCGCGCCGCCGGCCCGGTCGACCGGGCCGACGTGGTGCTCGGCGACCACGGCTTCGTCGACATGCAGCTCCTCGACGGTGACCCCTCGGACGTCGACCGCGCCTGGAGCACCCACCCGGAGCTCGGCGGTGACGACGTCGTCGTGACCGGCTCCGGAGGAGACGTCGTCCTCGCCGGCACGGGCGACGACCTGGTCCTCGCGGGCGACGGCAGGAACGTCGTGACCGGCGACGGTGCCCGGCTCACCGCCGACGGTGACCAGCCGCTGCGGTGGAACGAGCTCCTCGCACCGGACTCCCTCGAGCCATTCGCCCCCGGGACCGGCGGCTCGGACCGCATCTGGGGCGGCGACCAGGTCGACGTCGTCCTCGGTGGCCTCGGCGCCGACCGGATCGACCTCGGCGGCGGCCACGACCTCGCGGCCGGTGACCACGCGAGCCTCACCTGGGCGGAGGTGTCCGGAGCGCTCGCCGTGGCGTCGATCGTCTCGGTGGCCGTCGACCTCGGCGGCGACGACGTGGTGCTCGGTTGGTCCGGCGAGGACGTCCTGCTCGGCGGGACCGGCTCCGACGCCGTCGACGGCGGCACCGGCCGCGACCTTGTCGTCGGCGACACCGCCCGGCTCACCCGCGTCCTCGACCACCGAGACCCCCGGATGCGCGAGCTCACCGACGCGCTGATCTACTCGACCGACGAGGCCGACGCCGGCGCCGCCAACGTCTCCACCGCCTGGAGCCGCAGCCCCGACGGCCCGACCGACTGGTCGGACCTGCGGCTGGTGCTCACCGAGCACACCGAGACCACGCCGGCCACGCGGTACGGCGACGACTACCTCGCGGGCGGCCTGCACGACGACCTGCTGTTCGGTGGCCTCGGTGACGACGTGATCCAGGGCGACGGCTCGATCGACCTCGACCGCGACGGCGTCGTCGACACGGGCGCGCCCGGCCAGGGCGCCCGGGTCGGCCCCGCGCGCGACGCCGCCGGCCTCCTCGTGGTCACGCCGAGCCGCGGGAGCGCCGCGGACGGCGACGACTACGTCGAGGGCGGCGGCGGCGCCGACGTCGTCCTCGGCGGCCTCGGCCGCGACGACCTCGTCGGCGGCTCCTCCTCGATGTACGGGCTGGACACGATCGCCCAGCGTCCGGACGCCGGCGACCTGATCTTCGGTGGCGCGGGCGACGCGCACGACCGCAACGACCGCGTTGGCGGCCACGGCAGCGACTCCGACGTCGTCGTCGGCGACAACGGCGACATCCACCGCCTCGTCGGTGCCGACGGCGCGTACCTGACGTTCGTCTACGACACCCACGACGACCCGGTCCGCCTCCTGCCCCGCGCCGTCACGCTGCTCGACAGCACCCCCGGCGGGCCGGACGTGCGGCCCGACCTGTTCGACGTCACGCAGGCCGACGTGGCCGCCGCCGGGCGCGCCACCGCCGACGTCTGGGCCCCCGACGAGATCCACGGCGAGGGCGGCGACGACACCGTCTACGCCGGCGGCGGCAACGACGTCGTCTACGGCGACGCCGGCGACGACGACCTCGTCGGCGGCTGGGGCAGCGACTGGCTCTCCGGCGGCACCGGCACCGACGGCATCCTCGGCGACGAGGGCCGGATCGTCACCTCGCGCCACGGCTCGCTCGAGCCGCTCGCCGGCGTGACGACACCGACCACGCAGCGGACCATCTCCACCCCCGGCAACCACCAGGTCGCCGTCGTCAACCCGACCGGCACGCTGACGAAGACCGTGGACCTCACGCCGTGGTCGCTGCAGCCCGCCGGCTCCGCGCACGACCCGTACTTCGAACCGATGTACGCCGACGACCTGATCTTCGGCGGCCTCGGTACCGACTTCCTGCACGGCGGCGGTGGCGACGACGGCATCTCCGGCGCCGAGGCGCTCCCGCTCTCCTACGTGCCGGGCACCGCGCTCGGCCGCGCCGGCGGGGTGGTGCGCAACGACTTCCACCGCCCGGTCGCGGCGCCGGACCAGCTCCAGTTCGACCACGACCTCACCTACTTCGCCCTCTACAACCCGGACGACCCGCTGCGCCGCGTCACCCTCACCGCCGCCGGCACGCTCGACCCCACGGCGTCCGGCGACCGGATCTGGGTGCTCGGCTTCGACCATCTCGACGGCGACACCGTGGACGGACGCACCACCGACGGCGACGACGTGATCTTCGGCGACCACGGCAACGACTGGCTCGTCGGCGGCACCGGTTCCGACACGCTGTGGGGCGGCTGGGGCAACGACACCCTCGACAGCGACGACGACCCGACCACCGACGGCGGCGGCAACGTCACCGTCGACGGTGACACGGCCTGGGCGGACCGCGCCTTCGGCGGCGCCGGGGTCGACGTCCTCTCCGCGAACACGCAGGAGGACCGCCTCATCGACTGGTCGGGCGAGCTCAACTCCTACGTCGTGCCGTTCAACCCGTTCGGGCAGTCCGCCGTCTCACGACAGCCCTCACCCGGCATGTACACGTTTCTGTACGACCTGTCGTGGGCGCAGGGTGCCGACCGGACGATCGCCGCGCAGCTCGGCACCGACGCCGACCGCAACGGGGAGCCGTTCGGCGAGACCGGCCTGGTCACCCAGCGCGACTCCGGCCACTGGCAGGACCAGAAGGGCGGCCCCCGTGACCCTCAGCCCGGCAACGGCGGCGCCGGCGGCGCCGGCGGCGCCGGCGGCACGGCCGGCACCGGAGGCACCGGCGGCTCGGTCGAGGCGGATGACGGCTCGACGCACCCGGGCAACGGGAAGGGCCGGGGCAAGAAGCCGTGATGCGGGGGACGGGCCGCGAGCCAGGCCGTGCAAGTACGGCGTCGAATCGGCCACGGGCGGCCACGACCGGTCCTACGCTTGGACCGGGCAGGTGACCGCGACGGCGGTCCGTCGGGGGGAGTGCCTGGTGAGGAGACTTGCGGCGATCGCCGCGATGGCCGTGCTGCTCGCCGGCTGTGGTGGCGACGTGCAGCCGTCGGCCGGTGCCGGCAAGGCGGTGGAGACGGCGACCCGGGCGACTGCTGCGGCCGAGCGCGACGTGTGCGCCGTGCCCGTCGCGATCGTCGTAGACGCCGTGCAGGGCTACGTCGGCTCCTTCGGCACCGAACAGCTCGCCGAGGGGCAGACGGCGACGTCGCCGGTCGGATCCGCCGACAAGCCCGGGTCCGAGAAGGCGGCCTCGAGCGACGAGCCCCCCGCCGACGTCCTCTCCGACGCCGTCGCCGAGGCGCAGCGGGTCGCCGCGAAGGTCCGGTGCGCCGACGCCGACCTCGCCGCCGGCATCGCGGAGGGCCTCGAGACCGTGAGCGCCGACGGCGCGGTCGCGACCGCCGTCCGGGACCGGACGATCGCCACGATGACGGGCGCCGCGGCACCCGACCTCCCGCTCACGCCCGACGACGACCTCTCCCTCGCGGTCGCCGCCACCGAGTCCGGCGGCGTGATCGAGCTCGGCGCCGGCACGTGGGACCTCACGGAGCCGGTCGTGCTCCTCGGCGGGGTCACCCTCCGCGGCGCGGGCCCGGAGCGTACGGTCCTGAGATCGTCGGCACCGGAGGCGACGATCCTCGTCGCGACGGCCGACCGCGTGGAGCTGCGGTCGCTCGCGCTCGAGCGCGACCGCGCGGCCGTCGGGTCCGTGGTGGTCGGCGGCCCCTCGGCGTCGCTCGTGGTGGAGGACGCGGTGCTCAGCGGCGCGGTCGGCGACGAGAGCAGCGGCGGGGCGGGCATCCACATGTCCGCCCAGGGCGAGCAGGGTTCCGGCCGCGGCACCACCCTCGAGATCACCGACTCGGTCCTCCGGGACAACGGTTGGGCGGGGATCGCGGTGACGGGTGGGCACCGCGCCTCGGTCCTCGGCGCGACGTTCGAGGCGAACGGCCAGTGCGGCATCTGCTTCCTCGGCGCGGCCACCGGCTCCGTCGAGGACAGCACCTTCGACGGCAACACGGTCGGGTTCTACGCCGGCGACACGGCGTCCCCCGTCCTGACCGGCTCGACGATCACCGGGGGCGAGGCGGGCATCCAGGTCGGCGGCACCGCCGTCGCGGCGCTCGAGTCCACCACGATCCGTGGCAGCGGCCGTGCTGCGGTCATCTACACCGGGCAGGGCGGCGGCAGTGTCACAGGCCTGGTGTGCGAGCAGGTCGAGCACGGCATCGCCGTCGGTCCGGAGAGCACCCCGATACCGGGCGAGAACGCGTGCACCATCGCCTTCGCCGACTGATTCCGTGCGCGGACATCTGTGACCGGATGCCAAACTGTGCCCATGGACGACGTCAGGATCGACCTCATCACCGCCGACGGGGCCGGTGAGCTGCTCACCGTGCGGCGGGCGGCCTTCGTGACGGAGGCGCAGCTGTACGGCGACCCGAACCTGCCGGCGCTGACGCAGACGCTCACCGAGCTGGTGGCCGACATCGAGCGGGCCGACGTCGTCACGCTCGGCGCATGGCTCGGGCACCGTCTCGTGGGCTCGATACGCGTCGAGCTGGAGGCGGAGAAGGCCACGCTGGGGCGGCTCGCGGTCGTGCCGGACCTGCAGGGCCGGGGCATCGGCACCAAGCTGCTCATGGCCGTGCTGACGTACCTGCCCGAGCAGACCAAGGAGGTCTGGGTCTTCACCGGGCAGGACTCCAAGCACAACCTCGCGATGTACAACAAGGCGGGTTACGAGCACCAGTTCGACCAGCACACCGGTGACCTGACCTACGCGTACCTGCGTCGCATCCTGGGCGAGGACGACCCCGACGCCGACGAGGTGCTCGGCTCGATGGACGACGCGACCGCCTGACATCTCGCGGGACGGGGTGCCGGGGTGGACGAGCTCCGCCGTCGGGTGTGTACATTGGACGTGTCGTGACTGGCGCCGGGTGGATCACCACCGGGGAGCGACACGAGCAGCACCCCTGAGGTCGTACGCCTGGGCCGAGGGTCACCAGTGGAATACCACGCGCACGTGTGACCTTCGGAGGGAAGTATGAGCCAAACCACGACAAGGACTCCCGTGGCAGACCAGTCGCTCGCCGAGCTGGACCCCGAGATCGCGGCCGTCCTCGGCGGCGAGCTGGACCGCCAGCGCGGCACCCTCGAGATGATCGCCAGCGAGAACTTCGTGCCGCGCGCGGTTCTCGAGGCCCAGGGCTCCGTCCTGACCAACAAGTACGCCGAGGGCTATCCAGGCCGGCGCTACTACGGCGGCTGCGAGCAGGTCGACATCGCCGAGAACCTCGCCATCTCCCGCGCCTCCGCCCTCTTCGGCGCCGAGTACGCCAACGTCCAGCCGCACTCCGGAGCACAGGCCAACGCCGCCGTGCTGCACGCGCTCGCCGAGCCCGGTGACCCCGTCCTCGGCATGTCGCTCGCGCACGGCGGGCACCTCACCCACGGGATGAAGCTCAACTTCTCCGGCAAGCTGTACGACGTCTCCGCCTACGGCGTGGATCCCGACACCCACCGCGTCGACATGGACCTCGTCCGCCAGGCGGCGCTCGAGACCCGCCCGAAGGTCATCATCGCCGGGTGGTCCGCCTACCCGCGCCAGCTCGACTTCGGGGCGTTCCGGGAGGTCGCCGACGAGGTCGGCGCCTACCTGTGGACCGACATGGCGCACTTCGCCGGGCTGGTCGCGGCGGGCCTCCACCCGAACCCGGTGGCCGTCTCCGACGTCGTGTCCTCCACCGTCCACAAGACCCTCGGGGGGCCTCGCTCCGGTGTGCTCCTGGCCCAGGACAAGGAACGGTGGGCCAAGCGGCTCGACTCCGCCGTCTTCCCCGGGCAGCAGGGCGGACCGCTCATGCACGCGGTGGCCGCCAAGGCCGTGGCCTTCAAGCTGGCCGCCGGCGAGGAGTTCGCCGAGCGGCAGGAGCGCACGCTCGAGGGCGCCCGGATCCTCGCCGAGCGGCTGACCGCGCCCGACGTGCGCGGCGCGGGCGTCTCGGTCCTCACCGGTGGCACCGACGTCCACCTGGTCCTCGTCGACCTGCGGGACTCCGCGCTCGACGGCCGCCAGGCCGAGGACCTCCTCCACGACGCCGGCATCACCGTCAACCGCAACGCCGTGCCGAACGACCCGCGGCCGCCGCGAGTGACCTCCGGCCTGCGCATCGGCACACCCGCGCTGGCCACCCGCGGCTTCGGCGCGGCAGAGTTCTCGGAGGTGGCTGACATCATCGCCACCACCCTTCGCGACGGCTCGGCCACGGACGTCCTCGGCATGCGTGCCCGGGTCCGGGCCCTGACCGACAACTTCCCCCTCTACCCAGGACTGGACCAGTGACGGCACAGACTCTCGACGGCAAGGCGACAGCGGCAACGATCAAGGCGGAACTCACCGAGCGGGTCACCGCGCTCCGGGAGAGGGGCATCACGCCCGGCCTGGGCACCGTGCTCGTCGGTGACGACCCGGGCTCGAAGGCCTACGTGGGCGGCAAGCACCGCGACTGCGCCGAGGTCGGCATCTCCTCCATCCGCGAGGACCTGCCGGCGGACGCCAGCCAGGCCGACGTCGAGGCCGCCGTCGCGCGCCTGAACGCGGACCCGGCGTGCACCGGATACATCGTGCAGCTGCCCCTGCCGAAGGGCGTCGACGCCAACCGCGTGCTCGAGCTCATCGACCCGGGCAAGGACGCCGACGGTCTTCACCCGACCAACCTCGGTCGCCTCGTCCTGCGGGTCGCGGAGGAGATCACCTCCCCGCTGCCGTGCACGCCACGCGCCGTGCTCGAGCTGCTCGACCGGTACGGCATCGACCTGGCAGGCAAGGACGTGTGCGTCGTCGGGCGGGGCACCACGGTGGGCCGCTCCATCGGGCTGCTCCTCACCCGCAAGACCATCAACGCGACGGTGACGTTGACCCACACCGGCACCCGCGACCTGGCCTCGCACGTGCGCAACGCCGACGTGATCGTCGCCGCGGCGGGCAGCCCGGGAATCGTCACGCCCGACATGGTCAAGGCCGGCGCCGTCGTCCTCGACGTGGGCGTCTCGCGCGTCGAGGACCCCGAGACCGGCAAGGCCAGGCTGCGCGGGGACGTGGCCGACGGCGCTGCGGAGGTCGCGTCGTGGCTGTCGCCGAACCCCGGCGGCGTCGGGCCGATGACCCGCGCGATGCTGCTGGCCAACGTCGTCGACTCTGCGGAGCGCCAGGCCGGCTGACCCGCGACGGTCGGGCGGCGTGACAATCGGCACTCATGCCCGGAAATCGTCGGACCGGGGGCCGACGCGCCTGCCGTATCGGTCACGATTGAGGCATGCGAATCGCCTCCGTCAACGTCAACGGCATCCGCGCTGCCTACAAGCGCGGGATGGGTAGCTGGCTCGACGATCGCCGACCCGAGGTCCTGCTCCTGCAGGAGGTTCGCGCGACCGACGAGATCCTCGAGAACCACCTCGGCCACGAGTGGACGACGGCGCACCACGCCAGCGATTTCAAGGGGCGTGCCGGGGTCGCGGTGGCCAGTCGCCTGCCCGCCCGGGCGGTCCGGGTGGGCCTCGGCAACGGGGTCCCGGAGGCCGCCGTGGACACGGGCCGCTGGGTCGAGATGGACCTGGACGCTCCCGGCTCGGACCGTCCGCTGACGGCGGTCTCGGTCTACCTGCACTCCGGCACGGCGGGCACCGAGAAGATGGACCTGAAGTACGCGCACCTCGAGAAGGTCACCGCGCGGCTCTCGGAGCTCGCGCGGCAGGCGGCGGCGGGGGAGCGGGACGTCATCGTCGGCGGCGACGTCAACGTCGCCCACCGCGAGCCCGACATCAAGAACTGGAAGGGCAACTACAACAAGAACTCCGGTGCGCTCGACGGCGAGATCGCCTACCTCGACCGGTGGTTCGACGACCTCGGCTGGGTCGACGTCGGCCGGCGCCTCGGTGGTGACGGGCCGGGTCCGTTCACGTGGTGGTCCTGGCGCGGCAAGGCCTTCGACAACGACGCCGGCTGGCGTATCGACTACCAGCTGGCGACGCCGGAGCTGGCCGCGCGCGCGACATCCGCAGTGGTGGACCGTGCCCCGGCGTACGACCAGCGGTTCTCCGACCACGCGCCCGTGGTGGTCGACTACCAGATCTGAGCCCCGCGGCGGATGCGGACGCGAATTCGCCGGGCGCGGCGGCGAGCGACCGGGCGCCCGGCGGGTCTCAGGCGCGTCTCGCCTGCACGATGGTGACGGGACCGGAGCGGTGGTCGAGGTGCTCGGTCTCGCGGGCGTCGCGCAGCCCGGCCGCGTCCAGCAGCTCCGCCAGGGAGCCGTCGACGTTCCGCGAGACGTGCGGGCTCCCGGTCCGGCGGCGGCGCAGGCCGTGCCGGTGCGCGTGGCCGTGGCCGTGACCTGCGCCGTCGCCGGGGCCACCGAAGTCGAGGATCGTGACCATTCCACCAGGCCGCAGCACCCGGGCGACGTCTCGGGCGAAACCCGTCCGGCCGTCGTCGTCCACGTGGTGCATGGCCAGCGACGAGATCACGTGGTCGAACGAGGCCTGCGCCCCGGGCAGCCGGTCCGCGTACCCCTGCACGAGGGTCAGCGGGACGCCGCGCCGCACGGCCTTGCGTGCGGCCCGGCGCAAGGCGCGGCCGTCGGGGTCGAGGCCGGTCACTCTGGCGCCCGGCACCGCATCGAGCACGGCGAGCGCCAGATTGCCCGTGCCGCAGCCGACGTCGAGGACGACCTGGCCGGCGGTGATACCCGCCCGGGTGACGGCCCGCCGGTGGAGCGCCCGGATGCCGGCGAACCGGCTGAACGCGTCGTAGAACGGGAGCAGCCATTCCTTGCCCGTGCCGGGCAGGAATGTTCGCTCACGCTCCTGTGGGCTGCGCTGGTCAAGAATCCGAACGTTCGCCGTGCTGGTCATCTTCATCGTCTCTGTCTGCTACCCATCGCTCGTGCCTGTGCCGTGCCGGAACGTGGTAGACCGGCTGTCTTGCTGCACAGCCTCGCTCGCCGAGCCTCGCCGGGACAGGACGGATGTCGGACATGACCGGACGATCTTCGGGCGGTACGTCCGCCGGACCGGTCGGTCGCCTGCGCACGGTGCGCTCGGACGGCACCCCGGTCTTCCGCTACGACGCACGTCCCGGCGTGGCACCGGTGTCTGTGGTCCACGTCGATCACGACACGTCCGACCTGCCGTCCGACCACCGCCACGCGCACGACTTCCTCGTCCTCGTCTACGTCGAGGAGGGAAGCGGCACGGTCTCGATCGGCGGCGAGGAGTGGGAGCTGCGGGACGGGACCGTCATCGCCGTCCCGCCCGGTCAGGTGATGGGCGTGAGCGCCATCTCGCGCATCACGCACAGCCACGGCTGGTCGGTCTTCTTCACCCCGGACGCCGTCCCGTCGCTCGCCTCCGTGTCGCCGCTCGCCTGGTCGCTGCACCCGCTCCTGTCGATCTTCGTGGCCGACGGCGGTCGTGCGCTCGTCCCCGAGGCCGACCGGCAGCGCTGGTCGTCCTGGTTCGCCGAGCTCGCCGAGGAGGTGAGCGACCCGAGCCGGCTCGGTGCGCGCGACGCCGTCGCCGCGCTCCTGACCCGGATCCTGGTCGCCGCCTCCCGGTTGGCGCCGCCGGCCGGGTCCGTCCCCGACCAGCTGGTGACCCGGGTCTTCGACGAGATCGAGGCGGTGTTCACGGAGCCGGTGTCGGCCGGCGACGTCGCGGCGTCCCTCGGGTACACGACCGGCCACCTGACCACCGTGGTCCGGGAACGCACGGGCCGCACCCTGCTCGACTGGATCACCGAGCGCCGCATGGTGGAGGCGCGCCGCCTGCTCGCGGAGACCGACCTGACCCTCGCGGCGATCGCGTCCCGGACCGGCCTGCGGGACGCCGCCTACCTGGGTCGGCGGTTCCGGGAGTGGCACGGTGTGACGCCGGAGCGCTGGCGACGGTCCACGCGGTCCGGGCAGGTTGTGCCTCGAAGCGGCGGATGAGCTCGACCAGTCCCTGTCGTGCACCGCGATGCCGCAGTAATCTCGACGGCGTGGAGCAGCTGCCTCAGGACTGGGAGCGTGCGCTCGTCATCGCGGCGCACCCCGACGACATCGAGTACGGGATCGCGGCCGCGGTCGCGACATGGACGGATCAGGGCAAGGACGTCCGCTACGTGCTGGCGACCAGCGGTGAGGCCGGGATCGCGGGCCTGCCGCCGACCGAGTCCGCCCCGCTGCGCGAGGACGAGGAAAGAGCGTCGGCGTCGATCGTCGGCGTGAGCGAGGTGGAGTTCCTCGGGCACCCCGACGGCCGCCTCATCGAGGGACCCGAGCTGCGTCGCGACCTCGCGGCCGCCATCCGTCGCCACCGGCCCGAGCTGGTGGTCACCGGGCACTACGGCGAGACGTGGGGTCCGGGCATGTTGAACAGCGCGGACCACCGCGCCCTGGGCCGGGCGACCCTCGACGCGGTCGCCGACGCGGGGAACGAATGGATCTTCCCTGAGCTGGTCCACCTCGACCTCTGGAACGCCCGGTGGGCCGCGGTGGCGACCCCGACACCGACGCATGCCGTCGACGTCACGGCAGCCGTCGACCGAGCGGTCGCCTCGCTGACCGCTCACCAGCGCTACCTCGAGGTGCTGGACCCGGCGACCCCGGTGGAGGAGCAGGCGGCCCGCCAGATCGGCAGGGTGACGGAGCCGAAGCCGGGCTTCGACGCCGAGCGAGCAGTCGGGTTCGAGCTCTTCACCTTCCGCGGCTGAGCACACACCGATGACCACTCGGCCGGGGAGTGACGTCTCGGCGCATGACAGCTCGGCGGCGGGGTCGTGGCATCTCGGCGAGGGAGCGACGTCTCGCGAGAGGCTGGCTGCGCCTCAGGCGGTGCGGCCGGCGGGAGCCGCCGCGACGGCCCGCAGGAAGGCCGGCGCCCTGAGGTCCGCGTCGGCGAAGGCCTTGGCGACGGCGGCCGTCACCTCGTCCAGGTGACGCGTGTCCACGAGCGCGATCGCCGAGCCGCCGAAGCCGCCGCCGGTCATCCGGGCGGCGTGCGCCCAGGAACCCCGGGCGGCATCCACGGCCAGGTCCAGCTCGCGGCAGGAGACCTCGTAGTCGTCGCGCAGGGAGTTGTGCGACGCGTCCAGGGCCCATGCGATGTTCTCCAGCGTCGCCCCGTGGAGCGGGGCCCTCGACGAGTCCCGGAGCCGGGCGACGACGTACTCGACACGATCGATCTCCGTGACGACGTGGCGCACGCGCTTGCGCTGCTCGTCGTCGGCCAGCCGCGGCAGCACGTGGTCGAGCGTGTCCTGGCTGTGCACGTGTGCCTCGGCCACCGTGCGCAGGTCCGGCACACCGAGCACCTTCGCGGCCGCCTCGCAGGTCGCGCGCCGCTGCCCGTACTCGCCGCCGGCGTGCGAGTGCTCGGCACGGGTGTCCACCACCAGCAGCTCCAGCGCGGCCTCGGCCAGGTCGAGCGGCACGTGCTCGACCGACCCGTCCCGGCAGTCCAGCAGCAGGGCGTCGCCCTCCCGAGCGCGAAGAGCTGCCGCCTGGTCCATCCCGCCGGTCGGTGCGCCGGCGATCTCGTTCTCCGCGCGCACGCACGCCGTCACCAGGTCGGCTCGTCCGGCGTCGGACGGGTCGTCCGCCGGCCCGGCGAGCCCCAGCCCGGCCAGCTCGTCCCAGGCCACCGCCACCGAGCAGCTCAGCGCCGCGGAGGAGCTCAGGCCGGAGCCGGTCGGCACGCAGGAGACGACGGCGACATCCAGCCCCGGCAGGCCGGACGCGAGCCCTTCCTGCTCCAGCGCCCAGGCGACGCCGGCGACGTAGGACGGCCAGCCCGTCACCTCGCCCGCGGTACCCACGGGCCCGACGGCGTCCAGGTCGACCTCGGCCACGCCATCGGCCGCCGAGCTGACCAGCCGCAGGCGCCGGTCGGAGCGGCGGGCGACGGCCACGTAGGTGCGGTGCGGGAGCGCGATCGGCAGTGCCAGGCCGCCGTTGTAGTCGGTGTGCTCCCCGACGATGTTGACCCGGCCCGGCGCGGACCAGACGCCCTCGGCCTCGCCGCCGAACGTCGTCGCGAACAGCTCGCGGGCACGCTCGGCCCCCTCGACCGCATCCCACGCCGGAAGCATCGCGGTCTCGGCACTCTCGCTCATCGGGCGGACTCCTCAGCAGGTTCGACAACATCGTCGGCCATGACCTCGCGCCACCGCTCGGCGATCTTCTCGGGCGTGGTGCCCGGCATGCTTCTCGGGCGTGGTGCCCGGCATGGGTTCGATGATGGCAGAAGGCCGCCGCCGTTTCCGCCCGGGGTGCGTCGGCCACGGCATTGCTGCCACGATGTGGGTCCGTGCAGCGGCACGGTCCGACCCGCCGGCCCGGCCTCCTCGGTCGCTCCGACCGCTCGAGTCGCAGGGGGAGGTAGACCGTGCACCTGCCGGAACGCCGGCCAGGCCAGGTCCGTATCGGCGTGGCGCTGCAGATTCCGCCGCCCTACTCCAGCGTGCTCCAGTCCGTTCGCTCGCGGGTCGGCGACCCCATGGCGCACGCCGTCCCGCCGCATGTGACGCTGCTCGGACCGACCGTCGTCGACAAGCACGGGATGCCCGAGGTGACCGACCACCTGGCCGCGGTGGCCGCGGATGCCGTGCCCTTCGTCGTGCGGCTCAGCGGCGCCGGGACCTTCCGTCCGGTCAGCCCGGTGGTCTTCGTGAACGTCGTGCGCGGGGCGGCGGAGTGCGCAGCGCTGCAGGTGGCGGTGCGTCAGGGTCTGCTCGCCCAGGAGCTGCGCTTCCCGTACCACCCGCACGTCACCGTCGCGCACGACCTGGACGACCACGTGCTCGACCGGGCCGCTTCCCTGGTCTCCGACTTCGAGGCCACCTATGCCCAGGGCAGCATGCGCCTGTACGAGCACGGGGACGACGGCGTCTGGCGCACCGTGGCAAGGTTCGTCCTCGCTGCACACGGTGCCGATGCGGGGACCGCGCCGTCGGCGGTCCCGTCATAGACCCGTAGCGCCGCGCCACTAGTCTCAGCACCATGCCGCCCGCCGACGAGAAGGAGCAGGGGCGGTTCGCTCGGCTGAAGGCCGCGTTCGACCGGCTGCGCCGGACCCGCCCGGGCCGGTCGCTCGACCGCTACACCATCGCCCGAGGCAACCTGCTGGCCGGCGGCATCGCCTACGCGGCGCTGTTCTCGATCTCGGCTGCCCTGACGATCTCCTGGACCGCGTTCATGGCCGTCCTCGGAGGAAACGCGGGACTGCGCTCCACGGTGCTCGAGGCGATCGACGATGCGCTGCCGGGCCTGCTCAAGGAGACCGCCGACGACGAGAACGGGATGATCAGCCCCGACACGCTGGTCCTGGACACCGCGATCACGCCGGCGAGCATCGTCGCCCTCATCGTGCTGGTCTGGACGTCCCTCAGGGTCATGTCGGCGCTCCGCAGCTCCATCCGCGCGATGTTCGGCATCGTCGCCCCGCCGGAGAACATCGGCATCTCCAAGGTCCGTGACCTGCTCGGCTTCGTCGTGCTCGCCGTCGGCATCCTGCTCTCGTCGGTGCTCGGTGCGCTGGCGAGCACGCTCGCGGAGACGGTCCTCGGCCTGGTCGGTCTCGACGGGGCCGTGACGAGCTTGACCGTGCGGATCGCCGGCCTGGGGATGGCGCTCGTCGTCGACTGGGGCGTGTTCATCATGCTGTTCCGGTACACGGCCGGCGTCCGCCCGCCCCGGCGTGACCTCCTGACCGGCACCCTGCTCGGTGCCGTCGCCGTCGGCGGCCTCCGCCTCCTCGGTACCACGCTCCTCGGGACGGTGGACGACCCGCTGCTCGCCCCGTTCGCCGCACTGGTCGCCCTGATGCTCTGGGTCAATGTCGCCGCCCGGATCGTGCTCGTCGTCGCGGCGTTCACCGCCAACCCGCCGGCGCCCGTGCGGCCGGAGAGCGCCGAGGACGTCCACCTCGACGAGAGACCGAACTACGTCACCGAGTCGGTCCCGAGGACCCGCGAGTGGGATCACCAGCCCCTCACCGGAGTGATCGAGCCCGCCAACGCCCGGCCCGAGCCGGAGCCGGAGCCCGTGTCCGAACCGCGCCCAGGCCTCGCCGCGCGCCTGCGACGACGCCGGATCGCCCGGCTCGAGCGTCGGCTCACCAAGGCGCGGAAGGCCGACGCCGTGCTCCCCCGCAGCACCTCCCACGGCGACCGGCGCTGACCCTGCCGGACCGTGTCGGGCGTCGCCATGCCTTCGCGAGGAAGGGTCGCGATCGACGGGACCTGGTCACCTCGCGAACCACGGATGCCGGCACCACCCCCCGCCTAGGCTGTGCCCATGCCGCACGCCGAGCCCCTGCACGCGATCGTCCCCGCCGGCGGCGCCGGTACGCGGTTGTGGCCGCTCTCGCGGCGCGGCGCGCCGAAGTTCCTGCTGGACCTCACCGGCTCCGGCCGGACACTGCTGCAGCAGACGTTCGACCGGCTGGCGCCGGTGGCGTCGGCCGGTGGGATCGCCGTCGTGACGGGTTCCGCCCACGCACCCGCGGTGCTCGAGCAGCTGGGGAACCTCGGCGAGGAGAACCTGTTCGCCGAGCCGAGCCCGCGGGACTCGATGGCCGCGATCGCGCTCGCGGCGGCGGTGGCGCGCCGCCGTCACGGTGACGTCGTCGTCGGCTCCTTCGCGGCCGACCACGTCATCACCGACCAGGACGCGTTCGAGGCGGCGGTGCGGGAGGCGGTGGCGGTGGCCCGGGCGGGATACGTCGTGACGATCGGGATCGAGGCCGACCACCCGTCGACCGCCTTCGGGTACGTCCGCGCCGGCGATCCGGTCGAGGTGGACGGTGCCGTCGCGGACAGCGCACGCCACGTCCTCGGTTTCACCGAGAAGCCCGACGCCGACACGGCTGCGGCCTACCTGGCGACCGGTCAGTACCGGTGGAACGCGGGCATGTTCGTCGTCCGGGCGGACGTCCTCCTCGACCATCTCTGCGCCCAGCGGCCAGAGCTGGCGTCCGGAATCGCCGAGATCGCGGACGCCTGGGACGGCCCGGCCCGCGACGAGGTCCTCGCCCGGGTCTGGCCGACCCTGGAGAAGGTCGCCATCGACCACGCCATCGCCGAGCCGGTGGCTGCCCAGGGCGGCGTCGCCGTCGTCCCGGCCGCGATGGGTTGGGACGACGTCGGAGACTTCGAGAACCTGGCCGGTCTCCTGCAGGAGGACCAGTCCGGAGTCCGCGTCCTCGGCGACGGCGACGTGCTGGCCACGGACGCGGCCGGTGCGTTGGTCGTGCCGGGCACCGGCCGCACGGTGACGCTGCTGGGAGTGCCGGACGTCGTCGTCGTGGACACGCCGGACGCACTGCTGGTCACGACGCGGGAGCATGCGCAGCGGGTCAAGAACGTCGTCGGGTCGCTCGGCCCGTCCCGGGACCACCTGCGCTGACCACGCGCCGTCCGTCATCCGGCACTCCTCGGGGAAACGGTTAAGGTCGGCGGTGTGCGTGCCGTTCCTGCTCCGACCAACTCCATCGCCGCCCGGCGTGTCAACGACATCGTCGCGAACCTCGAGCCACGGCTCATCGAGATCCGCAGGCACATCCACGCCCACCCGGAGCCGGCGTGGAGCGAGCACGACACCACGGCGTACGTGCTGCAGGTCCTTCGTGACGCCGGGCTCGACCCGCGCCCGCTGGGTCTCACCGGCCTGGTGGTCAACATCGGCCCCGACCGGCGTACCAAGGGGCACCGGCGGGTCGGCCTGCGTGCCGACCTGGACGCGCTGCCACTGCACGAGACCTCCGGGCTGCCGTTCGCCTCGGAGCGGGACGGGTACTGCCACGCCTGCGGCCACGACGTCCACACCACGGCGCTTGTCGGCGCCGCCCTCGCCCTGAAGGAGCTCGACGACGCCGGACTGCTACCCATCGGTGTGCGCTGCGTCTTCCAGCCCGCCGAGGAGGTCCAGCCGGGCGGCTCCAGCGCCGCCATCGACCAGGGCGTGCTCGACGGCGTCGACCAGATCTTCGCGCTGCACTGCGACCCGAAGGTCACGGTCGGGCACGTCGGCTCGCGGATCGGGCCGATCACGGCGGCGTCGGACACGCTCACCGTCAAGGTGACCTCCGAGGGCGGTCACACCTCCCGCCCGCACCTGACGGGCGACGTCGTCTACGCCCTCGGTCAGCTCGCGACCACCCTGCCGGCGATCCTCGGGCGCCGCACGGACCCCCGCTCCGGCGCCAACCTCACCTGGGGGGCCGTCAGCGCGGGCCGCGCCGCGAACGCCATCCCGACGTCCGGCACCATCACCGGCACCATCCGGTGCCTCGACGCCCGGGAGTGGCGGCGGCTCGGCAGGATCATGGAGGACGCCATCGAGCACGTCGTCGCGCCGTACGGCGTCGAGACCGACGTGGACTACGTGCGCGGCATCCCCCCGGTGGTCAATGACGAGCGGGCCGTGCGGGTGGTGGACGCCGCGGCCAAGGACGTCATCGGTCCGGACGCCGTCGAGCTCACCGAGCAGTCACTCGGCGGGGAGGACTTCGCCTGGTACCTCACCCGCGTCCCCGGGGCGCTCGTGCGGCTGGGGACACGAACGCCGGGCGGCCCGGCCTTCGACCTGCATCGCGGAGACATCATCTTCGACGAGGCCGCCATCGGCATCGGTGCGCGCCTGCTCGCCCGCACCGCCCTGCTCGCCGCGGACGGCGAGACGGACAGCCTCGCGTCGGCGTCGGCGTCGCCGGGCTGAGGCCCGGGCTCGACCCGACCACCGGCCGCTCACGCGGTGCGCTGCGGAAACAGTTCGGTAACGCTTTGACCCGCTCCTCCTCACCGGAGGGTTCCCGCGGCCGCTCCGACGGCATACTGTCGCAACGTCATGCCGACTCCCGTCGGGTGAGAACCACCTCGGCTTCGGCCCCAACCTCCAGGAGACACATTCGTGAAGAAGAGCATCTTTGCGACGGCGCTGGCGACCTCAGCGGCCCTCGCGCTCACGGCCTGCGGCGCCGCACCCGAGGAAGAGCAGACCGGTGGAGGCGGGGAGACCACCGCCGGCGGCGCCTCCGACTTCACCGCGTGCCTCGTCTCCGACGCGGGCGGCTGGGACGACCGGTCCTTCAACCAGTCGGCGTACGAAGGCCTCCAGGCCGCCGTCGAGGAGCTCGGGATCGAGCAGGCGACCGCCGAGTCGCAGTCCGAGTCCGAGTACGGTCCGAACGTCGACTCCATGGTCCAGCAGGGCTGCAACCTCACGATCGGGGTCGGGTTCCCGCTCGAGAACGCCATCCAGTCGGCCGCCGAGGACAACCCCGACCTGAAGTTCGGTCTCGTCGACCAGACCTTCAGCGAGGGCCAGGAGCCGATCGAGCTGGAGAATGCCAAGCCGATCCTCTTCAACACGGCCGAGGCCGCCTTCCTCGCCGGCTACGTCGCCGCCGGCACCACCGAGACCGGCACGGTGGCCACCTTCGGCGGTCTGCAGATCCCGTCGGTGTCCATCTTCATGGACGGCTTCGCCGACGGCGTCGCCCACTTCAACGAGGAGAACGACGCCGACGTCCAGCTCCTCGGTTGGGACAAGGAGGCGCAGGAGGGCGCCTTCACCGGTGACTTCGAGAACCGGGCGAACGGCCAGCAGCAGGCGCAGCAGTTCATCGCCCAGGGCGCCGACATCATCATGCCGGTCGCCGGCCCGGTCGGCCTCGGCGCCGCCGCGGCCGCCGCGGAGGCCGGTGACGTGATGATCATCGGCGTCGACTCCGACTGGCACGAGTCGACCGAGTACGGCGACATCGTCCTGACCTCGGTGATGAAGGAGATCGACCAGGCCGTGCAGGACACCATCTCGCAGGCGGTCGAGGGCAGCTTCAGCGCCGAGCCGTACGTCGGCACGCTCGAGAACGAGGGCGTGGGCCTGGCTCCGTTCCACGAGTTCGAGGACGCGGTGCCGCAGGAGGTCAAGGACACCGTCGCCGACCTGCGTGAGCAGATCATCTCCGGCGACCTCGAGGTTCAGACGCCGAACGCTCCGTGACCCTCTCCTGACGACGCGGCGGCCCGGCCACCGGCCGGGCCGCGCGCGTGCGCAGGTACCGTGAGGGCCCGGACGCGGGCACGCTGACGAGGAGCGCATCGACGTGAAGCTGGAACTGCGGGGGATCACGAAAGTCTTCGGGTCCCTGGTCGCGAACGACCACATCGACCTCGTCGTCGAGCCCGGCGAGATCCATGCCCTGCTCGGCGAGAACGGCGCCGGCAAGAGCACCCTGATGAACGTACTCTTCGGGCTCTACGAGCCCGACGACGGCGAGATCCTCCTCGACGACGAGCCCGTGACCATCTCGGGACCGGGCGACGCCGTGACCGCGGGCATCGGCATGGTCCACCAGCACTTCATGCTCGTCCCGGTCTTCACGGTCGCCGAGTCCCTCGCCCTCGGTTACGAGCCCACCCGGGGCGCGGGGTTCCTCGACCTCGACGCGGCGCGCCGGCGCGTGCGCGAGATCTCCGACCGGTTCGGCTTCGACATCGACCCGGACGCGGTGGTCGAGGATCTGCCCGTCGGGGCGCAGCAGCGGGTCGAGATCATCAAGGCGCTCTCGCGGGACGCGCAGGTGCTCATCCTCGACGAGCCGACGGCGGTGCTGACCCCGCAGGAGACCGACGAGCTCATCGGGATCATGCGTGAGCTCAAGGCGGCCGGCACGTCGATCGTCTTCATCACCCACAAGCTCCGCGAGGTCCGAGCCATCGCGGACCGCGTCACCGTCATCCGCCGCGGCAAGGTCGTGGGGGAGGCCGGGCCGGGGACTTCCGAGAGCGAGCTCGCCTCCATGATGGTCGGCCGGTCCGTCGAGCTCTCCGTCGACAAGGCCTCGACCGGCCGCGGCGAGGAGGCCTTCGTCCTCTCCGACCTGACCGTGCTCGACCCGGCCGGCAACGTCGTCGTCGACCACGTGGACCTGGGCGTGCGCAGCGGCGAGGTCATGGCCGTCGCCGGTGTGCAGGGCAACGGGCAGACTGAGCTGACCGAGACGATCGTCGGGCTCACGGAACCGGTGAGCGGATCCATCACCCTGGACGGTCAGGAGCTCGTCGGCCGCTCCGTCAAACAGCGCCTGCGGGCCGGCCTGGGCTTCGTCCCGGAGGACCGCAGCACGGACGGCATCATCGACTCCTTCTCGGTCGCCGAGAACCTCGTCCTGGACCAGTACGACCAGCCGCCCTTCGCGTCCGGCGTGGCGATGAACCCGACCGCCGTGCTGGAGGGCGCGGAGCAGCGAGTGGCCGAGTTCGACATCCGGCTCACCTCGGTGTCCGACCCGGTCTCCACCCTCTCCGGCGGCAACCAGCAGAAGGTCGTCATGGCGCGGGAGATGTCGCGGCCGCTGCGCGCGTTCGTCGCCTCGCAGCCCACTCGCGGCGTCGACGTCGGCTCCATCGAGTTCCTGCACAGGCGCATCGTCGAGGAGCGCGACAAGGGCACCCCGGTCCTCATCGTCTCCACCGAGCTCGACGAGGTGCACGCCCTGGCCGACCGGGTCGCCGTGATGTACCGCGGTCGGGTGGTCGGCATCGTCGACGGCGACACGAACCGCGACGTGCTCGGCCTGATGATGGCCGGCGTCCCGCTCGAGGACGCGCAGGCCCAGGCCACCGCCCACCACACCACCCTCGGCGAGGCAGACGCGGCCGCAGACCACGAGGACGTCCCGTGAGCGACGAGAACACCCGACCCGCCCAGCATCCGGGCGACCCAGGCGCGGAGGCGGACCAGGCCGCGCAGGCGGACGCCGCGCGCGATCCGGATCGTGAGCCGGGCGGAAGCCGCACCGACGGGCCGGTCGAGGGCCGCTCCGGCCAGCTCGTGCGCGAGCTGCTCTCCGGCTCCTGGATCGTCTCCGTGCTGGCGATCGTGCTGGCGCTGCTCGCCGGCGCCGTCCTCATCGCGCTGGCCGACACCGACGTCCAAGACAGCGCGGTGTACCTGTTCGACCGACCCTCGGACACCTTCGAGGCCGTGTGGAACGCCGTCTACAACGCCTACGAAGCCCTGTTCCGCGGGGCGATCTACGACTTCGAGTCGGACACCACCACGCGAGCGATCCGCCCCATCACCGAGTCGTTGACGTTCGCGACCCCGCTGATCCTCGCGGGTCTCGGCCTGGCTGTCGGTTTCCGCGCCGGACTGCTCAACATCGGTGGTCAGGGTCAGATCATCCTCGGCGCCATCTTCGGCGGGTTCATCGGCTTCACCTACGACCTCCCCGTCGTGCTGCACGTCGTGCTCGCCGTGATCGGGGCGGCGCTCGGCGGAGCGATCTGGGCGGGGATCGCAGGACTCCTGAAGGCCAAGACCGGCGCCAACGAGGTGATCGTCACGATCATGCTCAACAACATCGGTCTCTACCTGATCGCGTACCTCCTCAGCACCGAGGCCTTCCAGGTTCCCGGCTCGCCGAACCCGATCTCGCCGGAGATCAGCACCGCGACCGCCGCCTACCCGCTGCTCCTGGGCGAATCGTTCCGGCTGCACGCCGGTTTCCTCGTCGCGATCGTCGCCACCGCGTGTGTGTGGTGGCTGCTCGACCGGTCCACCATCGGCTTCGAGATACGGGCCGCGGGCGCCAACCCCCACGCCGCGCGCAACGCCGGCATCTCGGTGGAACGCGTCGTGGTGCTGACGATGGTGGTCTCGGGCGCACTCTGCGGTCTGGCCGGGTCGGCGCAGGTCCTCGGCACCGAGTTCGTGCTGACCCGAGGCGTCGCCGCCAGCTACGGCTTCGACGCCATCACGGTGGCTCTGCTGGGCCGCTCCCGGCCGCTGGGGACCTTCGTCGCCGGGCTGCTGTTCGGCGCGTTGCGCGCCGGCGGTGTGCTGATGCAGTCCACCACCGACACGTCGATCGACATCATCCTCGTCGTCCAGTCGATCATCGTGCTGCTCATCGCGGCACCCCCGCTGGTCCGGGCGATCTTCCGGCTGCCCGCTCCGGGCGCGCGCCCGCGCCGCAGCAGGTCCGCTCCGGCCACGAAGGAGGTGACGGCGTGAGTGCCGTGACGACCCCCGAGCCCCGAGCCGAGGAGCGCACGCTGCCGCCCGTCAGGTGGCGGTGGCCGGTGACGTACGCGCTGCTCGCGCTGCTCGCGCTGCTCGCGTTCCCCCGCAGCGGCCAGACGATCTTCCGCATCAGCCGCGCCGGGGACTTCTTCGAGATCCCGGACGCCGTCCTGCCCGCCATGGCGACCAACGTCGTCCTCGTCGTCGTCATGGTCGTCCTGACCGCGGTGGCGACCTGGGCAGCCGTGCGCCGCGCGCCGGTCGGCTGGTGGCTGCCGGCGATCTTCGGCGTGGCGTTCGTCCTGGCGTTCCTGACCTGGGTCGGGGCCGGCCGCACGACGATCATCCCGCTGACCACGTTGCTCGGCGGCGCGCTTGCGCTGTCGGTGCCGCTGGTCTTCGGTGCGCTCGCCGGAGTGGTGTGCGAGCGCTCCGGCGTCATCAACATCGCCATCGAGGGGCAGCTCCTCAGCGGTGCCTTCCTCGCGGCCGCCGTCGGGTCCCTGACCACCAGCGCCTACCTCGGCATGATCGCTGCCCCCGTCGCCGGGGCCCTGGTCGGGGCGCTGCTCGCGTTCTTCGCCGTGCGGTACTGGGTGGACCAGATCATCGTCGGCGTCGTCCTCAACGTCCTCGTCCTCGGCCTGACGAGCTTCCTGTTCTCGACCGTCATGACGGAGAACGCCGAGGCCCTCAACACCCGGCAGTCCATGCCGGAGATCGCCATCCCAGGGCTGGCGTCCATCCCCGTCATCGGTCCCGTGCTGTTCCGACAGACGGTGCTCGTGTACGTCATGTACGTGGCCGTGATCGTGCTGCAGGTCCTCGTCTTTCGCAGCCGGTGGGGCCTGCGCACCCGCGCCGTCGGCGAGCACCCGAAGGCGGCCGACACCGTCGGCATCAACGTGGGCCGTACGCGCGTGGTCAACACGATCGTCGGAGGCGCGATCGCGGGACTGGGCGGCGCCTTCTTCACCGTCGGCTCGGGCCTGGCCTTCGGGACGAACATGTCCGCCGGCCAGGGATACATCGCGCTCGCCGCGATGATCCTCGGCCGCTGGCGACCGAAGGGCGCCGTGGCCGCCGCGCTGCTGTTCGGCTTCTCCAAGAGCCTGGTCAACATGCTCTCCGGCATCGGGGCGGGCATCTCCTCCGACCTGCTGCTCATGCTCCCGTACGCCGTGACCATCCTCGCCGTCGCGGGGTTCGTGGGCCGGGTCCGGCCGCCCGCCGCCGAGAACGTGCCGTACATCAAGTGAGAGGTGAACCGGTGACCGCGGACACTGCGACCTGGGCGCTGCTGCGCGACCTCGCCTGCGAGGCGATGGGCCGCGCCTATGCGCCCTACTCCGGCTACCCCGTGGGTGCCGCGGCACTGGTCGACGACGGCCGCACCGTCACCGGCTGCAACGTGGAGAACGCCGCGTACGGCGTGACCCTGTGCGCCGAGTGCGGCCTCGTCTCCGACCTGGTGCGCACCGGCGGCGGCCGCCTCATCGCGTTCACCTGCGTCGATGCCGCAGGTGAGCTCCTCACCCCGTGCGGGCGCTGCCGCCAGCTGCTGTGGGAGCACGGCGGAGCCGCCCTCGAGGTCAAGCTGACCGGCGGCGTCCGGACGATGTCCGAGCTGCTTCCCGAGGCGTTCGGGCCCGACCACCTGAGGCGAGCATGACTGAGCCCTCCGACATGACTGAGCCGTTCGACGCCGTCGACGTCATCCGGACCAAGCGCGACGCCGAGACCCTGACCGCCGAGCAGATCGCCTGGGTCGTCGACGCCTACACCCGCGGCGCCGTCGCGGAGGAGCAGATGAGCGCCCTCGCCATGGCGATCTACCTGCGGGGGATGGACCGTTCCGAGATCGCTCGTTGGACGGCGGCGATGATCGGATCCGGGGAGCGCATGGACTTCTCGTCGCTGTCCCGGCCGACGGCGGACAAGCATTCCACCGGCGGGGTGGGCGACAAGATCACCCTGCCCCTGGCACCGCTGGTCGCGGCCTTTGGCGTCGCCGTGCCCCAGCTCTCCGGTCGAGGGCTCGGGCACACCGGCGGCACCCTCGACAAGCTCGAGGCCATCCCCGGCTGGCGGGCCACGCTGTCGGGCTCGCAGATCCTCGGCCAGCTGGAAGAGGTCGGCGCCGTCATCTGTGCGGCGGGCGCCGGGCTCGCGCCCGCGGACAAGAAGCTCTACGCCCTGCGCGACATCACCGGCACGGTCGAGTCCGTCCCGCTGATCGCCTCCTCGATCATGAGCAAGAAGATCGCCGAGGGCACCGGCGCCCTGGTCCTGGACGTCAAGGTCGGCTCCGGGGCCTTCATGAAGGATCTCGCCTCCGCCCGCGAGCTCGCCCGCACCATGGTCGACCTCGGCACGGACGCCGGCGTGCGGACGACCGCGCTGCTCACCGACATGTCGACACCGCTGGGCCGCACGATCGGCAACGCGCTCGAGGTGCGCGAGTCCGTCGAGGTGCTCGCCGGTGGCGGCCCCCAGGACGTCGTCGAGCTGACCCTCGCGCTCGCCCGGGAGATGCTCGCCGCCGCTGGCAAGGACGACGTCGACCCCGCCGACGCCCTGACCGACGGCCGCGCGATGGACGTCTGGCGTCGCATGATCGCCGCGCAGGGCGGCGATCCGCACGCCCAGCTGCCGGTCGCGGAACACACCGAGACCGTCGTCGCCGAGGACGACGGCGTCGTCGCCGCTCTCGACGCGTACGCCGTCGGTGTGGCGTCCTGGCGGCTCGGCGCCGGGCGGGCCCGCAAGGAGGACCCCGTCCAGGCCGTCGCCGGTGTCGAGATCCACGCCAGAGCGGGGGAGCGGGTGCGGGCCGGCGAGCCGGTGCTCACCCTGCACACCGCGACTCCGGAACGGTTCGCCCGGGCGCGCGAGGTGCTGGCGGGCGCCGTCGCCGTCGCACCGGAGCCCGAACGGTCCGTCTCCCGGTCGGGAGGCGCCGTCGTCCTCGACAGGATCACGGCGCAGGAGTAGCAACCGGGCTCGGCGTCCGGCACGCTGGGCGACATGGACCTGTGGCGTCGACTCTCGCTCGGCGCCCTCGTCGCGCCCTTGGCTCGCCCTCTGGCCGGTGCCGGACCCGCCGAGGCGGAGGACGGGGAGGAGCCGGGGCCGGTGACCGCGGCGATGAGCCGCCGGCGCGCCGCCGGGCGGCACCGCGGCGCGCTCGGCACGGTCCCGCCGCAGCCGGTCGTCCTCGGCGGCGTGCGCGTGACGCAGACCGACGGGACGACGTGCGGCTCGACCGTGCTGCTCATGCTCGCGGCCACCGGCGATCCGGTGCTCGCCCGCTGGCTCGAGACAGGTGAGCTGGCCGAAGATCTGCCCGCCCACCGGATCCCTCCCGAGATCCCGCGCGCGCCCGGGCCCGGGCTCGACGTGGCGCGGCTCGCGTCGACGGCGGACCGCCTCACGGCCGCCCAGCAGCACATCCAGCGCCGGACGTCCGCCCGGGCGCTGCGCCTGCTGCCGTGGCCGCCGGCCCTCGGGACGCCGCCGTGGACGGCCGCCCGCGAGGCGCGCTTCCCGGGAGTGCGCTACCAGCACCTCCCGCTCGACGACGCCGCGGCGGCCACCGCGCCGCTGCTGGCCGCCGCGCACGAGGCCACGCTCGGTGGGACGCCGGTGCCGCTCTACGCGGGCGGCGACCTCGGCCGCGGTGTGACGACCGCCGTCCCGCGGCACGTCGTGCTCGCGGTCCCGCCCCCCGCGAGGGCGAAGAACCGGGGCTACGACGGCGCCGGGAACCCGGTGCTGCACCTGTACGAGCCCGCGGGCGGCGACGTGCACCAGGTCCCCGTCGCCGACCTGCTCGGACGCACCGCGCCGCACGCGGCGCTCGGTCACTGGACGCACGTGTGCTGGCTGCTGCTGCCGCGTACGAGCCGCCCCGACCTGCGGCGCTGGCCGCTTGCGTCCGCCCGCGGCGGGGGGCACGCTGATCGGGCTGGTCCAGAATCCAGTGCGAAGGAGGAGCCGTGAGTACCGATCGACCGGAACCCACCGCCATCGAGCTGGATCCCGACGTCGTGGGCGAGGAGCACCACGTGGACGGCGAGCCCGTTCCCGAGGAGTACGAGCCGGAGCCCGAGCTGGCCGTCGCCACGCGCGAGGCCGACGCGGCCGACGTCGCCGACCAGCTCGACGAGGTCCCCGACCTCGACGACGAGAGCGACGCCGACGACGAGTCCGGGTCGTACTGACGGGCCGGACCACCCACGCTGAGCGCTGACGATCCGGCCCACTGATGGTCGGACGTCAGCTCTGGGCCGATCCGTCAGCGCTCACCGTGAGACGTCAGTTACGCGGCCAGACCTCAGTCGGCGACCGGCATCCAGACGCGCATCGTCGACGGGCCGCGGTTCGCCCACGCGTGGTACGGCACCAGGGGGGCGAGACGCGTGTCGGACCGCGGCTCGGTCGCCGGCCGGTGGTCCTGGTACGGCCACGGCCGGCCCTCCGGCTCTGCGGCGGTTCCGGAGACGCGCACCGGCACGAGGACCTCGCCGTCCTGCTCCACCGGCTCCTCGTCCGTGACGACCTCGACCGTGTCGACGTCGGTACCCAGGTCGGCCGGGACCAGGTCGACCGATTCGAGGCAGTGCACGATCGGGCCGCGCTCGACGGCCACCTGCCCGCGCAGCGCGTCGACGGCGGGGCTCGGCCAGGTCCAGCGGGCCCGCACCGGGAGCTCGAGCTCCACGGTGTCGCCGCGGTGCCACGGCCCCTCGAGCTCGACGTAGCCCGGGCCGGCCTCCGTCACGGAGGCGCCGCGGCGGACCGTGGCGGAGTGCGCCCAGGCGGGCACCCGCAGCGACAGCGTCCACGGGTCGTCCGGGGTCTCGGTGATGGTGACGCCGACGGTGCCGTCCTCGGGGTACCGGGTGCTCACCTCGATGCCGACCGTGCCGACGTCGGGGACTGTGGTCTCGATGCGGGAGGCGACGTGCTGGTGCAGCTGGAGGCCGCCGTCGTCGACCGTGGCCACGTAGGCGCCGAGAGAGGCGAGCGTGCGGGCGACGTTCGTCGGGCAGCACGAGACGGCGAACCACGGGGCCCGCAGGCTGGAGGCCGCACGAGGGCTGGGACTGTCCTGCGCCGGCGTCGTGCCCGGCTCGCGTTGGTGCAGCGTGTTCGAGTAGAAGAACGCCTTGCCGTCCTGGGCGGGGGACGCGGCGACGACGTTGTAGAGCACCCGCTCGATGAGGTCCGCATGGGTCGGCGAACCGGTGCCGAGGAGCAGCCGCTGCGCCACCTGCAACGCTCCGACGCCGGCGCAGGTCTCGGAGTACGCGCGGTCGGACGGCAGCTCATGGTCCAGCCCGAACGCCTCGCCCTCGTGCCGCGAGCCCATGCCGCCGGTCAGATAGGTCCGGCTCGCCACGGTGCGGGCGAACTGGCGCTCCACGGCGCCGAGGAGTTCCCTGTCGTGCCGCTCCGTGGCCACGTCCACGGCCCCGGCCGAGAGGTACAGGGCCCGTACGGCGTGGCCGCGCAGCACCTCCGCGTCCCGGACCGGCACGTCGTCCTGGAAATAGTCCTGGCCGAGCTCGATCTCGCCCAGCAGGCCGTGCCCGCGCCGCTCGAGAAAGAGCGCCGCCTGGTCGAGGTAGCGTTGCTCGCCCGTCAGGCGGCCGAGCTCGGCGAGGGCGGTCTCGATCTCCGGGTGGCCGCCGACGGCCTCCTTCCCGCCCGGTCCGAAGACGTCGCAGACATGGTCGGCGGCCCGGACGGCCACGTCGACGAAGGTGTCCCGGCCATGGGTGCGGGCCCGCGCCACGGCGGCCTGGACGAGGTGACCGAAGCAGTAGAGCTCGTGCCCCCACTCGAAGTCGGAGTAGCGCGGCTGCTGCCCGGGCCGGCCGAACATGGTGTTCAGGTAGCCGTCGGGCTCCTGGACGGGGGCGATCCGGTCCGTGAGCGCGGCGAAGCGGCGCTCCAGATCGGCGTCGCCGGTTCGGCCGATCTCCCACGCCATCGCCTCCATGAGCTTGTAGACGTCGGAGTCCGAGAACTCGCGCCCACGGCGGTCCGCGGGCAGGCGCCCCGCACGGGCAGCGTCGAAGTTGCCGATCCAGCCGACCTGCTCCATCCACCGCTCGGCGTGGTCGATGATGACGTCGGCGTTCAGCTCCTGCATCCGTCCCCAGAACCCGCCGGAGATCCGCACGTCCTGGATGCCGACGGGTCGTAGCCGTCCGTGCGACGGCGCAACGGGACGGCCGTCGAGGGTGGCGCTGGCAGCGGTGTTCAACATGGAGTGGCTTCCTTTCGCGGAGCGGTTCACTTGACGGCGCCGACGGTGAGGCCGTCGCGCAGCAGCCGGTAGCTCACCGCGTAGATCAGCAGGACGGGGATGGAGGTGAGGACGGACAGGGCCATGAGCCCGGGCCAGTTGATGCCGAAGGCCGACACCTGCTGGGCCAGCAGCGCGCTCAACGGGTACTGGCCGGGCGAGAGGAAGAAGTTGACCGCGTAGAGGAACTCGCCCCAGGACAGCAGGAAGACCAGGGTGCCGGTGGTCGCGACGCCGTTGCGGGCCATCGGCAGGACGATCGACCAGAACGTGCGGCGCACCGGCGCGCCGTCGAGCGCGGCGGCCTCCTCCATCTCGATGGGCACCGCGCGGAAGAACGGCCGGAGCAGGATGACGGCGAACGGGGTCAGCAGCGCCGTGTCGGCGATGATCACGCCGACCGTCTGGTCCAGCAGGCCCCAGCTGCCGAAGACCTGGTACAAGGGGATGACGTTGGCCGTCTGGGGGAGCATCTGGAAGACGATCAGCAGGCCGAGCCCGATGGTGGTGATCCACCCGCTGATCCTGGCCAGGCCGTACCCCGCGGGGACGGCGATCGCCAGGGTGAACGCCGTCGTCCCGGCCGCGATGATGAGCGACTGGCCGAGGGCCGTGTAGAGCTGGCCGTTCAGCGCTTCGGCGTAGGCGGTGGTCACGGGGCTGAAAAGGAGGGCCGACTCTCCGAACACGTCCCCGGACGTCTTGAACGAGGTCAGCACGATCCACAGCATCGGCACGCCGTAGAGGAGCGTGAACAAGACTTTCAGGAGAACGTTGACGGGACCCGCGGAGCGGTTCACGAGGTCTCCTCCTTCCGGATGCTGCGGGCGTAGAGCACCGCCAGGACGAGGACGAACAGGACGGCCACCAGCGACGTCGCGGCACCGAGCCCGAAGTCGAACCGGCTGAACGCCTGGAGGTAGCCGAGGAACGGCAGCGTGTTCGTCGCGGACCCGGGTCCGCCGTAGGTCATGACGTAGATGAAGTCGAAGCCACGGAAGCCGTAGACGATCGTCAGCACCAGCAGCACCAGCATGGTGGGGCGCACCGAGGGCACCATGATGTGCCGGACCTCCTGCCAGCGGTTCGCGCCGTCGAGGGCAGCGGCCTCGAAGACCTCCGGGGAGATGTTCAGCAGCGCGGCGCGGAAGACCAGCGCGTTGAACGGGATGACCGCCCAGGAGGTGACGAAGGCGACGGAGGCCAGGGCCCAGTACTGGTCGTACAGGAACGGCAGGGCGTCGTCGGTCAGCCCGAGCCCGCGCGCGACGGTGTTCAGCAGGCCGTCATCGGCGTAGAGGAACTTCCAGACGCTGCCGTTGACCACGGGCGGCAGGGCCCAGGCGAAGACCATGACGGCCAGCAGCACCTGGGACCAGCGCCCTCGTGTCCGCAGGGCGATGGCGGCGGCCAGACCTCCGAGCATCCCGGCGGTCGTGACGATGAGGACGAAGACGGCCGTACGTGCGAGCGCGGCGCCGGTGGCACCGGAGGAGAAGCCCTCGACGAAGTTCTGCAGCCCGACGAAGGGCCACTCGGCGTTCAGCGTCCCGGAGGTCACGTCGCTCAGGCTCATCCGGGCCAGCTGGAACAACGGGTACAGCGAGAAGAGCGAGAGGAAGACGAGTGCGGGCGCGAGGAAGACGTAACGGCTCCTCGAGATGGAGCGGGCGCGTGTGGGTCCGCCCTTCCGTGCAGCGGCGGCGGCCGGCGTTGTCTGGGTTGTCATATGGGTCCTCGGTGCCGGCCCGGGGCCCTGCGGGTCCCCGGGCGGTGCGGGCTACGGCCGATGGGCGGCCCGGCCCGCAGCGCGGAGCTGCAGGCCGGGCCGCAGGGCGGGCTACTGGCCGATGAGGGACTCGAGCTCGGACGTCATCTGCCCGGCCAGGTCCTCCGGTGACCCCTGACCGCCGAGTGCCGAGCTCCACATCTGGCCCATGGACGTCTGGACGTCGGCGACGGCCTCCGGCGGGATGGCGTCGGGCGGGTAGATCGCGCCCATCTCGGAGATCGTGGTCGCGAACGGCGCGATCATCGGGTTCTCCGTCACCGCGGGGTCCTGTGCCGCGTCCTGCCGCGCGGGGATCGATCCCACCAGGTCGAGGGCGAGGAGCTGTCCCTCGACGGAGTAGTACGTCTCGGTCAGGTACTCCCACGCCAGCTCGGGGTCGTCCGCGGACGCGCCGATGCCGACGCCCTCGCCACCGAGGTAGACACCGCCGTCGTCACCGACGGGCAGCGGGACGACGCCGTACTCGAAGTCCGCGTCCGTCTCGGCCGCCGCGATCTGCCAGTTGCCGTTCGCGGCGAAGGCGATGCCGCCGCCGGTGAACTCCTGGAAGGGAACCGTCTGGTCCCACGTGGTGGCCTCTTGGGAGAGGTAGCCCTCCTCGACCCAGCCGCGCGCCATCGCCAGGCCGTCGGCCAGTGCGGCCTCGTCCAGGTTCTCGTAGCTCCAGCCCTGACTGGTCAGCCACGGGTACGCCTGCCACTCGCCCTGCGTGTTCGGCAACCCGGTGAGCGTGATGCCCTCGTGCCCCGCCTCCTTCGCGGCGGCCATCGCCGACTCGAGCTCCTCGACGGTCGTGGGTGGCTCGACCCCGATCTCGTCGAGGATGTCGGCGTTGTACCAGAGGCCGAGCAGGTTCACGTAGCCCTGCACGGCGTAGAGCTGGTCGTTGATGGTGTGCTTGACGGTGTCCGGGAACTGGCCGGAGTCCGCGAAGCTCGCCCACTGCTCGAGCGGGGCAAGTCCGCCGCCGAGCGCCAGGACCGCGGCCTCGGCGCCGTTGAAGACGACGACGTCCGGTCCGCTCCCGCTCCCGGCGGCCGAGATGACCTTCGAGTTCATCTGGTCGTAGGGGACGTAGACGTTCTCCACGGTGACGCCGTCGTGTGTCTCCTCGAACATGGAGGCGTACTCCTCCATGAGCTGGGTCTGGTTGTCCTGGCCGAAGTAGTGCCAGACCGTGACGGTGTTGTCGCCGCCGCCCGCGGCGTCGTCACCGCCACCCTGGCCTCCGCCGTCGCCGCCACCGCAGGCGGCCAGCGCCAGGGCCGTCGCGGCCGTGGCGCCGACGGTTGCCGCCCGGCGTGAGCGCTTGTGTCGATCGAAGTGCTGCATCGGAGCTCCTTCCGTCCGCCGCATCGCGGACGTCTCGTTGTCGATCCCAGATCACGAAACTGCGCGAAATCGCTTTCGACAGCGTAGGCATGCCGCTTCTCGTCGGTCAACAGCGGTAGAGTAAAGTGACGATTTCGAGATGTAGGGGGACCGGGTGGAGCTACGTGGGGCGGGCACGAAGAAAGCCGTGACGCTGCGTGACGTCGCGCAGCTCGCGGGCGTCTCGCTGTCCACGGCGTCCAAGGCGCTGAACGGCCGCACCGACGTGCACCCCGAGACGCGGCGCCGCGTGCTCGACACCGCGGAACGGCTCTCCTTCAAGGCCAACAGCAGCGCCCGTGCGCTGCACACCGGGCGTACGGGCACGCTCGGCCTCATCACGAACGACCTCGAGGGCCGGTTCTCGATCCCGATCCTCATGGGGGCCGAGGACGCCGCCGGCGCGGGTGAGATGTCGATCTTCCTGTGCGACGCCCGGGAGGACGCCATCCGGGAGTCCTACCACCTCCGGGCGTTGCTGAGCCGCCAGGTCGACGGCCTCATCATCGTCGGCAGCCGCACCGACCCCCGCCCCTCGTTGGGGCACGAGCTGCCGGTCCCCGTCGTCTACGCGTACGCGCCGTCGGACTCTCCCGAGGACCTGTCCGTCGTGCCGGACAACGTCGCCGGCGGCCGGGCGGCGGTCGAGCACCTGGTCTCGCTGGGACGCCGACGGATCGCCCACATCGCCGGCGACCGGTCATGGGTGGCGGCACGCGACCGGGTGGACGGCGTGCATGACTACCTGACGGAGCAGGGCCTCGAGCTGGCCGGCGGGCGCCCGCACTACGGGACCTGGTCCGAGGGCTGGGGGCGCGGTGCCGTCCGCGCGGTGATCGAGGCGACGCCCGACGTCGATGCGATCGTGTGCGGCAGCGACCAGATCGCCCGCGGGGTGCTCGAGGGGCTCAAGGGTCTCGGGCGCCGGGTGCCCGAGGACGTCGCGTTGGTCAGCTTCGACAACTGGGAGCCCTTTGCCCGCGGGTCCGTCCCGCAGCTGACGAGCGTCGACATGAACTTCGAGGCCATGGGCCGGCGCGCCGCGCAGAAGCTCTTCGCGGCGATGTCCGGCAAGGTCGAGCAGGGCGTCCTCACCCAGCCGTGCCGACTCGTGGTGCGCGGCTCCTCGATCCAGGGCGCCTGAGATGTCACCCGCTCGGTGAGATCTCACCCGCTCGCCGAGACGTCGCCCCCTCGGCGAGATGAACTGCACGACCAACACTCACAGTCACTCCAGTTCGAGGGCCTCGCTGACGTTCCGGCGCAGCGCCACCATCCGCGAGCCGGCCGCACGGCGAGCCGCGGGCACATCGGTCCCGGCCGGCTCGACGACCTCCAGGTAGCACTTGAGCTTCGGCTCGGTGCCGGACGGGCGCACGACCACGCGGTCGCCGGCCTCGGTCTCGAAGACCATGCCGTCCGTCGGTGGCAGCTCGTCCGTGCCGTGGGACAGGTCCGTCGTCGTCGCCACCGGTGAGCCGGCCAGGGTGGTCGGAGGATGCGCGCGCAGCCTGGCCATGGTGTCGGTGATGAGGCTCAGGTCCTCCACCCGGACGGAGATCTGCGCCGTCTCGTGGACACCGTGGTGCTGCGCGAGCTCGTCCAGGGCCCCGGGAACGGTCTGATCGCGGTCACGCAGCTGCGCGGCGAGGTAGGCGAGGCGCACCGCCGCAGAGATGCCGTCCTTGTCGCGCACAGCGCCGGGGTCGACGCAGTAGCCGATCGCCTCCTCGTACCCGAACACCAGGCCCTCGGTCCGGGCGATCCACTTGAAGCCGGTGAGGGTGGTGCGGTGCTCGAGGCCGTGCGAGCCGGCGATCCGGGCGAGCATCCGCGAGGAGACCACCGACGAGGCGAGCACCCCGCGACCGGTGAAGGCGGCGGCGGAAGCCGTCTGCTCGCCGAGCAGCGACCCGATCTCGTCACCGGTGAGCTGGCGCCAGCCGCCGTCGGCCGTGGGATCCGGGACGGCCGCGGAGCAGCGGTCCGCATCCGGGTCGTTGGCGATGACGAGGTCGGCGTCGACGGCGCGGGCGAGGCGGATCGCGTGGTCCAGCGCGCCCTCCTCCTCCGGGTTGGGGAAAGCGACGGTCGGGAAGTCGGGGTCGGGGCTCGCCTGGTCCGGCACCGGGTGGACATCGGTGAAGCCGGCGCGGCGCAGCGCCTCGAGCACCGTCTGGCCACCGACCCCGTGCAGGGACGTGTGCACGATGCGGATGCCGCGGGTGTGCCGGGGCGGGACGAGGGAGGCCACCCGCTGCAGGTAGGCCTCGCGGACCTCGCCGCCGAGGACCTCCCAGCCGTCCGACGTCGGGATCTCGACGGCGGGCGGCGCCGCGGCGATCCGCGCGGCGATCTCGGCGTCGTACGGCGGCACGATCTGCACGCCCTGCCCGGCCCCGGCGACCGCACGCCCGCCCAGGTAGACCTTGTAGCCGTTGTCCTGCGGAGGGTTGTGCGAGGCGGTGACCATGACGCCGGCGTCGGCGCCGAGGTGGCGCAGCGCGAAGGCGAGCAGGGGCGTCGGCCCCCTCTCGGGTAGCAAGGAGGCGCGTCCGCCGGCGGCGTCGACCACGGCGGCCGTGTCCCGGGCGAAGGCGGTCGAGCCGTAGCGGGCGTCGTAGCCGATCACGACCGTGAAGCCGGGCCCGACCACTTCGGCGAGGTAGTCGGACAGCCCTGCCGCGGTCCGCAGGACCACGGCCCGGTTCATCCGGTGCGGACCTGCTCCGAGCTCACCGCGCAGCCCGGCCGTGCCGAACTCCAGCTGCCCGGCGAACCGCGAGTCGAGGTCTTCCTGCGCGAGGGCGGCGTCCTCGTCCTCGGCGCCGGCACGCGCCAGCAGCTCAGAGAGCTCGGCGCGCGTGGTGCCGTCGGGGTCCGCCTCGATCCAGGCTCGGACCTCCTCTGCGCTGACGTGCAGCGGCCTCTGCATCAGTCTCCAGTCCTTCGTCTCAGATGCGGCCGACGACGTCCGCGAGCAGACGCGAGATGCGTGGCCCAGCCTCCGCGCCCGCGGCGATGACCTCGTCGTGGGAGAGCGGGACGGGGGAGATGCCGGCGGCGGGATTGGTGACGAGGGAGATGCCGAGCACCTCCAGGCCGGCGTGCCGGGCGGCGATGGCCTCGAGCGCCGTCGACATGCCGACGAGGTCACCACCGATCCGCCTGGCCATCTGGACCTCGGCCGGGGTCTCGTAGTGCGGGCCGGTGAACTGCACGTACACGCCCTCGGCGAGCGTGGGGTCGACCTCCCGCGCGAGGCCGCGCAGCCGCACGGAGTACAGGTCCGTCAGGTCCACGAAGGTGGCGCCCTCGAGCGGCGAGGCCCCGGTGAGGTTGATGTGGTCGTTGATGAGAACCGGCGTGCCGGCCACCCAGTCGGGGTCGAGCCCGCCGCAGCCGTTGGTGAGCACGATGGTGCTCGCGCCGGCCGCGGCCGCCATCCGGGCGCCGTGCGCGACGCGCCGCACGCCCTTGCCCTCGTAGTAGTGGGTGCGTGCCCCGAGCACCAAGGCGTGGCGCCTCGTGCCGGACGACTCGATCCGCACCGAGCGGATGGTGCCGCCGTGCCCGACGACGGCCGGTGCGCTGAACCCGGGCAGCTCGGCTGCCGGGATGTCGGCCACGGTCTCCCCGAGCAGGTCTGCCGCCCCGCCCCAGCCGGACCCGAGGACGAGTGCGACGTCGTGCCGGGCGACGCCGGTCCGCTCGGCGAGCACGTCCGCCGCCGCGCGGGCGACGGCGAACGGGTCGGTGGCGAGGTCGTCGAGGTCTGGTTCGAGGGTCACGAGGAGACGGTAACGCGGTCGACCGTGCGCCGGTGCCAGCTCGTGCCCCCGCCGAACAAGCCCTGGCGTCCCGTTCTGGGTCACCGAAGGGACGCCAGGGCTTGTTCGGCGAGTGCGGTCGCTCTGCACCGACGACCTCATCGGCAACGCTCTCACCTGCAGAGACGCCCGATGAACGTTTGACGAAGCGTCGGTGATCTTTCGATGGACACGGCCGATTTCGCCTGGCGGCGCTCTTAGTGTCATCTCGGACCGCCTCCCTTCGGCGGTCGCCCCAGGGGCAATCACGCCCCGGGCCGGGCCGCCACAGATCGGACACTCCTCCTCGATGAGCTCGCTCACCCACGCGGACGTCGTTGCGTACGACCAGCACCGTCGGCCCGCGCGACGGCGGAAGCTCCTGCGCAACATCGGGATCTTCGTGCTCCTTGCCGGACCGAACGTGGCGCTCCTGCTGATTTTCGTCTACCGGCCACTGCTGCTCAGCTTCTACTACTCGACTTTGCAGTGGAACCTCGGCTCGTCCGCCGCCCGCTTCGTCGGCCTGCGCAACTACGCCCAGTGGTTCACCGACCCGCAGACACCCACGGTGCTCGGCACGACGGCGGTCTTCGCCGTCGCCACCGTCGGCGGCTCGCTCGTCATCGGGCTGGCGCTGGCGCTCGCGCTGAACCGCAAGCTCTTCGGCCGCGGGATCGTCCGGACCGTCTCGTTCGCGCCGTACGTGCTGTCCGGCATCGCCGTCGGCATGCTGTGGCTGTACATCTTCGACCCGCGCTACGGCCTGCTCGCGACGGTGCTCGGCTGGCTCGGTCTCGACTCGCCCGAGTGGTACACCCAGTCACCCTGGGCGTTGCTGATGATCATCATCGTCTATCTCTGGAAGCACATCGGCTACGTCGCGCTGATCTATCTCGCCGGCCTGCAGGCCGTGCCGCAGGACCTGCGCGACGCCGCCGCGCTCGACGGCGCCACCTGGTGGCGCACCTTCCGCTCCATCATCTTGCCGCTGCTCGGCCCCGTGACGTTCTTCCTCCTCATCACCACGATGCTCAGCTCCCTGCAGTCCTTCGACCTCATCCGCGCGATGACCGACGGCGGACCGCTGGGCTCGACGACCACGCTGATGTACCAGATCTACCTCGAGGGTTTCCAGACCGGACGGGCGGGCTACGCCTCCGCCAGCGCCACGATTCTGTTCGCCTTCCTCCTGGTGATCACGGGTGTGCAGCTGAAGTACATGGAGAAGCGGGTGCACTACTCATGACGACCACCGCGACCAAGCCCGTCGAGGCCCCGGGCACGGGTACCGCGCCGCCCGCACCGCAGCGTCCGCCGGTCCGCGGGCGCCGCCGTCGCCGGCCCGCCTCCGTCGCGCTCGACGGCGGGCTGTACGTGGCGCTGGTCCTCGCGATCCTCGTGATGGCCGTGCCGCTCATCTGGATGTTCCTGGCGAGCTTCAAGACCAACGCCGAGATGGTCAGCCTCCCGCTGCAGTGGCTGCCGGACGCCTTCGCCCCGGCCAACTACGAGCAGGTGGCCACATCCATCCCGATCGGGCGGATGTTCCTGAACAGCCTCGCCCTCACGCTGCTCGGGGCGGGGCTGAAGGTCTTCCTCGGGCTGTGCTGCGCCTACGCCGTCGTCTTCATCGACGTCCCGTTCCGCAACGCGGCGTTCATCGTCGTCATCTTCGCCCTGCTCATCCCCGGGCAGATCACGATCATCCCGAACTACACCCTCATCGCCTCGCTCGACTGGCTCAACACCTACCAGGGCATCCTCGTGCCCGGGCTGGCCAGCGCCTTCGGGACCTTCTTGTTCCGGCAGCACTTCCTCTCCCTGCCGATCTCCGTGCTCGAGGCCGCCCAGCTCGACGGCGCGGGGCACTGGCGGCGCCTCTGGAGGTTCGTGGTGCCGATGTCGATGCCGACGATCGCAGCGGTCACCCTCATCTCACTCGTCAACGAGTGGAACGACTACCTGTGGCCGATGCTCGTCACGGACAACACCGAAACGATGACCCTGCCGGTCGGGCTGACGCTCCTGCAGGACATCGACGGCATGCAGAACTGGGGCGTCCTCATGGCCGCGACGGTCCTCGTGACGCTGCCGATGCTGGTCTTCTTCCTGATCCTGCAGCGCCGGCTCGTCGCCGGCCTGACCGCCGGTGCGGTGACCGGCTGAGAACGGGCGCCCGCCGCGCCCGCTCCCTCCCGTCCGATGCCTTCCTACCCCCACCGACCACCCGACCCGACCCACCTGACCACCAGACGTGAAACCAAGGAGACTTCCATGAGCTCGACCATTCGCCGCGTCCCCGGCGCCGCGCTGCGCCTGCCGTCGCGCCGCAACGTGCTCGCCCTCGGCGGCATCGGCATCGCCGGCGGCCTGATCGCCGCGTGCGGCGGGCCGGCTCTCGGCGGTGCCGACGCCCCGGAGGAGCCGGCCGCGAGCACCGACTGGTCCGGTGTGGAGCCCGCCACGGAGATCACCTTCTGGTCCAACCACCCCGGGAACACCAAGGAGCTGGAGGAGGAGTACATCGCGGCCTTCGAGGAGGAGCACGGGATCTCCGTCCGGCTCGTGACCGCAGGCGCGAACTACGACGAGGTCGCCCAGCGCTTCCAGGCGGCCGCAGGCACCGACGAGATCCCCGAGCTCGTCATCGCCTCGGACGTGTGGTGGTTCCGCTACATGGTCAACGGCCAGATCATCCCGGTCGACGACGTCTTCTCCCACCTCGAGGTCGACACCGCGGACTACGTCGAGACGCTCTACAGCGACTACGTATACTCCGGGCAGCACTTCGCGGCCCCGTACGCACGTTCGACGCCGCTGTTCTACTACAACAAGGACCTGTGGTCCCAGGCCGGCCTCCCCGACCGCGGTCCGCAGACCTGGGAGGAGCTGCAGGAGTGGTCGACGGCGTTGCGTGACGTGGTCCCGGCCGACGGCGCGCCGCTGGGCAACGGCATCGGCCCGTCGTGGTCGGCCTGGTGGTTCTCCAACATCATCTGGGGCCAGGGCGGTGCGATGAGCGAGGAGTGGGACGTCACGCTCGACACCCCCGAGGCACTCACGGCCGGCAACTTCGTCCGGGACATGTACAACGGCGAGAACGCCTTCGCCTCCTTCGGCTCCGACACCAACGCCGACTTCGCCGGTGGGCTCTACGCCTCGATGATCGCCTCCACCGGTTCCCTCGCGGGTCTGCTCGAGGCGGCACCGTTCGAGCTGGGGACGGCGTACCTCCCGGACGGGCCGGTGTCCGGGCCGAACGTGCCCACCGGCGGCACCGGCGTCGCCGTCGCCGCCGACAAGACGCCGGAGCAGCAGCTCGCGGCCGCGATGTTCCTGAAGTTCCTCACCGCGACCGACAACACGGCCCGGTTCTCTCAGACCACGGGCTACATGCCGGTGCGCACCTCCGCCATCGAGGGCGACATCATGAGCGCCCTGTACGAGGAGACACCCCAGTTCCTCACCTCCGTGAACCAGCTGCAGGAGAAGACCCGCACCCAGGACTACGTCCGCGTCTTCACCCCCGGAGGCGACCAGATCCTCACCGACGGGCTCGAGCGGATCGTGCTCAACGGCGATTCCGCCGAGGACGTGTTCCCGAACGTCACCAGCGAGCTGGAGCGTGCGTACGCGGACAACGTGGAGCCCTACCTGTGACCGGCCGCCCGCTCGTCATCGCCCACCGGGGCAGCTCGGCGATCGCACCGGAGAACACCATGCCGGCCCTGGTCGCTGCCGCGCTCGCGGGCGCGGACATGATCGAGATCGACGTGCAGATCTCGGCCGACGGCGGCGGCGTGGTGGTCCACGACGACACGGTCGACCGGACCACTGACGGCTCCGGCCGCGTGGCCGATCTGGGCTCCGACGAGGTCCGCCACCTCGACGCCGGCTCGTGGTTCGAGCCGGTCTACGCCCGTACGACCATGCCGCTGTTCGGTGAGGTCGTCGAGCTCCTGGTCCGGTACCCGAACCTCGAGCTGTTGCTCGAGCTCAAGGGCGCCTGGCCGGCCGAGCCGGCCCGCGCGCTGCTCGCGACGATCCGCGACGCCGGGATCGGGGGCCGCGTGCTCGCCCAGAGTGCGTCCGTGGACACCATGGCCACGGTCCGTGAGCTGGCGCCGGAGCTGCGCAGGGGGCTGCTCGTCAGCCGGTTCACGGCCGAGATGCTCGACGTGTGCACCGAGCTCGGCGTGACCGCCTGCAACCCGCACGGCCGCCTCCTCGTCGACCACCCCGAGCTCGTGGACACCCTGCACGGTTGGGACATGCAGGTCATGGTCTGGACCCTGAATGAGGCGGCCCACTGGGCCGCGGCGACGGTGGCCGGCGTCGACGGGATCATCACCGACCGGCCCGACCGGCTGCTGGGCTGGCTCGATGCTCAGGAGCTACCGCCTCCGGCATGATTTTGGGCATGACCGAGCAGGTGGCCGACGCCGTGGCCGCGGTCGTGGTCCCCGGGCTGCTGTGAGCCGGCGCCCGCCGGGTCGCGGCGGCATCCCGAGGACATCTTCGGCACAATGCCTTGGGTGAGCAGCGATCCCACTTCCGCCCCACCGACCGCCGAGCACACGACCGGCGTACCCGAGGAGGCGCGCCGCGACCACGCTGCCGGCGCCTCCCCGGTACGTGAGGGATTCCGTGTCGTCATCCTCGGGGGCGGGCCCGGCGGCTACGAGGCCGCACTCGTGGCACGACAGCTGGGTGCGCGCGTCCACGTCGTCGAGCGGCAGGGGATGGGCGGCTCGGCCGTGCTGACCGACGTCGTGCCCTCCAAGACCCTCATCGCCACGGCCGAGTGGTTGACCGTCACCGAGCAGGCGCCCGAGCTGGGCATCAGGTCCGACGGCGGTCCGGACGGCGACCCCGGCACGCTGGACGCCGACATGGCCGTCGTCGACGACAGGGTCGTGCGCCTGGCCAAGGCGCAGTCCCAGGAGATCCACGGGCGCCTGGAGCGCGAGGGCATCAAGATCGTCGACGGTACCGGCCACGTCGAGCCGGACATCAGCCGCGTGGGCACCCGCCGCGTCCGGGTCACCACCGCTGCGGGGGAGGAGATGACGCTCGACGCCGAGATCATCCTCGTCGCCAGCGGTGCCACGCCGCGCGTCCTGCCGACGGCGGAGCCGGACGGCGAGCGGATCCTCACCTGGGCGCAGATGTACAACCTCACCGATCTTCCCGAGCACCTCGTCGTGGTCGGCTCCGGCGTAACCGGGGCGGAGTTCGCGGGCGCCTACAACGCGCTCGGCGCCAAGGTCACGCTCGTCTCCTCCCGGGACCGCGTGCTGCCGGGGGAGGACGAGGACGCCGCCGAGCTCATCGAAGGCGTGTTCCGCCGTCGTGGGATGACCGTCCTCTCGCGCTCCCGCGCGGCCGCCGTCCGCCGCACCGAGGACGGTGTCGACGTCGAGCTCACCGACGGCCGGATCGTCAGCGCCTCGCACTGCCTGGTCGCGGTCGGCGGCGTGCCGTCGACCTCCGGGATGGGCCTCGAGGAGGCCGGCGTCGAGCTCTCCGAGTCCGGTCACATCCAGGTCGACCGGGTCTCGCGCACCCGTGCGTTCCGCATCTATGCCGCCGGGGACTGCACCGGCGTCCTGCCGCTCGCGTCCGTTGCCGCCATGCAGGGCCGGATCGCCATGTGGCACGCCCTCGGCGACGCCGTCGCCCCCCTCGACCTCAGCGCCGTCACCGCCAACATCTTCACCGCGCCGGAGATCGCCACCGTCGGCGTCGCCCAGCAGCAGATCGACTCCGGCGAGATCGACGGCCACGTCACCCATCTACCGATCGCCCGGAACGCGCGCGCGAAGATGCTCGGCATCACCGAGGGCTTCGTGAAGATGTTCTCCGATCGGGCCACCGGCGCCGTCGTCGGCGGCGTCATCGTCGCGCCGCGGGCCAGCGAGCTGATCTACCCGATCGCGATCGCCGTGACACAGCGGCTCACCGTGGACCAGGTCGCAAACGTATTCACCATCTACCCCTCGCTCACAGGGTCGATCTCCGAGGCGGCACGGACGCTGCACCGCGCCTGAGGCAGCGACCTCAGCACGGTCGTGGCCGCTAGGGTCGGGGCATGCCCGCGCACTCTCGAGCCGCCGTCCTGCCCGAGCTGACCGGAGACGTCGTCGACCTCACCGCCGCCGTCTGCGACATCCCGTCCGTCTCCGGCGACGAGACCCGGCTCGCCGACGCCGTCGAGGCCGCGCTGAAGCCGCTGGGACACCTGGAGGTGCTCCGGGACGGCGACTCGCTCGTCGCCCGCACCAACCTCGGGCGCGATCACCGGGTCGTCATCGCGGGACACATCGACACCGTGCCCATCAAGACCAACGTGCCCACCTGGCGGGAGACCGCCCTCGACGGCACCGAAGAGCTCTGGGGCCGCGGCACCGTCGACATGAAGGGCGGCGTCGCCGTCGCCCTGCACCTCGCGGCCGTGCTCACCGAGCCGCGGTGGGACATCACCTGGGTCTTCTACGACCACGAAGAGGTCGCCGCGGACGACAACGGCCTCCGCCGCCTCGTGGCCAACCACCCCGACTGGGTGAGCGGCGACCTGGCCGTCCTCGGCGAGCCCACCGCCGGCGGCATCGAGGGCGGCTGCAACGGCACGCTCCGGGCGGAGATCGCCACCACCGGCCGCACCGCCCACTCGGCGCGTGCGTGGCGCGGGGTCAACGCGATCCACGCGGCCGGCGAGATCCTCGACCGGCTCCGCGCCTACACGCCCCGCGAGGTCGACGTCGACGGCCTGGTCTACCGCGAGGGGATGAGCGCCGTCGGCGTCACCGGCGGCATCGCCTCGAACATGATCCCCGACCGCTGCGTGGTGACCGTCAACTACCGGTTCGCACCGTCGCTGGACCCGGCCGGCGCCGAGGCCCACGTCCGTGAGCTCTTCGACGGTTTCGACATCGAGATCACCGACCTCGCCGGCGGAGCCCGGCCGGGTCTCGACGACCCGCTCGTGCAGAGCTTCGTCGAGTCCGTCACCGGTGTCACCGGCGGCGCCCCGGGGCCGAAGTACGGCTGGACCGACGTGGCGCGGTTCGCCGAGCTCGGCATCCCCGCGGTCAACTTCGGCCCCGGTGACCCGATGCTCGCCCACGCTGACGACGAGCGCTGCGCCGTCGAGGAGATCCGCTCCTGCGCGCGGGCCCTGCACACCTGGCTCGCCTGAGACCGGCGGGCAGCCGGGGGCGACACCCCGCCGGACCGCACCACCTCCGGCGCCGAGAGACAATGGCGCCATGAACCGTGAGGTCCGCAGCAACCGCGACAGTGACGGCAGCCGCATCTACAGCCGGGGGCCGGTGCTCCTGCGCCGGGGCCGTATCCCGCGCGAGACGACCGACGCGAGGCTGCTGGCTCCCGAGCAGGACATCGACTGGCTCCACCAGGACCCGTGGCGGGTGATGCGCATCCAGGCGGAGTTCGTCGAGGGCTTCGGCGCGCTGGCCGACCTGGGCCCGGCGATCTCGGTGTTCGGCTCCGCCCGGATCAGGAAGGACGACCCCGAGTACGCCCTCGCGGAGGACGTCGCCCGTCGGTTGGTCGACGCCGGCTTCGCCGTCGTCACCGGCGGCGGTCCCGGCGCCATGGAGGCCGCCAACAAGGGTGCGGTGGAGGCCCAGGGCGTCTCTGTGGGCTTGGGCATCGAGCTGCCCTTCGAGCAGGGCATGAACAAGTGGGTCGATCTCGGCATCAACTTCCGGTACTTCTTCGCCCGGAAGACGATGTTCCTGAAGTACACGCAGGGTTTCGTCGTCCTTCCCGGCGGGTTCGGCACCATGGACGAGCTCTTCGAGGCCCTGACCCTCGTCCAGACCCAGAAGGTGTCGTCCTTCCCGATCGTGCTGGTCGGCTCCGACTACTGGGGCGGCCTCGTCGACTGGCTCCGCGGCACCATGCTCGAGCGGGGGACCATCTCGGAGCCCGACCTCGGCCTGCTGCCCGTCGTGGACACCGCCGAGGAGGCGGTCAACGCCGTCGTGCACGGCATGGAGGAGCTGTTCAGGGAAGCAGAGGCGCAGGCTGCTGCGGCAGACGACGCGGGGGGCGCCCCCGAGTGAACTAGACTTGCCCCAGCGATCACCCCGCCAGGGCGGGGAGCTCCACCCGCGGGGGTGGTCGAGGATCCATGGAGAAGAGGGGTACACCACATGGCCGCGATGAAGCCGAGGACCGGAGACGGGCCGCTCGAGGTCACCAAGGAGGGGCGCGGCATCGTGATGCGGGTTCCGCTCGAGGGCGGTGGTCGGCTCGTCGTCGAGCTCACTCCCACCGAGGCCGGTGAGCTCAGCGAGGCGCTGAACGCGGTCGCTGGCTGACCCCAACCGAACCATCGACGGCCGGCCGGCCTGATGCCTGCCGGCCGTCGCCATGTCCATTGTGTGGAGAAGGCTGTGCCGCACCCCGAGAACCCGCCCGCCATCACCCTCCCGGAGACCCACCTGCTCGACGAGCCGGTGCTGCCGCTCGAGTGCCGCGCCGAGTGGCTGGACCGGGAACCGGCGGTGCTGGCCGTGCCGGTCCACCCGCCGGTGGAGGAGGCGGAACGGGCGCGGCTGGGTGGCGAGGGCTCCGACGTCGCCGCCCGGTACGGCGTCGACCTGCTCGCCGAGGCCGAACGTGACCTGCCCGGCAACGCCGGCTCGGCCGGGTGGACCGCCGTCGTCCGGCTGCCACGGGCGTTGCCCGGGACGCCCGCGTTGCCGTGGGAAGGGCTGCCCGGCACCATCGTGCTCGTCGGCATCGGCGACGGCGGAGCCGCCGCGGCGCGCGAGGCCGGCCTGGCCCTCGGCCGGGCGGCCGCCGGCACGGGCGAGGTGGCGCTGACCATCGGCGACGAGCTGGACGCACAGACCCTGCGCGCCCTCGTGGAGGGCTTCCTGCTCTCGGCGTACCGGATGCCCCGGACCGGCCGGACACCCGCGAAGGCACCGCCGGCGCCCGAGGCGCTGGTCCTCGTCGGCCGGGTCGAGGGCGCCCCGCAGGCCCTGGCGGAGGCCCGCGCCGGCGCCCGCGCCACCTGGCTGACCCGGCTGCTTTCCGCGACGCCGTCGAGCACCAAGAACCCGGACTGGATCGCCCGGCAGGCCACCGCCCTCGTGACGGACGCGCCGATGACCGGCGGGACCCTCGGCGTGGAGGTCCACGACGAGCAGTGGCTCGCCCGGCAGGGCATGGACGCCATCCTCGCCGTCGGCGGCGGTTCGGCCACCGCGCCGCGGCTCGTGGTCGTCACCTGGCGGCCCGACGAGGCCGTGCGCTCCGTGGCGCTCGTCGGTAAGGGGATCACGTTCGACACCGGCGGCATCTCGCTCAAGCCGCGAGAGTCGATGGTGCCGATGAAGACCGACATGGCCGGCTCCGCCACCGTGCTGGCCACCGCCCTGGCCGCGGCCGAGCTCGGCCTACCCGTGCAGGTCACCGCCGTGCTGCCGCTCGCCGAGAACGCGATGAGCGGCAGCTCCTACCGACCGGGCGACGTGGTGACGACCTACGACGGCACCACCGTTGAGATCTCCAACACCGACGCCGAGGGACGCATGGTCCTCGCCGACGCCCTCGGCTGGACCGTCGCGACTCTCGCCCCGGACGACGTCGTCGACGTCGCCACCCTCACCGGCGCGGCCACGCTGGGTCTCGGGCGCTCGCACGCCGCCCTGTACGCCGCCGAGGAGGACCTCGCCGAGGCGCTCACGCGCGCGGGCGAGGAGACCGGGGAAGGGCTCTGGCGGATGCCGTTGGTCGAGGAGTACCGGCCGGCGCTCGACTCCGCCGTCGCCGACGTCGGGCACGCCGTGCGCGAGACCCACGTCGGCGGAGGATCGATCACGGCGGCCCTGTTCCTGCAGCGATTCACCGGCGATGCGCGGTGGGCACACCTGGACATCGCCGGAGCCGGACGCTCCGGCAAGGCCGACAGCGAGTTGCCGGCGAACGCGCCGACCGGCTACGGCGCGCGGCTGCTGCTGCGCTGGCTGGAGTCCCTCTCCGGCTGATCGGGCGACTCCCGAGCCCGCACCTGTCGAAGGTTGCGCGGCCCGTCAGCGGCGGACGGCAAGGAGCAGGCCGTCACCGCTGGGCAGCAGAGCGCTGACCATGCGGTCGTCGTCGCGGATCTGCTTGCCGAGCTCACGGACCGCGACCGTCGCGTCGTCCCGCCGGGCGGGGTCGGCCACCCGGTCGTGCCACAGGGCGGCGTTGACGGCAAGCACGCCGCCCTGGCGCAGCAGCCGGATCGCCTGGGAGACCTCGTCGACCGCCTCGGAGGGGTCGCCGTCGAGCAGCACCATGTCGTAGACGCCGTCGGCCAGGCGGGGGAGCACGTCGTTCCCGCGCCCACCGATGAGGCGAGCGCGGGCCGGCTTCAGCCCGGCGGCGGCGAAACCCTCCCGGGCCGCGCGATGGTGCTCGGGCTCGACGTCGATTGTCGTGAGGACACCGTCGGGCGCCATCCCACCGAGAAGCCACAGGCCGGAGACGCCCGTGCCCGTCCCCACCTCGGCGACCGCACGTGCGTGGGCTGCGGACGCGACGACGCGCAGCGCCGCACCCACACCGGGAGTGACCGGCGTGACGCCGAGCTCCTCGGCCCGGGCACGTGCCTCGGCCGTGGCGTCGTCCTCGGTGACGAACTCTTCGGTGTAGGCCCAGGACTGGGCCTTGTCGGCGCTGATGGTGACCTCCTGGGGTGATTCCCACGGCTGCTTGCGCTGATCGTACCGGTGGCCCGCTCGCCGGCCGCCCACCGGCCGCGCAGCGGACGCTCGGGAGGCCGCTGCGGCGGAAGAACGGTGGCCCAGGAGGTACCCAGGTAGTCTTCAGGTTCGCTCCGTAGCATGACCCGCCACGACTTCCGACAACGCCTGCACCACCAGGCGGACAGGGGACGGCCATGGACGAGGCACCGCGCAACGACGGCGCGGTGGCGCCTGCTCCCGACGACGACGCGGCCGAGCGGCCGGTCTGGTCGCCGCCGTCGTGGGAGGACATCGTCGTCGAGCACACCCCGCGGGTCTACCGGCTGGCGTACCGCCTCACCGGCAACACCGCGGACGCCGAGGATCTCACCCAGGAGACCTTCGTCCGGGTGTTCCGGTCGTTGCACAGCTACCAGCCCGGCAACTTCGAGGGCTGGCTGCACCGCATCACCACGAACCTCTTCCTCGACCAGGCACGTCGGCGCTCGCGGCTGCGTATGGACCCGATCGGTGACGCCGGCGAGCGACTCCCGGCCGCGCACGACTCCGGCGAGCCGGAGCGTGGCTTCGAGCACGCCCACCTGGACCTTGACGTCCAGGCCGCGCTGGACGCACTGCCGCCGAAGTACCGTGCCGCCGTCGTGCTGTGCGACATCGAGGGGCTGTCCTACGAGGAGATCGCGGCTACCCTCGGCGTCAAGATGGGCACCGTGCGTTCCAGGATCCACCGGGCGCGGGCGCTGCTGCGCGATCAGCTCGCGCACCGGCGCCCAATCAGGACGGTCGAGGCGGTCGAAACCTCCAGGCAGGAGGTTCGATGAGCCATCTCCGCGACGAGATCACCGCGCTCGTCGACGGCCGACTCGCGCCCGAGGAGACGGAGGCCGCCCTCGAGCACGTGGTGGCGTGCGAGGAGTGCGCCACCGTGCTGGCCGCCGAGCGCGCCTTCCGGCGCCGGCTCTCCGAGGCCCGGGACGTGCTGCCGAGCGAGGACCTGACCGCCCGACTGATGGAGCTCGGCTCGGGCCCCGTTCCGCCGGCTCCCCGCGGCGCGCGGGCCCTCGTGGGGCGCGCCTGGGAGCCCCTGACCTACGGCCCGGTGCGGCGCCGAGCGGCCGCACGCGGCTCACTCGTCCTGGCGGGAGCCGCCAGCGTGCTCGGTGTGCTGGTGCTGGTCGGCGCCCTGTACGAGCGCACCGGCGATCCCGTCACCATGCTCAACGAGGTGGACGGTCCCGCCGAGAGCCCGCTGCAAGTCATGGCGACGGCGGACGCCGTGGCGTCGGCGGACGAGGCCGACAGTACCGAGGCCGCGCTCGCATGGCTGCGGCAGAACGGCTGGGTGGCGCCCGAGCACGTCCCCGACGGCGCCAGCATCTCGCTCGTCGGGTCGGTCGGTTCTCTGCACCCCGCCGACCCCGAGCAACCGGTGGGCGCGCAGGACGACGAGGTCATCGTCGTCGACTTCCGCCAGGACGGGCGCACGGCGACGGTCGTCCAGCAGCGCGGCGTCCTCGAGGTTGCCGACCTGGCGGGCCTGGAGGAGGTCGACCTCGGCGAGAACGAGGTGCACCAGCTGCCCGGTTCGAGCGCCACCGTCGTGCTGCAGAGCGCCGGGACGACGGTGCTCGTCACCAGCGACAACAGCCCCGAGCTCGTGCGCGCGATCGCGGCCGGGATGCCTGCGAGCCAGCCCGGCCCCGGCGTGGGCGACCGGATCGACCGGGGATGGCAGACTCTCGTCGGATGGACGGACCTCCTGCTGCAGCCGCAATGACGGGCGCCCCGGTGGCGAAGGAGCCAGCATGACGACCAACGAGCGCCCGCCGGCGTACGACCCCCCGCAGTCCCCGAGACCGCAGGGCAACGAGCACCACGCCCACGGGCGGCACGTACCGAACTCGTACGCACCCGACTCGTACGCACCCGGCCCGTACGCACCCGGCCCGTACTCGCCCGGTCCGCCGGAATCCGGGCCACCGCAGGGATTCCCTGGTTTTGCCGCGCCGGGCGGACCGGCCTCCTACCCGCCTCCGCCGGTACCGAAGTCCGCCGCCATCGGGTTCGCGGGCCCCGCGACGGCGGCCGGTGCGCGCCGTCGTCTGCCTCTCGGGGTTGCCATGCTCCTGATCGTCGTGGCCCTCCTGGCCGGTGTGATTCTCGGCGGTGCCGGTGCCCAGCTGCTGTTCGCCCGTGGGCAGGATCCGTCCGCTCTGCCCACCGCCACCAGCCCGGAACCGTTGCCGGAGTCGGTCGCCGGCATCGCCGAGTCGGTCCTTCCCTCGACCGTCTACATCCAGGCACGCGGCGGCCCGACCGAGGCGGCCTCCGGCACCGGTCTCGTGCTGCGCGAGGACGGGTACATCGTCACCAACAACCACGTCATCGACGTCGCCGCCGAGAACGGCACGATCGTCGTCGGGTTTCCCGACGGCAGCGAGGAGGAGGCCGAGGTCGTGGGCCGCACACCCGACTACGACCTCGCCGTGCTCAAGGTGTCCCGGACGGGCCTCGAGCCGCTCGTCCTGGCCGATTCCGACAGCGTCGTGGTGGGCGAGCCCGTGGTGGCGGTCGGTGCCCCTCTCGGTCTCGAGGGCACGGTGACGTCCGGGATCATCAGCGCGCTCAACCGGCCGGTGACCGCCGGCGCCGGCGGCAGCACGACGTTCATCAACGCGATCCAGACGGACGCCGCCATCAATCCCGGCAACTCGGGCGGCCCGCTGGTGAACCGCGACGGCCAGGTGATCGGCATCAACACGGCGATCGCGCAGGGTTCGGGAACGGGGCGCGCCGCCGGCAGCATCGGTCTCGGGTTCGCTATCCCGTCCAACCAGGTCCGACGCACCACCGAGCAGATCATCGCCACGGGCCACGCCACGTACCCCATCATCGGGGTCACCCTCGATGCCAGGTACCGCGGCGAGGGCGTGCGGGTCATCGACCAGGAGGTCGACGGCCACGCTCCGGTCGCTCCGGGCGGCCCGGGGGACGAGGCCGGCATCCGTCCCGGCGACGTCATCGTCAGCATCGAGGGCCGCCCCGTGACCGATCCCGACGAGCTGATCGTGGCCGTGCGCGCCAGGGCCCCCGGCGACGAGGTGGTGCTGGGGGTGCGGCGCGGCGGCGAGGTCGAGGAGATCACCGTGATCCTGGACGAAAGGGCCAGTGGCTAGGGCCTGCGCGGCCGACCCGGACACCCCGGTCGCCTGAGACCCGTATCCTGGGCGGGTGTTCGGGATCAACGGTGGTGAGCTGGTCGTCCTTGCCATCCTCGCGTTCCTCGTCATCGGCCCCGAGCGTCTCCCCGAGCTCGCGCAGCAGCTCGCCCGACTGACCCGTGAGGTCAAGCGGATCGCGCTCGGCGCCCGGGAGAAGGTACGTGAGGAGCTCGGACCCGAGTTCGACGACCTCGCCTCGCTCGACCCGCGCCAGTACGACCCGCGCCGCATCGTGCGCGAGGCACTCATGGAGGACGAGGAACCCAAGCCGAAGCCCAAGCCGCGGGCCGCACGTCGGCCCTCCGAGCGCGCCGGGAAGGCCGCGGCCGCGGCCACCGCGGGCGCAGCGGCGGCTGCCGGGACCGGGCCGACCTCCCAGGACAAGGCCGCCGAGGATGACGAATCCACCCGGGAGGACAAGTCCCCTCGGGAGGACCGGCCCGGCAAGTCCACCACTGGGCAGGACAAGCCCGCTGAGGACACGGCGGGTCCGGCGTCGCAGGCCACCGACGGCGCGCAGGCCGGCGACCGCGCGGAACCGGCCGAGGCCGCGGGCAGGGTGACGGAGACGGCCGCGGCTGGCGCCCCCGCATCGACCGCGGCTGCTTCACCGAAGGCCACGCCGGCGACGTCGGCGGCCGCTGCGCCCGCTGCGGCCGGAGCAGCCGCGGCAGGCGCCGCCGTCGCGGTGGACACCGCAGAGGAGAACACCGCCTCGGCAGAGCCGACCACAGCGGCGGCCGCCAACGGCACGGCGACCGACGACTACGTCGTCCCCTTCGACAACGAGGCGACCTGACCGCACCGTCGGTGCGGCCGGCCGCGGAGAAGTCTCGACGGTGGGCATGTGCCGCCGCTGTCCCGCTCAGGCCGGTTCGCCGTTGCGGTACCGCGAGGGAGGCACGCCGATCACCCCGGTGAAGGCCCGCGTGAAGTGCGCCTGGTCGGAGAAGCCCAACGACGCCGCAAGGTCGGCAAGGTCTGCGCCGTCCCCGGAGTCGATCGCGCGAGCGGCGTCCTGCAGCCGATAACGGCGCAGCACCCACAGCGGCGAGACGCCGACGTAGTGCGCGAAGAGCCGTTGCAGCGTCCGCGGCGAGACGTGCACCGCCGACGCGACCGGAGCGAGCGTCACCTGGCCGCGGCCACGCATCAGGGCCACGGCCTCGCGCACGGTCCCGTACCCCGGGTCGTCGGCGATCTGCTCGAGCCGCGGTGCCAGCAGCTCGGCGGCATACTCCAGGAACAGACGCAGCCGTGCCGGCTCGTCCGGCTCGGCGAGCACCGCCGTGCGCAGCTCCGCCACTCCCGGCCCGAGCACCTCAGAGGCATCAACAACCCGCGACGTCAGCTCACCGGCGTCGACGTCGCGCAGGGCGGCGAGCCCACCGGGCCGGAAGGCGAGGCCGGAGACCCGGCCGGCCACCGGCAGATCGACGGTGAAGACGCGGGTGACCACCCCGTGCACCAGGGCCGCCGGCATGGCGTGCCCGTGCAGCTCGCCGTCGGCGTCCTCGACCGTCAGGTGCGCCACCGGGTCCCCGAGCACCCGCGCCCGAAAGGGCAGGACGCGGTCGCGTCGCCAGGACACCCACCAGTAGTGGTCGACGACGAGCGAGACCGGATCCGGGACCGGTTCCTGAGCGGTCTCGAAGACCTCCGTCCCCGCGTTCGGCCACAGCACACCGGCCGGCCGTCGGACGTGTCGCGAATGTTCAAGGGCCACGAGCCAGACTGTAGGCAGGCTGGCCGACATGAACACCACCGCATCCCCCGCCAGCTCCGCCGTCCCGACCCCGTCCTCCTACCGGCCCGAGGGCTTCACCACGCTCACGCCGCTGATCGTCGTCTCTCCCGCGCGTGCGGCGATCGACTTCTACACCGACGTCTTCGGCGCCCGCGTCACCACACGCATGGACGGACCCGACGGGTCCGTGTGGCACTGCGAGCTCGACCTCGGCACGGGACGCCTGCAGGTGATGGACCCGAACCCGCAGTTCCACACCGTCGGCAACGCCCCAGGCACCGATGACGTGACCTTCAGCCTCGCGATCTACGTCGCGGACGTCGACACCGTCACCGACGAGGCGCGTGCCCGTGGCGCCCGGGTGCGGGAGGAACCGGTCGACTTCGAGGTCACCGGAGACCGGTTCGCCTCGATCCAGGACCCGTACGGGGTGCGGTGGACCGTGATGTCCCGTATCACCGACAAGACCGACGAGGAGATCCAGCAGAACCTCGACGCGTGGCGCACCTCGATGGAGTGACCCAGCCCGAGCACCCGAGCAGCCCGGTAGCGTCGGCGTCGTGAAGGTCGACACCTGGTCCAGCGGTGAGACGAGCGCCGTCCGGTTCGGCGAGGCCTACGGCGCCCGCTGGGCACCGCAGCTCGCCGTCGCCACCGCGGACTACCGCGATCTCTTCGCCGCCTTCGGCATGCCCACCGAGGACTGGCGAGAGCTCGCGGAGACCTCCCGCATCGCGGCCGCCGAGCACGCGCCCGGCGTTGCCGCCGAGCTCGACGGCGTCGCCCGGGGGAGCGGGCTCGAGCCCTGGCAGGTCATGGCGCTGAACGCCCGCACCGAGATTCTCGCGGTCGCGCGGGCCGGCCTCCAGGAGTGCTCGACGGCGGTCTACCTCCCGCGCGACGGGAGCGCTCCGCGCACCCTCCAGACCTGGGACTGGAACGTCGGGGTCGGTGACGAGGGGATCGCCCGCAGCTTCCGCACGGCGGACGGCACCGGCCTCGTGACGGTCGGTGAGCACGGTCAGGCCGCGAAGTTCGGCGTGAGCAGCCGCGGCGTCGGTGTACACCTCAACATCCTCAACCACGCCGACGACGGCGCCGGCGGTGGCGTCCCGGTGCACGTGCTCGCTCGGCTGATCCTCGAGCAGGCGAGTGACCTCGACGGCGCCGTGCGGATCGCCGAGTCCGTACCGGTGAGCGCGTCGACGGTCCTGACGGTCGTGACCCGTGAGCCCGCCGCCGCCTGCCTGGAGATCTCGCCGGCCGGCGTCGGCGTCGTGCCCGCCGCACCGGGCGTGCCGCTCGTGCACGCCAACCACTTCCTCGACCCGGTGCTCGCGGCCGGCGAGGCGGTCGCGGGAGACAGCACCACCTATGCGCGCATGGCGTGCCTGACCGAGCACGCCGAGCTCGCGGCGATCCCCGCGCCGCTCGACCGGGCGCTGGCGTTCGGTGCGCTCCCGGACCCGGCGATCTCCGTACGGCCGAACCCGGTGCTGCCGCCGCACCGGCGGCCGGAGACCAAGCTGACCATCGCGATCGACGTCGCGGGGGCCGCCGTCGAGTACCACCCCGGTGCGCCGGCGGACGTCACCGCCGAGGGCTGGCGGCGGGTCGCCGCGCCGCAGGTCGAGGCCGCGGTCGGTCCGTAGGGGCGGTCGTTCCGAAGGGTTGCTACCGCTTCTCGAACGCCGTGAGGTAGGCGCCGAGCATCGCCTCGAGCTCGGCGACGACGGCGGGGCGCTCGGCGGGATCGGCCGCGGCGATCGCGGGCATGGTCGCCTGGAAGGTCCGGATCATCATCTGGGCGACGCGGTCCAGCTCGGTCGCCGGCCGTCCGGGGTTGCGGGCGTCCAGGAGCGCGCTCACCCGCTCCAGCATCGCCTCCTGCACGGGACGGACGGCGTCGGACAGCCCTGCCGGCATGTCCGGGCGGCCGTGCAGCGCACGGAAGCCCGGGTTCTCGGCGTCGAAGGCGAGGATCGGGTCGACGACCCGGCCGACGACCTCCTCGGCGGGTAGCGTCGCCACGTCACTCATGCCGAAGGCGGCATCGTGCGCGGCACGCAGTCGCTCCGAGTACTCGGTGACGAGCGCGGTGGCGATCTCCTCCTTGTTGCGGAAGTACCGGTACAGCGAGCCGGGCGAGATCCCCGCCTCTGCGGCGATCCCGTTGGTCGTCGCGGCCTCGTACCCGTCGCGGGCGAAGACGTGGGCGGCCGCGTCGAGGATCTCGTTCATGCGTCGCAGGCCCCGTGCCTGGCGCCGACGCTGCGGCGCCGACGTGTCGCTGCCGGAGCGCCGGGCGTCCGACCCGGTGCGGTGCTGCTGCTCCATCGTCGAAGCGTACTGTCGGCGACACCCGCGCCTACGGCGATCGGACGCGCCATGCACACCCGCGAGCGAGCTTCCTGACGTCCGCGCATCCCGCTCGCGCCATCGCCGCGACCGGCGCCGGTCTGGGACCCTACGACCCGTACGAAAGGTCTGCTCATCACCGAGAATCACGCCGACACCGAGAACCACCGCGTCGTCGCCTGGGGCGACGAGCTCAGATCCGTCCACCGGCGCCTCCGCGAGGCGCTCAGCCTCACTCGCACGGCCCTCGACAGCGCCGACGGTGCGTCGCCCGACCAGGCCTACCCACTTCCGCTACGAGGAGCGGAAGCTCCTGGCCGTCCTCGACGCCCTCGAGCTCGACGCCGAGCCGCGGGAGTACCTCGGTCCGCTCGCGCCCTGAGACGCGGTGGACGGACGCCGTGGGCGGCCGCCACGCGACAACGGGGCGACTTGCGAAGGAGATTCCTTCGGAAGCCGCGCCGTTGAGGCTGGCGCGCCGGCGGCAGAGACTCGACGGGTGACGTGCCGGGTGCCGGGACTCAGCGGCCGCCGACGGGGCTGATGCCGAGCGAGCGACCGGCGAGGCCGCGCGAGCGGTGCGAGAGCGAGCTCGCCAGGGAGCGCAGGGCCTCGGTGGCGGGGCTGTCGCCGTCGCGCAGGACGAACGGGGTGCCGGTGTCCCCGGACTCGCGCAGCGCCAGCTCGATGGGGACCTGGGCGAGCAGGGGGACGTCGTAACCGAGCGACTCGCTCAGCTCGGCGGAGACGCGCTCGCCGCCGCCGGAGCCGAAGAGGTCCACGCGGGTACCGTCCGGCTGGGCGAGCCAGGACATGTTCTCCACGACGCCGACCACGCGCTGGTTGGTCTGCTCGGCGATGATGCCGGCCCGCTGGGCCACCTCCGCGGCGGCCACCTGCGGGGTGGTCACGACGAGGATCTCGGAGTTCGGCAGCATCTGGGCCACCGAGATCGCGATGTCACCGGTGCCGGGCGGCAGGTCGAGGAGCAGGACGTCCAGGTCGCCCCAGAACACGTCCGCGAGGAACTGCTGCAGCGCGCGGTGCAGCATCGGGCCGCGCCAGACGACCGGCCGGCCGTTCTGGGTGAACATGCCGATCGAGATGACCTTCACGTCGTGCTGGACCGGCGGCATGATCATGTCGTCGACCTTGGTCGGCGGCAGCTCGACGCCGAGCATGCGGGGGATCGAGAAGCCGTAGATGTCGGCGTCGACCACGCCGACCTTGAGGCCGTCGGCCGCCATCGCGGCGGCGAGGTTCGCCGTCACGGACGACTTGCCCACGCCGCCCTTGCCGGAGGTGACGGCGTAGATCCGGGTGAGCGAGCCCGGCTTGGAGAACGGGATCTCCGGCTCGGCGGCGCCGCCACGCAGGGTGCTCCGCAGCTCCTTGCGCTGCTCCTCCGTCATCACGCCCATCTCCACGCGGACGTCGGAGACGCCGTCGAGCGCGCTGACGACGTTCGTCACGTCCCGGGTGATGGTCTCCTTGAGCGGGCATCCCTCGGTCGTCAGGTCGACGCCGACGACCACCAGACCACTGGGTTCGACGTCGACGGACCGGACCATCTTCAGCTCGGTGATCGGGCGGCGGATCTCGGGATCCATGACGTTGACCAGCTCGGCCTGGACGGCCTCGGCGGTGGGTGCGCTCATGTTTCCATCGTAGGTGGCGTACGCGGTCCGGCGTGGGGCCCGTCCCGGGACCCGCCCCGGGGACCGCCGTCACCGGCCTCATCACCGTGGCGCTCGTCCCCGCTGCCGACGCCTTCGCGAGCCATGTGCGCCAGCTCGCGCTCCAGCTCACGGATGCGTTCCTCCCGCTCCTCGACCATGTCCTCGAGCAGGCCTCGAAGCTCCGAGCGGACGAAGTCGCGGGTGGCGACCTCGCCGAGGGACAGGCGCACGGCCGCCATCTCGCGGGCCAGATACTCGGTGTCGGCCAGGTTCCGCTCGGCGCGCTGGCGGTCCTGCTCGTTGCTGACCCGGTCCCGGTCGTCCTGGCGGTTCTGCGCGAGCAGGATCAACGGCGCCGCGTAGGACGCCTGCAGGGACAGCATGAGGGTGAGCGCGATGAAGCCCATGTCCGGGCTGTCGAAACGCAGCCGCACGGGCGCCAGCACGTTCCAGAGCATCCAGGCCGCGCAGAACACGGTCAGGTAGAACAGGAAGCGGGGCGTGCCGATGAATCGCGCGATCGCCTCGGAGACCCGACCGAAGAACTCGGGGTCGACCCTCGGGCGACGGAAGCGCCCGCCCTCCAGCGGCGTGTCGAGCCGATCAGCCATGTGCCGTCCTTGTCATCGCCTGGTCGGTGATCTCCTCGTCCGCGCCGCGCCAGTCGTCCGGCAGCAGGTTGTCCAGGACGTCGTCGACGGAGACGGCGCCGAGCAGCCGGCGGTCCTCGTCCACGACCGGCAGCGCGGTCAGGTTGTAGGTGGCGAGCAGGCGCGTGACCTTGCCGATGTCGTCGTCCGGCAGCAGGTGCTCGACGTCCTTGTCCAGGATGGCGCCGATGAGCTCGTGCGGAGGTTCCCGCAGGGCGCGCTGCAGGTGGATCACGCCGAGCAGCCGTCCGGTCGGGGTCTCCAACGGTGGTCGCACGATGAAGAGCATGGCGGCCAGCGCCGGGGTGACGTCCTGGCGGCGGGCGTGGGCGAGCGCGGTCGCGATCGTCGCCTCGGGCGGCAGGATCACGGGCTCGGTGGTCATCAGACCACCCGCGGTCAGGTGCTCGTAGGCCAGCAGGCGCCGCACGTCCTTGGCGTCCTCGGGCTCCATCCGTTCCAGGAGCTCTGCGGCCTTGGCGTCGGGCAGCTCGCTGACGAGGTCGGCGGCGTCGTCGGGCTCCATGGCCTCGAGGACGTCCGCGGCCCGCTCGACGTCGAGGCCGGAGACGATGGAGACGCGATCGTCCTCGCCGAGCTCCTCGAGGACGTCGGCCAGGCGATCGTCCGGGAGGCCCGCGGCGACCTCCAGGCGGCGCGTGTCGGGCAGGTCGTGCAGGACGTCGGCGAGGTCGGCGGGCTTGAGGTCCTCCAGCGTGGCGAGCAGTGCGGTGGCCCCCTGGTGCGCCGGGTTGACGGCCAGGCCGGTGACGTCCTCGATGTCGACGACCAGGCCCTCGCCGCGCCGGCCCATGAGACCGCCGCGTGCGGCGCGCCGCACGAACAGCTTCGTCACGTGCCAGTCGCGGTTGCGCTGCTGCTCCATCGCGACGTCCTTGACGGTCGCCGTGCCCGAGTCGTCGCGGAACGTGACCTGCCGGTCCAGCAGCTCGCCGACCACGAGGGTCTCGGTGGGGCGCTGCTCGAAGCGGCGGATGTTGAGCCGGCCGGTGGTGATCACCGCGCCGGCGTCGATGCTCGTCACCCTGGTCAGTGGGACGAAGACCCGCCGCTTGCCCGTCACCTCGACCACCAGGCCTACGGCGCGCGGGGCGCCCTTGAGCCGCATCACGACGACGACGTCGTGCACGCGGCCGACCTGGTCGCCCAGCGGGTCGAAGACCGCCGTGCCCTTGAGCCGTGCCAGGTACACGCGGGTCGCGGTGGTCGGTCGGGAGGTCGGCTGGCTCACCAGGCCAGACTAGCCAGCACCGCCGTCCTGGGGCCTGACGACGGTCCAGGTGGCGCACGGCACGCCCGCGTTGGTTGGCACTGCAGCGCACCCCGGAGGAAGATCGACGTATGTCATTGACCGGCAAGCAGCCTCGCACCTCTGTCCCCACCCCTCCCACGGGTGTGGAGGTGGCGTCCTACGGCACGTACCTCGAGGCGCAGAAGGCCGTCGACCACCTGTCCGACAAGGCTTTCCCCATCCAGCACGTGACGATCGTCGGCACCGACCTGCGGATGGTCGAGCGGATCACGGGGCGCCTGACCTATGCACGAGTCGCCGGGGCGGGCGCGATGAGCGGTGCCTGGTTCGGCCTGCTGATCTCCCTGCTCCTGGTGTGGTTCACGCCCTCCGGGGAGTTCCCGCTGTTCGCCGGCGTGCTGATGGGTGCCGCGTTCGGCATCCTCGCCGGTGTCGTGTCCTACGCCATCACCGGCGGGAAGCGGGACTTCACGTCGGCGAGCCAGGTGGTCGCCTCCCGATACGCCGTCCTGTGCGAGGCGGAGGAGGCCGCGAGGGCGGGACAGCTGCTGACCGAGGGCGGCTTCGGCGGACGGGTGCGCCCGACGGGCCCCGCGTCGGCCGCTTCGCCGTCCTCCGGTTCAACGTCGTCCGGTTCACCGTCGTCCGGGGCGGCGCAGACTGTCCCGCCCGGGCACGGGGCGCCACCGGCGGGAGCGTCCATCGAGCGCCCGGCCGGCGAAGAGCCCGAGCGACGCGAGAAGCCGAGGTACGGGCTTCGTCTGGAGGACATCGAGCAGCGCCCCGAGCACAAGGAGGGCGACCGCGACAGCGCCTCCGGCGAGGCCGGCAACCGCGGATGAGTCGGTCGGTCCCGGTCGGGCTCTCGTCGTCGTCCGTCTACCCAGGCAGCATCCACGAGACGTTCGCGCTGGCCCAGGACCTCGGATACGACGGCGTCGAGATCATGGTGCTGCGCGATCCCGAGAGCCAGCACCCGGAACGGCTGCGCCAGCTCTCGGACACGTACGGGATGCCGGTGCTGGCCATCCACGCGCCCACCCTGCTGCTCACCCAGGGGGTGTGGGGCAGCGACCCGTGGGACAAGGTCGACAAGGCCACCGAGCTGGCCCACGACGTCGGAGCCGACGTCGTGGTCCTGCACCCCCCGTTTCGGTGGCAGCGCAGCTACGCGGAGCACTTCGTCGGCGCGATCGCCGAGCGGGAACGCCTCGACGGCATGCGACTGGCCGTGGAGAACATGTTCCCCTGGCGTGTCAGGACCCGGAGGCGTGAGCGCACCATGCAGGCGTACCTGCCTGGATGGGATCCCCTTGAGCACGACTACCGCTCGATCACCCTCGATCTGTCGCACACCGCCACCGCGGGGTTGGACCACGACGCCGCGCTCGCCATGGCCGATGAGCTCGGCGACCGGCTCGCCCACCTCCACCTCGCGGACGGCACACCCAACTTCATGGACGAGCACCTCGTGCCCGGCAGCGGCGAGCAGCCCTGTGCGGAGGTTCTGCGGATGCTCGGTGCTCAGGCGTTCGGCGGCTCCGTCGTGGTCGAGGTCAGCACCCGGAAGATGTCCGCCGTCGGGCGCCGATCGGCGCTCGCGGACTCCCTGACGTTCGCGCGTAAGCACCTCGAGGCCGGACGACGGATGAGGACCTCCGGCGGCGTCGCCGGGACACCCGAAGAGGCCTGACCCCGGTCGCGACGGCGCGGCGGGGCTGCTCGCCGCCGGTGACGGACGTTCCGGACGGCCCTCGACGGCAATGTGGTACGTTCTTGGCCGTTCCTCGGGCCAGGTCATCGAAGCGTCAAACTGTCGCAAATGACCTGCCACCCACGCGGTCGGCACCGGGCCTGCGGACGACACACAGAGCAGCCGCCTGCTGGTGCCGCCGCCCCGACGCGGCCGCGACCGCGACTCGTCAAGGTCGCACGCCAGCGCGCAAGGGGCCAGACCCCGGCTGCCCGCGCCGCGACGCGGCGCGTGGCGGGTGCGCTCCCGCCTGCGCCGCAGATGCGCGGCCGGCGAGCGCCCGGACGCACGACACGTCCCCCGCCGTGACCTGGAAGGACCGATCAAGAAGGCGGTGGTGCGTGTGGCGAGCCAGGAACTCGCTCAGCTCGGAATCGGGGTCGTCGTGATCCTGCTGGTGGCGTTCTACGGGGGGACATTCCTCATGTCCACCCGCATCGGCAAGAAGAACGAGGACGCCGACGCCTACATGACCGCGGGGAACAAGGTCGGCTTCGGCATCTCGGCCGCCAGCATGACCGCCACGTGGATCTGGGCGTCCTCGATGTACGCCTCGGCCACGTCCGGGTACACCTACGGCATCTCCGGGCCCATCCACTACGGGCTCTGGGGCGCGCTGATGATCCTGTTCATCTACCCGTTCGGGAAGCGCATCCGGAAGGTGGCACCGAAGGCCCACACGTTGGCCGAGGTGATGTACGCCCGGCACGGACGCTCCAGCCAGCTGATGCTCGCGGGCTCGAACATCGTCGGCAGCGTCATCTCGCTCATGTCGAACTTCATCGCGGGCGGCGCACTGATCTCGCTGCTCTCGCCGATCAACTTCGTCCAGGGCGTCCTCATCGTCGCCGGCGGCGTGCTGCTGTACACGCTGTGGTCGGGGTTCCGGGCCTCGGTGCTGACGGACTTCACCCAGGTCATGGCGATGCTCGGGGCGGTTGCCGTCCTCGTCCCCGTCATCTTCTTCGCCGCCGACTTCCCGACCGTGTTCACCAGCGGTGCGGACAACCTGACGGCGCAGCAGGGGAACTTCTTCTCCTCCGACGCCTTCCTCAACCAGGGTGCGCCGTACATCGCGGCGGTCCTGGCCTACGCCATCGGCAACCAGACCATCGCCCAGCGCCTCTTCGCCGTGCGCGAGGACCTCATCAAGCCGACGTTCGTCACCGCGACGATCGGGTACGGCGCGATGGTGATCGGTGTCGGGATGCTCGGCGTGCTCGCCCTCTACCTCGGCATCGAGCCGCAGGGCGGGGACCTGAACAACCTGGTCCCGCAGATGGCGGCCACCTTCCTGCCGCCCGTGCTGCTCGCGGTGTTCTTCATCATGATCATCGGGGCGCTGTCCTCGACCGCGGACTCCGACCTGTCGGCGCTGTCGTCGATCATGATGGCCGACGTCTACGGCCAGAACGTGGCCGGCAAGGAGAAGGCCGACCCCAAGGTCATGCTCCTGGTGGGTCGGGTGACCATGATCATCGCGACGGCGCTCGCGGTCGCCTTCGCGAGCATGCAGCTGAGCATCCTCGACCTGCTGGTGTTCGTCGGTGCGCTCTGGGGCGCGCTGGTCTTCCCGGTCATCGCGAGCTTCTACTGGGACAAGGTCACCAACAAGGCGTTCACGATCTCCGTGCTCGCCGCGCTGGCCCTCTTCCTCCCGGTGCGCTTCTCGCTCGTCCCGATGGCCGGCGTCGTCGGCATCGTCGTCGACGTGCTCTCGGTGGTCGGGATCGGCGTCGTGCTGGGCCTGATGACGTTCGGCTTCTTCGGCCTGAAGCCGGCGAAGATCGTCGGTGCCGTGGCGTCGATCGCCGCAGCACCTTTCGCCATCGGCGCCCTCCACGAGTACACGACGCTCAGTGCCTCGCTGGTCGCCTACGCGGTGAGCACCCTCGTGTGCTACTTCATGTCGTTCCGGGCCGAGCAGTCCTTCGACTTCGCGCTCATCAAGAAGCGCACGGGCGACTTCGATCACGAGAACGTCGACGAGGACCCCGACGAGTACGTCCCGGCAGGCGCGCCGGGATCGTTCGCCTGACTAGGAGGAAGACATGGAGACCATCCTGAGCGCGTACGTACTGGTGTGGCCGGCGACGGTCCTCGTCATCATGGGCGTGATCTTCCGCGGCTTCGTCAAGGACGTCCGCGAGGCGCGAAAGCAGGGGCACGACCTCATCTGAGGCGTCGGTACTGCGCCGAGGGCTCCGGTCGTCTCGTTCGTACGGGGCGCCGGGGCCCTCGACGTTCGTGCGCCGCCCCGGCCGCCGAACCTGACGAAGTGATCGTTGATCGCAGGCGGATCACGACCACTTCGTCAGGTGCGCGGCGGAGCGCCTCAGCCACGCAGTGAGGCCATCCAGGTCTCGATCTCGTCGGGCGTCCGGGGCAGCGCGGCCGAGAGATTCTCCACCGAGCCGTCCTCGCGCACGAGGACGTCGTCCTCGATCCTGACGCCGGTGCCGCGCAGCTCCTCGGGCACCTTGAGGTCGTCGGCACGGAAGTACAGGCCCGGCTCGATCGTGAAGATCATGCCGGGCTCGAGCTCGGCGTCGAGGTACATCTCGCGGCGCGCCTGGGCGCAGTCGTGCACGTCGAGGCCGAGGTGGTGGCTGGTGCCGTGCACCATCCAGCGGCGGTGGTACTGGCCCTCCGGCTCCAGGGACTCCTCGGCGGAGCTGGGCAGCATGCCCCACTCGGCGAGGCGTGCGGCGATGATCTCCATGGCTGCCGTGTGCAGGTCCCGGAACCTCGTGCCGGGCTGCCCGGCGCGCGCGAAGGCGGCGTCGGCGGCCTCGAGCACGACGCCGTAGATCCGGCGCTGGGCGGGCGTGAAGGTCCCGTCGACCGGGAAGGTCCGGGTGACGTCCGCGGTGTAGAGCGAGTCCACCTCGACGCCGGCGTCGACAAGCACCAGCTCACCCGGCCGCACCTGGCCGTCGTTGCCGATCCAGTGCAGCGTGTTCGCGTGGTTGCCGGCCGCGGCGATGGTGTCGTAGCCGATGCCGTTGCCGTCCTCGCGCGCACGGGCGCCGAACGCGCCCTCGATGACCCGTTCACCGCGGTGATGGCTCACGGCCCGGGGGAGTGAGCGGACGATCTCCTCGAAGCCCGCCGCCGTCGCGTCGACGGCGGCCCGCACCTGTTCGACCTCGTAGGCGTCCTTGCGCAGCCGCAGCTCCGAGAGCGCCTCGGCCAGGGCCGCGTCGGCCGCGGCCGCGCCCTGGGACAGCTGCGCACGCTCGCGCACGCTCGTCACCTGCGCCTCGACCGCCGCGTCGGACTGCGGCACCACCCGCACGTTGACCTGTCCCGCGCCGACATCCTTGGCGAGCGCGTCGGCGAAGGAGTCGATGTGGTCGGTGCGCAGACCGGTGGCCGCGGCGACCTCCTCGAGCGAGGGCCGCTCGCCGACCCACAGCTCGCCGTAGCGGGCATCGGCGTAGAACTCCTCGGTGTCCCGGCCGGCCCGCGGGCGGAAGTACAGCACGGCCTCGTGGGTCTCGCCGGTCGCACTCGCACCCTCGAGCGGGTGCAGCACGAGGACGGCGTCGGGCTCTTCGTCGGTGCCCATGCCGGTCAGGTGCGCGAAGGCCGAGTGCGGCCGGAACCGGTAGTCCGTGTCGTTGCTGCGGGTGACCAGCTGACCGGCCGGGACGACCAGCCGCTCGCCGGGGAAGAGCCCGCCGACGGCGGCGCGTCGCGCTGCGGCGTAGTCGGCGGCCGGGGAGCGCTCCGGCAGGCCCTCTTTCCTCGTGGCCCATCCGTCGGCGATGAACTCGCGGAACGCCTGGCTCGAGGGGCGCTGGGACCTGTTGTTGACGCGCTCGCTGAGCGGCTGGGACGTGGTGGTCGGCTGGGAGTCCGTCATGTCGCCATGATCGCACCGGTAGTGGTTGTCGCCGAAGCGGGCCGTTCGCTCGATGGGCAGCGACGGCGCGGCGAACCTAGCGTGGCGGTATGGGAAAGACGAACGAGGACACCGATCCGCCGGCCGAGATCCGCGTCGCTCCGGACGAAGAGATTATGATCAGCAACCGGTACGAGACCATGTCGATCGTCAACGACATCTTCATCGGCGTGTTCTTCGTCGCCGGCAGCATCATGTTCTACTTCAGCTCGCTCCAGACGTGGGCGACGACGATGTTCCTGCTCGGCAGCATCGACTTCGTGCTCCGGCCCGTGATCCGCCTGGCGCGACGCACCCACCTCGAGCGGCTGGGACGCCGCGACGGCGAGAGCTTGGACTACTGACCCGGACGGCGTGAGTTTCGACCGTGAAGCGCGTCCCCTCGACCGAACGTTCGGACGCGGTCGGTGGACTTCTGCCGACGCCGTACCCTGACTCCTGTGTCACCAGCTGAGACGCGGATCGATCTGCACACCCACTCCGACGCGTCCGACGGGACCGACAGCCCGGCCGACCTGGTTCGAGCCGCGGCGCGCGTCGGACTCCGCGTCGTCGGGCTGACGGACCACGACACGGTGCGCGGCTGGGAGGAGGCGGCCGCCGTCGTGCCCGAGACCGGGGTGGCGCTCGTGCGCGGCGCGGAGATCTCCTGCCGCGCCGACGGAGTCTCCGTGCACCTGCTCAGCTACCTGCACGATCCTGGGAACGAGGCCCTGGCCGCGGAGATGGAGCGGTCGCGGGACTCGCGGATGGGGCGCGCGGAGAAGATGGTGGCCCGGCTGGCGGAGGACTACCCGATCACCTGGGAGTCCGTGCGCGCGCAGGCGGCCGGGGAGGCCACGATCGGGCGCCCGCACATCGCCGACGCGCTCGTCGCGGCCGGCGTGGTCGACGACCGGTCGACGGCGTTCGAGACCATCGTGTCCTCCAAGGGCCCCTACTACGTCCGCTACGACGCACCCGACGCGGTCGAGTTCGTCGGCCGGGTGCGTGCCGCGGGCGGGGTCCCCGTGATGGCGCACCCACGAGCCGACGCCCGTGGGCGGATCGTCGGCGACGCGGTGATCGAGGCGATGACCGAGGCCGGGCTGTTCGCGCTCGAGGTGGACCACCGCGACCACACGCCGTCCGCCGTCGCCCATCTCGCGGCGTTGGCCGACCGGCTCGGGCTGGCGAGGACCGGGGCGAGCGACTATCACGGCGAGGGGAAGCCCAACAGGCTGGGCGAGCGTCTCACGTCCCCGGCAGTGCTCGCGCAGATCGAGGAGGCCGGGCGCCTGCCGCTGATCCGGCCGTGAGCGAGTTCGTCGACCTGACGCTGCTGGCGACGACCTTCTTCACGCTCTTCGTGATCATGGACCCGGTCGGTACCGTGCCCGTCTTCCTCGCGCTGACCTCGCGGATGACGGCCGCCCAGCGCCGCAAGGCGGCGCTGCAGGCCACGGCCGTCGCGTTCGGCGTGATCCTCGTGTTCTCCCTGTTCGGCCAGTACATCCTGGGCTTCTTGCAGATCTCCTTGCCGGCGCTGCAGCTGTCCGGCGGTCTGCTCCTGCTGCTCGTCGCGATGGAGCTGCTCATGGGCTGGGGGAGGCAGCCCGAGGCGTCCGACGACTCCGCGAACGTCAACGTCGCGCTCGTGCCGCTCGGGACGCCCCTGCTCGCCGGACCCGGTGCGATCGTCGCCGCCATGCTCGCCGTCCAGGACGCCGACGGAGACGTCGCCGGTTGGGTCGCGATCGCCGTCGCGCTCGTCGGTGTGCACCTGTGCCTGTGGCTCGGCATGAGGTTCTCGGTGGTCATCCACCGGGTCCTCGGCGACGGCGGCACCACCCTGGTCACCCGGCTCGCCGGCCTCCTGCTCGCCGCGATCGCCGTCCAGCTCATGGCGGACGCGGTGTTCGCGCTCATCGAGCAGGAGCTGTAGCCCCCAGGCGCGCTACGGTCCTTGCATGAGCGCCACCGATGGCGACGACGAGGGGGTCCTGGACGACCTCAGCATGCCTCCGTGGTGGCACTTCGTCGGCGGGGGTGCGGCCACCGCCCTCGGGGTCATGGCGTTCCGCCACCTCGCGCTTTTCGTTCCGGCCTGCTTGCTGTTCGCTGTTCTCGCGCTGCTGGAACGCCGAGGCGGCTACCCGCATCAAAGACCGGCATCGTGAAATCCGACGCCATACACCTCGGCCGAACGTTGTCCTCGACGTCGCGGGCTTCATGTCCGTCCCCGTTGGGGTGCTGCTCGTCTCGGGCGTGACGTCGTGGGTCCCGCGCGAGGCGTTGCCGACCTGGTCGGCGGTGGTTGTCGCTGTGGTCGTGGGCGCGGTCGCCGCCGTCTGGGGGTGGGAGCGCCAACGGCTGCGCACAATCACGGCGCGGCGGCTGAGAACAGCCTCTCCGGCTGAGGACTACCTTGAGAACGGTGGAACATGATCGCGGTCTCGTTGAAGGGAGTGCAGACGTCGCAACCGTCTGCCGGGGCGTGAAACCGGCGGATACGGTGATCAGATGAGCGCCACCGATGGCGACGACGACGCAGCGGTCGTGGAGGACCGACGTCTGCCGGCCTGGTGGTACTACACCGGTGCTGCCGTGGTCGTCGCCTCGGCAGTCGTCGCGTTCCGGGTTCACCTCGCTCTCCTGGTGCTCGCCTTCGTCCTCCTCGTGCTGCTCGAGGTCCTGCGCCGCCGCGCCGGCTACACGTACTTCACGGCCACCCAGAGTGCCATCGCGCTGAAGGCGCCGCTGCCCGGGACGTGGTGGCCCAGGTTCGTGGCTCTCTTGTTGATGATCCTCGCCATGCAGTTCGTCGGCGGGTCTCTCGGGCCGGGCGAGGTGTTGCCGACGTGGGCGGCGGCGATCCTCGCGGTGACAGCCGGTGTGACATTCGCTCTGCTGTGGCGCAGATCTGACCAGGCGGAGCTGGTCGTGGTGCGTCGATGGGAGAGGGATCGTCGATCCGACGACACGGGGGCGCGGGGTCCTTCGCCCGACGACGGTGCCGAAGATCGCCCGCCGGAGTAGCAGTCTCCGGCACGGCCGCCCCTGCGGGCCGATAGTCTTCGGGTCGACCCCGAACCCGGCACGAAAGGTCATCCATGGGCGCGCTGTGGCATCCCTTCTCGGACATGGCGGCGGTGGAGCGCGCCGGCGAGTTCGTGCTTGCCCGAGGCGAGGGCGCGTACGTGTGGGACGAGGCCGGCACCCGGTACCTCGACGCCACGGCCGGCCTGTGGTTCGCCAACGTGGGGCACGGCCGGGCCGAGCTCGGCGAGGTGGCCGCGCAGCAGATGGCGACGCTGGCGGCCTACTCGACGTTCGGCGACAACGCCGCGCGCCCGACCATCGAGCTGGCGGAGAAGCTCGCCGGGATCGCGCCGGTCGCCGGCAGCCGCGTCTTCCTCACCTCCGGCGGCTCAGACTCGGTCGAGACCGCCGCCAAGCTGGCCCGCCGGTACTGGGTAGAGGTCGGGCGGCCCGAGAAGACGGTGGTGATCGGCCGGCAGAAGGCCTACCACGGCATGCACGTCGCGGGGACGGCCCTGGGCGGCATCCCCGGCAACCGCGAGGGTTACGGCGACCTCGGTCCGCGCACGGAGATCGTGGGCTGGGACGCCGCGGAGTCCTTGCGCGAGACGATCGAGCGCATCGGTCCGGGGAACGTCGCGGCCTTCTTCTGCGAGCCCGTGCTCGGAGCCGGTGGCGTCTACCCGCCGCCGGAGGGGTACCTGACCGAGGTGCGCAAGATCTGCACCGAGTACGAGATCCTCTTCGTCGCCGACGAAGTGGTCACCGGGTACGGGCGCATCGGCGGCTCGTGGTTCGCCTCGACCCGCTTCGGCCTCGAGCCGGACATGGTCGCCACCGCCAAGGGCCTCACGTCGGGCTACCTGCCGATGGGCGCGGTACTCGTGGGCCCGCACGTGGCCGAGCCGTTCTTCCGGGAGCCCGGGACGTGGCTGCGTCACGGCTACACCTACTCGGGCCACGCCACCGCGGCCGCCGTCGCCCTGGCCAACCTCGAGATCATCGAGCGGGAAGGCCTGCTGGACGAGGCCGCCCGCCTGGAGGTGACGATCGCGCGCGAGCTGGGCCCGCTCGCCGAGCTCGACGCGGTGGCCGAGGTCCGGTGCGGCACGGGGGCGCTCGCCGCCGTCCAGCTGCACGACGCCGCACTCGCCCCGCGCCTGGTCCTCGCTCTGCGCGAGATCGGGGTGGCGACCCGCGCGGTCGGAGCCGGAGCGCTGCAGATCTCGCCGGCGTTCGTCATGACGGACGAGCAGGTGCGCGAGCTGGCCGAAGGACTGCGGCAGGGGATCCCCCGGCTCTGAGTCCGCGCCGGCGCCGGCGCCGGTCAGCCGGAGCCACTCGACCCGCTGGAGCCGCAAGGACCACCGAAAGCAGCAGAAAGCGCCGAAAGCAGTCGTTCGAACGACTGCTTTCGGCGCATTCTGCTGCTCTCGGCGCAGCGGTGCGTCAGGCGGGGGCCTCAGCCCTGGTTGCCCTCGGCGGGACGTCCGCCACGCGTGCGGCGACGACGCCTGCGGGCCGGACGCTCGCCGTCGCCCTCGCTGCGGCCGCCCTGGCGTCCGCCGTCGCGGGAGCTCCGGCCACCGTCGCGAGAGCCTCGGCCGGAGCCGCGCCCGCCGTCACGGCTTCCACCGCGGCCTCCGCCGCCGGATCCGCCGCGGCCGTTCTTCTGGCCCGTCTCGCCCAGGTCCTCGACCTTCTCGGCGCCCAGGCCGGCGCGGGTGCGAGCCGAGCGTGGGAGGCGGCCGGTGATGCCCTCGGGGATGCTGAGGTCCGAGTACAGGTGGGGGGAGGTGTGGTAGGTCTCCACCGGCTCCGGCACGCCGAGGTCGAGGGACTTGTTGACCATCGCCCACCGCGGCATATCGTCCCAGTCGACGAACGTGACGGCGGTGCCGGCGTTGCCCGCGCGGCCGGTGCGGCCGATGCGGTGCAGGTACATCTTCTCGTCCTCGGGGCACTGGTAGTTGACGACGTGCGTGACGTCGTCGACGTCGATCCCGCGGGCGGCGACGTCGGTCGCGACCAGCACGTCGACCTTGCCGGCGCGGAAGGCGCGCAGGGCCTGCTCACGGGCGCCCTGGCCGAGGTCGCCGTGGATCGCGGCGGCTGCGAAGCCACGCTCGGCGAGGTCCTCGGCGACGCGCGCCGCGGTGCGCTTGGTGCGGGTGAAGACGATGGTCAGGCCACGGCCCTCGGCCTGCAGGATCCGGGCGAGCACCTCGACCTTGTTGAGGGCGTGGGCGCGATAGACCACCTGGCGCGTGTTCTTCACCGTCGCGCCGGTGTCCTCCGGGTCCTGCGCACGGATGTGCGTCGGACGGGTCATGTACCGACGTGCCATCGCCACGACCGGCCCCGGCATGGTCGCCGAGAACAGCATGGTGTGACGCGAAGCGGGCGTGGCGGCGAGGAGCGTCTCGACGTCGGGCAGGAAGCCCAGGTCGAGCATCTCGTCGGCCTCGTCGAGCACCACGGTCCGCACGCGGCGCAGGTCGAGGATCCGCTGCTTCATCAGGTCGATCATCCGACCGGGCGTGCCGACCACGACCTCGGCGCCCTGGGCCAGGGCGTCCATCTGCGGCTCGTAGGCGCGGCCACCGTAGACCTGCACCACGCGCACGGTACGACGGCGGGAGGCGGTCGCGAGATCGTCGGCGACCTGCTTGGCCAGCTCACGGGTGGGGACGATGACGAGGGCCTGCGGCTTGCCCTGGTCCTCGACGTCGTCCCAGCCGCCCTCGCCGGGGCCGGTGACGTTCTGCAGCAGCGGGATGCCGAAGCCGAGCGTCTTGCCGGTGCCCGTCTTGGCCTGGCCGATGATGTCCTGCCGCCTCAGTGCCACCGGGAGGGTGAGCGCCTGGATGGGGAAGGGGTGGGTGATGCCGACGTCGCGGAGCGAGCCGGAGATCTCGTCCTCGACACCGAAGTCCGCGAACGTCTTCTCCTCGAGGTCGGCGGGAGCCAGCTCCTCGGTGATGTCGGGCGTGACGCCGGGGGCGTCCGGGGTGGCGAGCATCTCGTCGGTGATGGTGGCATCGAGCACACCGGTGTTCTGGTCAGTCATGTGAACCTTCGATCGTGGCGCGGTGCGCGGCACCCCGATGAGTCGGGAGGGGGCGGCGGCGCGCCTGCTTCGGCAGCCGATCGTGAATTTCGCCGCGTGCGTTCACGCGGATCAGGCTGCGTGACGACCGGGCAACCGTGTACATCTCCTAGGATACCGCGTGGCGCCAGGAGTTCACGGAGCGGTGAGCAGACTCACCCGGCGCGTCGCCAGCGCACTCCGCGCAAGAGGCCCGGGAGACCGGCCGGGACACGGGCGTGAACGATGATGAGGATGTGGCCGCCGCAGCGACCACATCCTCATCTCGTGCCATCCGTGCGCCCCGGAGGGCGGCGCACTCAGACGATGCCGATACCGACCCGGCGCTGTTCCTTCGCGTCCAGCTCGACGTAGGCCAGCGACGACGAGGGCACGACGACCTGGCGTCCCTTGTCGTCGCCGAGGACGAGCGACGTGCCGTCGGAGATCGCCTTGTCCACGGCCGCCTGGATCTCGTCCGTGCTCTGATCGGAATCCAGGGTCAGCTCGCGGTTGACGTGCTTCACGCCGATGGTGATCTCCACCTGGTGGCCTCCTGCTTTCGTCTCGATGAGGGCCCGCCGCTCGTCACGAGCAGGCGGGAGCGTTGCTGCACCTCATCGTAGGTCGTGTCCGTCTGTGCTGCTGTGGCTGCCCGTGACGCACGCTCCGTAGGGGGCGCCGACGCTCCGGAGAGAAGGTCGGCAAGCGTGCCGGTCCCCGGTGGTGCGACAATGTGGGACGTGCGTGCGTCTCGTGTTGCCCTCGGAGCCCTGGCCGGCCTCGGCCTGGTGCTGCCTCTGGCGGTGCCCGCGAGCGCCGACCCCTCGATCACGGACGCCGTCTCTCCCGGCGTGACGGCCTCCGCCGGCACGGACGACGACGCGGCCCGAGAGACCCGTGATCCGCAGGACCGCGAGCAGGTGCTCGAGGACGAGGCCGGGCCCGGCGCGGACGCCGGCGCACTGTCCTGGCTGACCCGCACCCTCGAGGAGCTCGCGCTCGCGCTGCGGGCGCGGGCCGGCCTGCCGACCACCGAACCGATGCCGCAGCAGGCGTCCGGCGACCTCGAGACCATCTCCCGCAGCCCCGACCCGCCGATCATCGAGGACGGCGGCGTCGACGTCATGACCGTCCGGGTCCAGGTCGAGCGCGGCCTGACGGTGGACGGGCCCGCGTTCGCTCGCTTCGTCATGAAGGTTCTCAACGACGACCGAGGCTGGGGCCACGACGGCTCCGTCCGGTTCGTGGGCGTCGACGGCGAGACCGCCGACTTCTCCGTGGTACTGGCCTCGCCGCAACTCACCGACGAGCTCTGCGTGCCGCTCGAGACGGCAGGAAAGTACTCGTGCGGCCGGAACGGGCGCGCCGTGCTCAACGCCGTGCGCTGGTCCGAGGGAGCCGAGCCGTTCCTGAACGGCGGCGGCAACATCACCGAGTACCGCCAGTACCTGGTCAGCCACGAGGTGGGGCATCTGCTGGGCAACCCGCACGTCGACTGCCCGGCGCCGGGCGAGCCCGCCCCGATCATGGTCCAGCAGACCATCACCCTCGACGGCTGCGAACCGAACGCCTGGCCCGCCACCACCCGCTGAGACCTGCGACGGTCACGACACGTCGAGGGTCCGCCCGCGCGGCGCGCGGAGCCATGTGGGTGGCCCGTGATGACATCGTGAACATGGCGGAATCCCCTGGCGCTGCGCACACCACCACGCTGCGTCTCGCGCTGCCCGAGCAGCCGCCCGCCCCGCCGCGACTCGACGCTCAGCAGTCCGCTGCCGTGGACTGGCCCGCCGACGAGGGGCACCTCCTGGTCGTCGGCGCGCCCGGCACCGGCAAGACGACGACGGCGGTCGAGTCGTTCCTCGCCCGCGCCGCCCAGGAGCCGTCCGCCCGCCCGGGCGAGCAGGGAGTCCTGCTGCTCGTGCCGACACGGCGCGGGGCCGCCCGGGTCCGGGACGCCGTCGCCAGGCGCCTGGGCCGCACGACGACGGGCGTGCTGGTCCGTACGCCCGCCTCCTTCGCCTACTCCGTCCTGCGCATGCGGGCCACGCTGCTGGGCGAGCCCGCACCGACCCTCATCACCGGTCCCGAGCAGGACCAGATCCTCGCCGAGCTCCTCGACGGGCACCGCGCGGGCCTCGGCGCCCCCGTCCACTGGCCCGACACCATCGGTCCCGAGACGCTCGCGATGGGGGCGTTCCGGGACGAGCTGCGCGACCTCTTCATGCGCGCCGCCGAGCTCGGTCTGGGCCCCGAGGAGCTCGCCGACCGTGGCCGGCGTCACGACCGTCCCGAGTGGACGGCCGCCGCCGTCCTGCTCGAGGAGTACCAGCAGGTCACCTCGCTCGGTGAGCTGACGCCGGACCGCGGGAGCCGGCTCGACGCCGCCCGGATCGTCGACGAGGCCACCGCGGCCCTGCGTGCCTGGGAGGACGAGGTGCCGGCACACCCACGCCCGCGGTGGTCGGCGGCCGTCGTCGACGACCACCAGGACTCCACCCTCGCCACCGCGCGGCTGCTCCGGGTCCTGGCCGACGACGGGGCGCAGCTGCTCCTGCACGGCGATCCCGACGCCGGCGTCCAAGGCTTCCGCGGCGGCACCCCCGCTCTTGTCGGGCTCGCCGAGACACGTGAGGAGCTCGGCGGGTTCGAGGCCGCCCGGATCGAGCTGAGCACCGCCCACCGGCAGGACGAGGAACTCCGAGCGGTGACCATGGCGGTCACCTCGGCGATCTCCACCACCGGTACCGCCGGCCAGCGCCGCGCCACGGCGGGTCGTCAGATCGGCGACAGCGCAGCCGGAGACATCGACACCGCTGGCGCGGGCCCCGGTGCCCGGGCGGCGGGCGGCCTGGAACCGGCCGTGCTGCGCTCGCGACCCCAGGAAGGAGCCTGGATCGCTCGGCACCTGCGCGAGGAGCACCTGCGCCGCGGGACGCCCTGGTCCGAGATGGCCGTCGTCGCCCGGTCCGCCGGGCACGTCCGCGAGCTGCAGCGCTCCCTGCGGGCCTGGCGGGTCCCGGTCGGTGGGCAGGCGGCACCCGGAGTCCTGCGCGAGGAGCCGGCGGTACGTCCGCTGCTCGTCGCGCTGGCCGCCGTCCTCGCGGGCCGCCCGACGCCGGAGCAGGCCGCCGAGCTGGTGACCTCCCCGATCGGTGGTGCGGACGCCGTCGGGATGCGCGGACTCCGGCGCACCCTCCGCGGGATCGAGCGGGCCGCGGGCGGCTCACGACCGGTCGACGAGGTGCTGTCCGCCGTCGTCGCCGACCCCGAGCTCGCCGCCGGGCTGCCGGCAGGCCCCGGCGCGGTCGCCGGCCGGGTCGCCGCCGTCCTCGCCGCCGGCCGAGCGGCGCTGGCGAACGACGGCGCGACGGCGGAGACGGTCCTGTGGGCGCTGTGGGACGCCACAGACCTGTCCGAGCCGTGGCGTGAGCGCGCGCTGTCCGGCGGACCCGGCGCCGAACGGGCCGACGCGGACCTCGACGCCGTCATGGTGCTGTTCCGCGCCGCCGAGCAGTACACCGACCGCACCGTCGGGGCCGGCCCCGCCGGTTTCCTCGAGCACCTGCGCTCGCAGGACCTGCCCGCCGACAGCCTGGCCGCCCACGGCGTGCGGGGCGAGACGGTCCAGGTCCTCACCCCGGCGGGGGCCGCGGGCGAGGAGTGGCAGGTCGTGGCGGTCGCCGGCCTGCAGGAGGAGCTGTGGCCCGACCTGCGGCTGCGCGACTCCACGCTCGGGGCCGGTGCGTTGGCCGACCTCGAGGCAGGCCGCGGCAGCCCGTTCGGCACGGGCGGGAACGGCGGCGGTCACACGTTCGGCGCGGCCCGGCGGGCGGTGCTCGACGACGAGCTCCGGATGCTGGCGGTCGCGATCTCGCGGGCGAGCCGGCGACTGCTCGTCACGGCCGTCCTCGACGAGGACTCGCGTCCCTCGGCCTTCTTCGACCTGCTCGCCCCCGACCACGACCCGACCGACGTCCGCGACGTGCCGCCCGCGCTCGACCTGCGCGGACTGGTCGCCGAGCTCCGCACCGTGCTCGAGCGCCCCGTCGGCGAGACGGATGAGGCGGGCGGGGCGGACTCCCGACGCACCGAGGCCGCGGCGCTGCTCGCGCACCTCGCCGAGCAGGGCGTGCCCGGCGCCGACCCGGCAACCTGGGGCTGGCTCGAGCCGGAGAGCACCACCGAGCCGCTGCGTCCTGCGGACGCGCCGGTACCCGTGAGCCCGTCCGGGGTCGAGCAGGCCACCACCTGCGGGCTGCGCTGGGCGCTCGAGCAGGCCGGGGGACGAACGGCCGGGTCGGCGGACCAGGCGGTCGGCAACCTGGTCCACGAGATCGCCGCCGAGCACCCCCACGGGACGCTGGAGGAGCTCCGCCACGCGCTCGACGAACGGTGGGACGAGCTCGGCACGGGCGACGGCTGGGTGGGCCGTCGACGCCGCGAGCAGGCCGACAAGATGATCGAGCGGCTGGCCGCGTACGTCGCCTCCGTCCCCGGCGAGGTCGACGTGGAACGCGCCTTCGCCGTCGACGTCGGCCGGGCACGGCTCATCGGACGGATGGACCGGGTCGAGCACGTGGGCGAGGACCAGGTCCGCGTCGTCGATCTCAAGACCTCGAAGTCCCCGGTCTCCAAGGACGACGGCCAGCGCCACGCCCAGCTCGGCGTCTACCAGGTCGCGGTCGAGTCGGGCGCCTGGGGCGACGACGTTCGATCGGACGGTGCCCGGCTGGTCTACCTGGGCGCGGGCAAGCGCGGCCCCACCTCCCGCGAGCAGGACCCGATCGACCGGGCCGAGGACCCCCGGTGGGCGCACGAGCTGCTCGGCGAGGCGGCCGAGACGATGGGCGGCGCGGTCTTCGTCGCCACCGTCAACGACAAGTGCCGCACCTGTCCGGTGCGCACGTCCTGCCCGCTGCAGGAGGACGGGGGACGGGTCCGATGACCATCCGCAGCGAGCAGCTCGAGCTCTTCGGCCCCGAGCTGGGGACGTCCAAGCCCGCCGGTCCGGCGACGTACTCGGCCGCCGAGATCGCCGCCCGTCTCGACCTGCCGACGCCCACCGAGGAGCAGACCCGCGTCATCGAGGCGCCGCTCGCACCACTGCTGGTCGTCGCCGGTGCGGGATCGGGCAAGACCGAGACCATGTCCGCCCGGGTCGTCTACCTCGTCGCCAACGGCTACGTCCGCGGTGAGGAGGTCCTGGGCCTGACCTTCACCCGAAAGGCCGCCGCCGAGCTCGCCCACCGCGTCCGGGCACGGTTGCGCGGGTTGCGCGCCGCCGGGATCACGCCGCCGGAGCGCGACGAGGACCAGACGGCCGGTGCGGCGCAGACGTCGGGCCTGGACGTCGATCGGCCGCAGATCGCCACCTACAACTCCTTCGCGGGCACGCTCGCGCGGGACCACGCGCTGCGGGTCGGTGCCGACCCCGACGCACGCCTGGTCACCGAGGCCGGCGCCTGGCAGCTCGCGGACGACATCGTGCAGAACTGGCAGGAGGACCTGGACACCGAGAAGGCGGTCAGCACCGTCACCCAGGCCGTCCTCGACCTGGCGGCCGGGCTCACCGAGAACGTCCTGACGGTCGCCGAGGCACGCGCCATGCTCGCCGACCTGCGCTCGGACCTGGTCGACAAGCAGCCCGACCGGCTCAAGGCGCCCAAGGCCGACGTGCTCAAGATCGTGGCCTCCCTCGACGAGCGCGCGGCCCTCCTCGACGTCATCGAGGCCTTCGAGCAGCGCAAGCGCGACCGCGGCCTCATCAGCTTCGCCGACCAGGTCGCCCTCGCCGCCCGCGTCGCGCGTGCCGTGCCCGAGGTCGGCGCCCAGCTCCGGGCCCAGTACCGGGTGGTGCTCCTGGACGAGTTCCAGGACACCTCCGTCGCCCAGCTCGAACTGCTCGCCCACCTCTTCGGGGACGGCCACCCGGTGACCGCCGTCGGCGACCCCCACCAGGCGATCTATGGCTGGCGCGGTGCCTCGGCCGCCTCGCTCGCGCAGTTCCCGGAGCGCTTCCCACAGGCCGGGGACCGGCCCGCCGAGACGCTCGCGCTGAGCACCTCGTGGCGCAACGACCACGGCATCCTCGACGCCGCCAACGCCGTCTCCGGACCGTTGCGAGCCGGCGGTGGCCGCGGACCCGACGTCGAGGTGCCGCAGCTGCGCGCGCGGCCGGACGCGGCCCCCGGCGAGGTGAGCGGCCTCTACGTGACCGGCCAGGTCGAGGAGGCCGAGCGGGTCGCCGGCTTCCTCGCCGAACGCTGGGAGCCCGCGGGCGAGCGGACCGCCGCCGTGCTGTGCCGCAAGCGCAGCCAGTTCGCCGGCGTGGTGCGTGCCCTGGAGGACCGTGGCCTGCCGCACCGCGTAATCGGCATGGGCGGGCTGCTCGCCACGCCGGAGATCGTCGACGTGCGCGCCGCCCTGCGCGTGGCCGACGACGCCACCCGCGGTGACGCGATGGTCCGGCTGCTGACGAACCTGCGGCTCGGCGTCGCCGACCTGCACGCCCTTCAGGACTGGGCGCGGCACCTCGCCAAGCAGGCGATCGAGCCGCTCAGCGACGAGACGGACCGGCGCCTCGACGCCCGCGAGGAGGCGAGCCTCGTCGAGGCGGTCGAGCAGCCGCCCCACGCCGGCTGGACCGGCTCACGCGGGCAGACCATGAGCGAAACGGGTGCGGCACGCGTGCGCCGCCTCGGCGGCGTGCTGCGACAGATCCGGTCCCTGCGCCACCTCACGCTCCCCGAGCTGGTCGTCGCCACCGAGCAGCTGCTCGGCCTCGACATCGAGGTGGCCGTCCGTTCCGGCGGTTCCGGGGCGGGCCGTGCCGCGCTGGACGCGTTCGCCGACGTCGCCGCCTCCTTCGCCGGCGACTCCGAGCGGCCCGCCCTCGGCGCGTTCCTCAACTGGCTGGACGCCGCCGAGGAGCGTGAACGAGGCTTGGACGCCGTCGAGACCGGCGACGTCGAGCCCGACTCCGCCGTCGTGCAGGTGCTGACCGTGCACGCGGCCAAGGGGCTGGAGTGGGACGTCGTCGCCGTCCCCGGCCTCGTCGAGTCACAGTTCCCCGGTTACGACACCAGGCCCAAACCGGACCTGAGCGTCACCAGCTCGGCGTGGCTGACCGCCGTCGGCGAGCTGCCGTACCCGCTGCGCCAGGATGCCGACGCGCTGCCCGCGCTGGACGTCGCCGGCGCCGCCACGCACAGCGAGGTCGAGGAGGCCAGGGTCGCGTTCCGGGTGGCCGCCGGTCAGCACCGGGTCGCCGAGGAACGGCGCCTGGCATACGTGGCGCTCACCCGCGCGCGCCACAGCCTGCTGCTGTCCGGGTCGTGGTTCCGGGAGGGCAAGTCGACGCTGCCGCCGTCGCGGTTCCTGGCCGAGCCGCGCCGGGCCGGCCTGGTCGACGACCTCGACGAATGGGCCGCCGAGCCGCCCGACGGCGCCGAGAACCCCGGTGCCGACGCAGAGCCGGTCCAGTGGCCCTTCGACCCGCTGGGGCCACGCCGGGCTCCGCGCGAGGCAGCGGCGCAGGAGGTCCGGGCAGCCCGCGGCTCCGCCGTCGACCTCACCGCCCGGACAGGTGAGCCGGTCGTGGACCGCTGGCGTGAGGATGCCGAGCTGCTGCTGAAGGAACGTGATCGCGGCGGGCAGCGCGACGTCCCTCTTGCCGGTCACCTGTCGGCCTCCTCCGTGGTCGGCCTGGTCCAGGACCCGCGGTCCTTCGCGCGCGACCGGCGCCGGCCCGTGCCGACCGAGCCCACGGTCGTCTCCCGCCGCGGCACCCGGTTCCACCAGTGGGTCGAGCACTTCTACGGGCGGGCCGCGCTGCTGGACGTCGACGACGTCGCCGGCAGCGGGGAGGACGAGGGCACCCTCACGATCACCGACGCCGAGCTGGCGCGCCTGCAGCGCACCTTCGCGGCCTCGCAGTGGGCGAGCCGACGGCCCTCGGACATCGAGGTGGACCTCGAGACGCCGGTCGCCGGGACGATCGTGCGGTGCCGCATCGACGCCGTCTTCGAGGACGGGGGAGATGTCGAGGTGGTCGACTGGAAGACCGGTCGGCCGCCACGTGACGCCGAAGACCTGGCCGAGAAGGAGATGCAGCTCGCCCTGTACCGCCTCGCCTGGTCCCGTTCGCGGCGCATCCCGCTGGAGCGGGTCCGTGGTGCTTTCTACTACGTCGGGCACGACGAGACGGTGCGTGCCGGCGACCTCGGCGAGGAAGAGGTCATCGCGCGGATCACGCGCGCGATCGCCGCCGGCGGCTGACGGCTACGGCCGGCGGCCGATGAAGCCCAGCAGCTTGGTCTGCCAGTCGGCGTCGTCCGGGACCGGGACGCGCGGCCCGTACTGCCCGCTCGCCCGGAGCATCTCGTCCAGCGGGAGCATGCCCTCGTACATCACGCGGCAGCGCTCCGGATCGAGCCGCTCGTCCTGGCCGGTGGCCCTGGCCAGGTCCCAGGTGTGCATGAAGACGTCGGCCGTGTAGAACTGCGAGACCGCGGTACCGAGCGGCATCTCCGGCAGTCGCGGGTGCCGGAACGGGGTGTCGGTGTGCGACGGGTCGTCGAGCAGCGCCTGGACGGCGGCGCTGTGCTGGTCCCACGCCGCGACAGGATCGTCGTCCACCGACGGCACGGGCGGCAGCTCGATGCCGGTGGCGTCCGTCAGGAAGGGCGGGAACCACTCCACGAGGTGCCGGACGACGTCGCGAGCCGTCCACTCGGGCACCGGGGACCGGTTGTCCCAGGAGGCCGCCGTGGCGCCGTGCACGCGTGCGGTGAAGCCTGCCGCGATCTGTCGGTACTCGTCCGCCGGGGCAGTGTCCTCGGCCCCAATGTTGTCAACCATGAGGTTGATCACAGCACCGAGAGCGGCGCTTGTCAACCAGGTGGTTGTCAACGGGCCGCGTCAGCGTGTCTCGCTGTCGTCCTCACGCTCCGCGAGGAAGTCCGGCAGCTTCGTGCCCAGGTGCAGGTCCTCGGTCGCACCCGCGGAGTCCGGCTCGACCGGCGCGTCGTCACCGTCCGGTTCCGTGTCGGGCTGCTCGGCATCCGGGTCGTCGGCTTCGGGGTCGTCGCCCACAGCCTCGTCCGGCTCGTCGATCTGGCCCGCAGCGTCTGTCTCGTCCGGTTCGTAGGCCCAGCCAGGGGCCGGTTCGCGAGCCCCGATCTCGGGGGCGTCGGTGACCTCGTCGGCCAGCTGGTGGAGCATCTCGGTCGCGTCCTCGACGACCGTGGCCTCGCCAGTGCGCACGCCGTGGAGCAGCCACCGCGCGAGGGCGAGCTCGGAGACCAGCAGGGCGCGCTCCATGAGCGTCTCGTCGGCGCTCTCAGTGCGCGCGAGTGCGTACGCCTCCTCGATGGCGTCGAGGGACTCCTCGGGCGCCGACGCCTGCAGCCACGCCAGGTCCTCGGCCGGGTCACCCACGTGGGCGTCGGTGAGGCCGAGCATCGCGCTGACCCTGCCGTCGGTGACGAGGACGTGCTCGGGGGCGAGGTCTCCGTGCACGGGCGTCGGGCGAAATCGCCACAGCTTGACGTCCTCGAGGGCGTGCTCCCACCGGTTCAGGAGTGCGGCCGGCACCCGGCCGGTGCGGGCGGCCTCGTCCACCTCGGCGAGGCGGCGCTTGCGGTAGGCGTCGGGGTCGTAGACCGGCAGGCCCGCATCGGCGATCACGGCGGCGTCGAGCTCGTGGAACGCGGCGATGGCGCGCCCGAGCGCGGCGGAGAGCCCGGGCCCGGCCGTGAGCTCCTCGAGCTCCAGGGGTCGGCCGACGAGCGCGCGGTGGACCATGGCCCGGCCGCCCTCGGGCAGCTCGGCGAAACCGACCGGACGGGCGACGTCGAACGGCAGCCGGCCCTCGTCGACCTCCCTGACGAGCTGGGACAGCAGGGCGACCTCGCCCTCCAGGGCGGCACCGGCCGCCGTCGTCAGGGGTGCGCGCACCACCCAGCTGCGGCCTCCGGCGTCGAGCAGGCCGGTGGTCTGGTACTCGCTCGACGTGGCCTGGGGTGGCCGCGTCGCCACCACGTCCAGGCCGGGAACGGCCGTGGTGGCGAGGGCGGCGAGAGCGAGTGCTGAACGGACCACACGGCCAACCTAGAACGCGCCGGGGTGCGGGACCAGGCGCACGCGCCGTGGAGGGGTGAGCTCTTCGCGGTACGTACGGCCTGCAGGCTCCCGCCCGACGGCGGATCTGCTCCCGGCCGGCGGGCACGAACGGGTGCACCCGGCCGCGGTGACCCCGAGACGAGTGCTCGGAGCCACCACGCCACCGGCCCGGGGACCCGACGGCCCGGGCGGAACACCTCCCCGGGTGCTGAGTTCCGCCCGGGCGACGCACCCGGCCGATCCTGCTGTTCAGGTGCGCTGGATCTCGACGGGTACCGGGTTGCTCACGATGTCCACCACGGGCGAGGTTCGTCGCACGTGGGCGATGAGCTCCGCGACCTTGTCGTCGGGGGCGTCGGTGTCGATGCGGCAGGTCACCCGGATGCCGTGGAAGCCGGCCCGGGTGTCCTCGGAGAGCCCCAGGAAGCCGTGCAGGTCGAGATCGCCCTCCAGCTCGATCTCGAGGTGACGTACCTCGATGTCCTGCGCGGCGGCGTTGTAGGCGACGCCGACGGCCAGGCAGGAGCCCAGCGCGTGCAGCACGGTCTCGACGGCGTTCGGGGCGTGGTTGGTGCCCAGCAGCACCGGAGGCTCGTCGCCCTCGAGCACGAATGGGTTGCCGCGCGAGTCGTCTTCGCGCCCGGCGCCCCAGAAGCCCTGGACGGAGGTGCGCGAGCGGCCCCCGTCGAGCCAGGTGTTGGTCGCCCGGAAGGTGAAGTTCGCCAGCGACGGGTCGTCCTGGATCGCGCCGACCGTCTGGGTCAGCTGCTCGACGTTCACCCCGTTGCGGGTCGGCTGGCCGGTGATGGACATGATCCTTCCTCTCTGTGTGGTGGTTGCTGAGGTCGAGCGGGGGCTCAGACGCGCCGGCCCCAGGTGACGGCGTGCATGGGTGTGAGCGCGACGTGGCCGACGTCGGTGAAGCCGTGGCGGGCGAGCAGCTCGTCGTAGGTGCTTCGGGGAAGGAGCTGATCGTCGATCTGCGCCTCGAAGAACTGAATGCCCGACATCACCCGCCCGGGTGGTGTCTGCAGCGCCTCCTCGTTGTCCGCGAAGGGGAAGTCGGAGATGACGAACCACCCGCCGGGTTCCAGCGTGTCGTGCACGCGGCGCGTCACCTCGTCGATGTCGCGGCACTCGTGCATCGAGATGTTGTTGATGACCACGGCGGCGGGGCGGTCGAGCGTCATCTCCTCCAGCGGGCTGCGGACCAGCTCGACCTGGTCGAGCCCGGCCGCGGCGACGGCGGCACGCGCCTGGTCGAGCGAGTGCACGTCCCCGTCCACGCCGACGAGCTCGCAGCGTGGGTAGTGCTCGGCCAGACGGAGCAACCCGGTACCCGTGCCGCAGGCGGTGTCGACGACGCGGCAGCCGTCCCGGAGCCGCTCGGCCAGGCCGGGGACCTGGTCCAGACCTGCGGGGACGAGCCGCGTGTAGAAGGGACGCCCGGAGCCGGACACCGCGCGGATCCATTCGGGGCTGGTGTCCTCCCACCACATGCGTTCACCGCTCGCCAGGGTCTGCTCGAAGCGCTCGAAGATCTCGGGCTGCAGCAGCACCGAGAAGACCGCGCCCATGTAGGCGGGCGAGTCGCGGTCGAGCAGCAGGGTCGCCATGTGCGGTGCGAGCCGGTAACGGGCGTCGCGGGACAGGGCGGTGCCGCCGTTGTCGTCGCGCTCGAGCACACCGGCGGCGAGCGTGCCGCGGCACCAGACCCACACGTAGAAGGGATCGAGGCGGCACCGTTCGGCCAGCTCGTCGGCAGTCAGACCCGGTGCGTCGGCCAGCTCGGCGAGCAGGCCTGCGCGCAGCCCGAGGCCGATGCAGCGGTGCGCGACGTAGCCGGCTATGTGGCCGAGCAGCTTCGGGGCCTGATCGGCGATGGCCGGCTCGGTCGTCGGCTCAGCAGTCATGGTGGTGCTCCTTCGCCTCGTCGCGTCCGGTGAGCGGTTCCACGGTCGTCCTGTGCCGGCTGCGGCGCCATACGCAGATCTGCGTACGCACCAAGGACGGTGTCTGCGGCTCACGATCGTGGCACCATGGAGGCAGCACGAACCGGGACGGTGGAGCGATGACCGGTACCGCGACGGAGCGGGTCTGGGGGCCGGACGAGTGGTGGGACCTGCGCGAGGTCCCGCGGGACGTCGGGCCCGCCGTCGGTCTGCCCGTACGGTCGCTCGAGTCAGTGCGCAGCGTGTCGCCCGGTGACGCCCCGGTCGAGGTGGAGCCCATGGTGGCGATGAGGAGCCGACGGCGGTGAGGTCCACGACCTCGCGGCGTTCCGGACGTGTCGAGCTGGCGGAGCTGGCCGAGGCGTTCCACGAGGCCGAGCGGGCACCGGCACCCGGTCGGGGCCTGCCGCGGTCCTTGCTGTGCTCCCTCGCGAACGTGCTGCGCTCGGACGTCGCGACCTTCCGCGCAGTCGACAGCCTGCGTGAGACCTGCCGGTGGAGCCAGGACCTCGAGGGTGGCAGCGTCCGCGTGTTCGGCGGTGTCGGTCCGGGGCCCGACGTCCTCCCCGGCACGCCACCCTTCTGGAGGCACTTCTGGGACTTCGAGCCCTGCAGCTATCCGGACCGCACCGGCGACACGGCGAGCGTCACCATCGCCACGGACTTCCTCAGCAGCCGGCAGCTCCACGCGAGCCCCATGTACGTCGAGTACTTCAAACCCCTGGGACTCGAGCACCATGCCCTGCTCGTGCTGCCGGACGGCGCGACCGGCAGCACGATCCGGCTGTGCCTCAGTCGCGCTGCCGGCCCGGACTTCACCGAGGGAGACCGGTTCCTGCTCGGGCTGCTGCGCCCGCACGTCGCCCGCATCTATCGGCGGGGTTGCCAGCAGACGCCCGGGCGCGCCAACGGCGGACCGGCCCTGACGGCACGGCAGCGCCAGGTGCTGGGCCTGGTGCGGCAAGGGGCGACGAACGCGGCGATCGCGCGTCGGCTCGGGATCGCCGAGGGCACCGTGCGCAAGCACGTCGAGAACATCCACGCCACGCTCGGCGTCTCCTCGCGCACGGCCGCCGTCGCCGTCGCGGACGACGTGCTCTGGCGGACCACCTCGACTCGGCCTTGAGGAGCCTGCGGATCGTGCTCGTCCACAGGGCTGAGACGGCGGCTATGCGCAATCTCACAGTTCGCGTATGTTGCCCGTCTACGGATTACACCACTTGGCGAGCTGGCGCAGGGAGCAGCAGGCATGGACGAGGGCGTCGCGCTGCTCGAGGGAGAGGTGCGTGAGCTCGTCCGCCGCCGCGGAGTCGATCCGGCACGCGACACGGACGGTGTGCGTGCGCTGGCTACGGCGGCGATCGCCGATTACGACGACCGTTCGGTGGCCGGGCTCGTCCCGCCGCTGACGGATCCCGACGGTGCGGTCACCGAGGTGGTCAACGCCGTCGCCGGTCTCGGCCCCCTGCAGCGCTATCTGGATGATCCTGAGATCGAGGAGATCTGGATCAACGAACCGGGCAAGTTTCGTTAGCGCTGTCCTTGCGCCGGTGGACATCGTTGAGCGGCGCCCACGTCGACGCGACGTCGCCGCGAGGATCACCGCGGCTGTGCTGGCGATATACGGGGGATGCTCGCCCACGGACTGATCCCAGGACTTTCCGCCGGACCGCGCCCTAGGCTTCGGAACACGGACGAGCGGGCGCGGCCAGTATCCGGGGTCTTCTGGACGAAGTGGTCCTACCCGCTGGTCGCTGTGATCTTTGGTGGGCAGACACGATGACATGGCAAGCACAGCAGCACGAATACTCGGCAGAGCCAGCAGGTACGCCGGCTGATGACAGCTCACACGAGGAGACGACTCGCAAGAAGCGTCCATGGCGCCGACGGCTTCTCCTCGCGGTGGCCTTCCTCCTGGCCTTCTTCCTCGGCTTCGGCGCCGGCAGCACTCCGGTCGACGTGACGGCCACCGGGGAGTACATGGCTCTTGAGGATGAGCTCGAACAGGCGCAAGAGGAACTGACCTCCACGAGTAGCAAGTTGGAAACTGCGAATCGGCAACTGGAGGACGCCCAGGCGGCGGTGGAAACCGCTGAGGCGGAGCTGGCTGAGGGGGAAGCAGCCCTGGCCAAGCGAGAGGAAGACCTCGCCGCGCGGGAAGCCGAGGATGAAGCCAGAACCGCAGCGCTTGATCAACGCGAAGCGGAGATCCAACAACGAGAAGAAGCCGCCGCCGCGGCACCCGAGCCAGAGCCGGAGCCCGAGCCAGCACCAGCGCCAGAGCCAGCACCGGCGAACGTCTACTACGACAACTGTGACGCTGCTCGAGCTGCCGGCGCGGACCCCGTCTACGCCGGAGACCCCGGCTACGGGTCCCATCTCGATCGTGACGGCGACGGCGTCGGCTGCGAGTAGGGCGTTGTGTCAGTCGACGTTCCGGGCGTCTGCGAGCGTAGTTAACGTCGGGCGACGTGCTCGAGCCGGATCCACGCGGCGGTGAGCAGGTTGCGTGGGTCCGAGACGTCGACGAGGACGAGACTGTGCGTCCAGGCGGTGGCGACCGTGGCCCGGCGCTCGACGCCGTCACGCTCCCAATCGATCCGGGCCGTCACCGGGATGGCTCTCGAGCGCGGCTGAACCTGGTTGGCACGGGGTGGGCGTTCAGGATCCGTTGACGTCCCTCGTTCCAGGCCAGGACTCGCATCTCGGGCACGTGCTCATGGTCGCGCCGACCGCAGACACACCAACGCCCCCGCCCACCCGGTGAGGGTGGACGGGGGCTCTGTGTGGGGTGCTGACGTAGCGGGGGGTGAAACGCCAGCGCCTCTGGAATGAAAACTAGCCCTGGTCGCTCAGGTCGGGCTCTAGGCCGCCTCGGAACGTCCACAGGATCTGCTCAGCATCTGGCCAGACGGAAGAGCGTCTAACTCATTCACCTCGCCGCGGCCGCTCGGCGGACCTGACCTTGGCGGCCCACTCGCGGTCGGCCGTGTCACACTCGTTGGCGCAATAGCGGGCGGCGACACCTTCCCTGGGGCAGTGGTCGCACTGGGGGTGCATCGTCACTACGCCTCGTGCCAGCCGGGCAGGTTGACCACCTCTGCATGTGTGGTGGACGGCCCTTCCTTCGTGGCGGCGTTCGCGATGAGCGCCTTGAGGATCGCGAGGACGGCACCGCCGGCGACGAACCCTCCGACCTCGACGAAGTCCACCTCTAGGACGTTGAGCTGTTCCGCGCCGAGGACGACGATGGCGGACTGTGCGGCGGTGGCGATCGCTCGCTCGGCGGTGGCCTTCCAGAACTGGCCGGTCCAGATACTCATGAGTCAGGCTCCCTTCTTGGCCTCGGCCGAAATGGCGTCGAGTACTTCCTTGGACGCGGCCTGGGACGAGGGACGCACGGCCAGGTCGAGGAGCACGTCGTACTCGCGGGCCGGCAGGTTGTCCTTGATGTCGAGGCCCTTGAGCGTCAGGGCGGCCTTGAGTTGCTCGTCGTTCTGGAGGACCTTGGCGTAGCCGGGAGCGGCAGATGCTCGTCGACGCCTACCTCGAGGCCGAGGGTGGCGCCTAGCGCCCCCAGGTGATCTGGACGGACTCCGGATCGAACACGCCGCCACGCCCCGGGCCCACGCGATCGACTCGCAGCTCGATGCCCAGGGCGGTCAGGATCCGGCGCCGTGTCTCCACGTCAGCGGAGTCCCACGCGTCAGCAGCGCCGGGTCCGGCGAAGGCCGCGAGACCCTCTGCGGGCAGCGCCGTCCGCAGCCGTGCGTGCTCGGCGGTGATCTGTGGTCGGACGCGGTCGGTGATCCTGGCCATCTGCTCGCCGGTGATGATGTCGTCCGCGTACTGGTCCGCCGCGAGGGCGAGTTTCGCCTGCAGTGCGTCGATCCGTTCCCGCGCCGCCGCGGCGATGTCCGGGTCTCCGCCGAGGACGCGGACACCGTCGCGTTCGAGGACGCCGATGGCCACGCGGGTGACGAGGTCGTCGATGTCGTCCATGCCTCGGGAGACGCGCATGCAGCCGGCGTGGGGGCATTTGTAGGAGCGGGGGTAGGTGCGGGTCTGGATACCCGGCCCGGAGGCGCGGCGGACGCGGATCTTGTAGGTGTGCTCGGCCACGCCGACCATGGGTCGGGCGCACTCGCCGCAGGCTGCGATCGACGTCAGCAGGTATTTGATGGCGGTGCCGCGGTTGTTGCTCCTGCGTGCCGGATCGGTCAGCGTGGCGACGACGCGATCGTGGGTCTCTCGATCGATGATTGGCTTCCACTGGCCGGTCGCGACCGGGGTGCCGTTGTGTGTGCGGACGCCGCAGTTCCGCCAGCGCAGCAGCATGCGCCGCAGCGTCTGCGTCTGCCACGGCCCACCCGTGGTGGTCGTGACGCCGCGGCTGGTTAGGTCGTTCCGGATCCGCCACAGTCCCTCGCCGGCGAGCACCCGCGACACGCACTCACGGACCACGGCGGCCTCGGCCTGGTTGATGGTGAGGCCGGTGGGGGCGAGGTCCCATCCGAACGGGCGGCGCCCATTGTGGGCTCCCTGAGCGGCGAGCTCGGCATGCTTGCGACGCAGCCGCCGGGCCGACTGCTCAACCTCGTAGCGCGCAACGGTGCCCTTCATCCTGGCGAGCATGCGGCCCTGCTCAGTGGCGAGATCGATGTCGCCTCCGACGGACGCGAGCCTGAGGCCAGCGCGGTCGGCGTGGTCGATGACGTCCTCAAGCTCACGGGGCGTTCGAGTGAGTCGGTCGACGTCCCACACGACGACCGCGTCGAGGTGCCCCTCGGCGACGTCGCGCATCATGCGCTGGTACGCCGGCCGCCTTCCCGGTGGACGCGGAGACGTCGTTGTCCTCGTAGACCTCAGCCACGGTCCAGCCCAGGCTCTCAGCCAGGGCGGTGCCCCCGTGAGCGTCCTGCTCGGCCCAGGTCAGGGCGGGGACAACCCGAACCTGTGGCCGCTGCTGGACCAGCGCCGGGCCGAGACCGGCCGGTCCCTGGCCGGGGCGTTCCAGCTGCTCGCGGACAAGGCCTACTCCCACGACTCGACCCGAGCCAGGCTGCGCTGGATGCGGATCGCGCACACCATCCCCGAACGCCGCGACCAGATCGCGCGCCGCAAGGTCAAGGGCGCGGCCGGCGGCAGACCACCGAAGTTCGAACCCGCCCTCTACAGCGAACGCAACACCGTCGAACGAGGCTTCAACCGCCTCAAACAGTGGCGCGCGATCGCTACCCGCTACGACAAGTACGCGCTGACCTTCCTCGGCGGCGTGCTCTTGGCTGCCACCGTCACCTACCACCGCACGCACCGATAAACAGACACGCCCTAGTCACCGACGATTGCAGAGGTGTCTGCGTCAGAAAGCATGTAGGCGTCGGAGATCAGCCGATTCACCTGTGCCTGCAGCACCTCCATGCGGCCGAGGAGCGTCGTGCGCAGCGCTGCGTCGGTCTCGGTGCGGAGTCGGACAACTATCGATTGCACCTCCTCCACGTCCTCCTCGATAGCTTGCTGTTGCGCGTCGTCCAACGTTGGGATTGGCACCGACGCCATGAACGCCTTGCGGTGGACTATGTACGCACCTAAGTAAGCCCGACCGCGTGAAGCCACGTAGGCGTCAACAGCAGGATGGGACATCAGGGCCTGTATGACACGGATCGAGTATGGGCAAGCGCTGTCGGGACGGAGGAGGTAGTAGGGGCCGCCATCGCCACCACCAGGGACCACCAGTCCCGCCTCATCGAACATGTACTGCGGAGCACGGGACAGCACACGGACGATGAGCTTCGGCTCGTCAAGCTTGGTCAGTGACTGGGACCTGCCGTAGGCCCAGAAGGATGGTCCTGGGTCAGGCGAGACGTTCCGTCCGGTTGTCAGGGTTCGGCGATGAGCCATCAGATAGTCGAGCGCTTTCGGGAAGCGTGCCCGCATGGTCGCTTCGTCGTATACCGTTGCAGTGCCACGCTTTCGGCCTGGTGCAGGTGGCTGAACGTCGTACGGGAAGATGACGTAAGAGTCGGGGATCGGGTCTTGTCCGTAGGGCTCGAAGGTCCGATCCTTCACCGCTGGACGAAGAATGCCCCACTCGACCTCTTGACGGGCTCCGTTGATGTCGATGAAGACGGCGACTTCGTCCGTCGATCTGCTCTGGTCAGGGTGGATGAAGAAGATGCCGTCGGCAGACGTCTGGACGCCCACGAAGATGTTGACCCATCCATCGTCTCCGAGCCGAGCGACTGCCGTCTGCTCCATCTTCTCGAAAACCTTGGTGCGTGCTTCGGTAGCAACAGGCCATGGCGCAGCTGTCAGATCTGCCCGGTCGACTCGCACGGTAGAGCAGGCTCTCGAGTCTTGCCATGCATCAAGATCGCTGACGATGGAGAACTCGGCAGGCTCGTCTGTCTTCGGCCCTGCCATTACGTACGCGGTGTACGTCATCCGGCCGTCGAAGACTTGCTGGTCGCCGAAGTGCACGAGCCTAGAGAGGCGAGGACCGAGGACGCTGCGCATGGTTGCGGCGGGCACCAAGTTCGTAAACCTGTTGGGCACGATGTAGGCGAACCGGCCGTCCTCCTTGAGGAACTGAAAAGCGCGTTCAACAAACAGCTGGTAGACGTCGAAGTTGTGGGATTGGGCCGATCCGTACCCACTCCGGGCGTCCTGGAAGTAGTCGAGCTGGTCAGGCATGAACTCGGCCAGCACCTGGATGCGGATGTACGGCGGGTTTCCTACCACGACATCGAACCCACCAGCCGCGCACACCGATTGGAAGGCCGCTGAAAGGTCGAGGGGAGCCACCGCCGAGCGGCGTTCAGGGGTCATGGCAGCCGTTGGAACAACGCGATCGAACTTCGGCTCGATCAGGGAGTTGCCGACGATCAGGTTGTGGGAGAGGTCAGGCAGGAGGCCACGGTCGCGAGATGGGTCCACAACTTCCTCACCCAACACAGTGAGAAGGATCGACAGCCTAGTTACCTCGACAGCCGCTCCGTCGATGTCGACGCCGTACAGGTGGTTCTGCGCTAGTGCTGCGCGTTCTACCAGACCGACGTGGCGTCCAGCTTCCTCCTCGGCTTCGATGAGTCGGTTCATCGCCTCGATCAGGAACGGCCCGGAACCGCAGGCAAGATCGACCAGGGACAGCCCGGCCGGCACAGGCAGCCCACGGGTGAGCTTGTCCTCCAGCGCATAGTCGACCAGATCCTCGACAACCCAAGCGGGCGTAGCGACGATGCCGCCTGCGTGGGTCAGCTCGGGCTTCTCTTCGAGTCGTACCTGGCCGTGGGTGTCGATCTGCACTCGCTCCGCCAGGTACTGCTCGTAGACAGCTGCCAGAACGTCTGGCTGCAAGACACCGAACGCGAACTTGCTGTGCGGCCAGTACATCTCCCGGATGATCGAGGCGACGGCCGTCGAGGTGTAGTTCGTGGTCTGAAGGACGTCGAAGAGCCCCGCATTGAACGCCCGATCGGCATCCCGGAAGGCGTCCAGCAGCATGTTCCCTTGAGCCGACTTCAGGAGCGCCTCGTACTGCCCGATGTTTCGGTCCTCGCACACGCGGAGGAACAGCAATGCGTTGAGGAGCCGCTGGGTTCTACGGCCCACCTCGTCGGCCAACAGACCGGGGTTCGTGGAAGCGATGTCGCGGGCCAGCTTGAGTCGCCACGAGCGGAACTGCTCCAGGAAACTTCTGTCGAACGGTGACGTTCCCCGCCGTGGCTCACTGAAGGAGTACATCGCGTAGTAGTCGTCACTCGTCACCGACTCGTACGAGAGCAACGTCCACAGGTCGTCAAACCGTGGGACGTACTGATCGACAGTGAACCTTCCGTCAGGGACGACCGCGACGTCGGGGCCATCCTCGGGGGAGGGCGCGAACGTCGTGTCGTACACAACGGTCTCGGCCATGTTCGTCAGAGTTGCAGCGGGCAGTGACAAGGACCATCCGTAGGAGCGAGTCTGCCGCGCGGCAGCAGCAGCCGAAGCGAGCGGTACCGATGGCTTCTTAGCCTCGACCGGCAGTCGGTCCTTGCCGTTTAGACGAAGGCGGTAGTCGGGGCGGCCCCCAACGTCACTCTCGCTGATGCGTTCGAGCACGACATCACGGAGGATCTGGGGCTGACCTGCGAGATTGTGTACGTCCCACCCGAGGATCGTCAGGAAGCGGTCGATGAACTGTCCGCGTGCCTCGGTCTCGGTGTAACGAGAGTTGGAGGCCTCCAAGTCACTGGCCTGCTGCTGGTACTCATCGACCAGCGCAGCCATCTGTTCCTTGGCCTCGATCTTCGACGGTCGTAGGAACGGCACAGAACTGACCGTATTGGGTCGGGGCTGGCAGCCCTCGTTGGCACGCCGGAGACGCCAGTACCGAGATCGTCAGTGCTCTGCGCGATGATGAGCCGTATGGCGACACAGTTCACGGCGAAGGCGGCTCCTGAGGGCGACAAGCTGCGGGGTGGGTACTACACCCCGGAGCCAATCGCTCGCTTCATCACTGACTGGGTGAGTGCCGCCGGATCCAAGGTTCTGGAGCCTGCCTGCGGCGACGGAGCCATCCTGGAGCACTTGGTCAGAGCTGCCAGCATTGACCAAGTGACCGCCGTCGAGCTGATCCCCGAGGAGGCGGCGAAGGCGGCGAGCATCGGTGCAGACGTGGAGGTGTCTGACTTCTTCGCCTGGTTGACGCCCCAGCGTCAGGCGACCTTCGACGGAGTCGCCGGCAATCCGCCGTACATCCGTTTCGGATCTTGGGATCCGAGTTCGCGCGAGCTTGCCCTTGATCTGATGCGCACCCAGGGCATGCGCCCGACCAAGCTCACCAACGCATGGGTCCCGTTCGTTGTGGGTTCTCTACTTGCGGTGAGGTCCGGTGGACGTGTCGGCCTTGTTCTCCCAGCGGAACTCCTTCAGGTGGGGTACGCGGCAGCCCTCCGTTCCTACTTGGTCGACAACTGCTCAAGCATCACGGTGGTCGCCTTCAAACAACTGGTCTTTCCAGGCATCCTGCAGGAGGTCGTGCTGTTGCTCGCCGAGCGCGGTGACGGACCAGCTGTGATCCGGACAGTCGAGCTGACAGATGCTACGAATCTAGATGCCTTCTGGGAGACGGATACCTCCGCTGTTCGAGCTCCGCTGCATGACTCGGAGAAGTGGACGAAGTACTTCCTCGACACTGAAGCCATCGAGCTGCTGCGTAGCGTGAGAAGAGACCACCGCCTGACTCCACTGGGCACATACGCCGACGTGAACGTCGGTGTGGTCACAGGACGCAACTCGTTCTTCTGCATGACCAAATCAGAAGTTGACCACCGGGGACTTGCAGACTTCACCATGCCTCTGGTTGCTCGAAGCACCCAGGTGGGCGGTCTGCATTTCACGAACGAGGACTTGGATGAGCAGGATGGCACGACGGCTCGGACGCGCCTTCTTACGGTGTCTCAAGACGTCGACCTCGAGAAGCATCCCCAACTCGCTAGCTACCTCGCAGCCGGTGAGGGAGCTGGCGTACCCCAGGGATACAAATGCCGTATCCGCCGAGCCTGGTGGGAGGTGCCCTCGTTGTGGGCTCCTGACGGGTTCATGCTGCGTCAGATATCAACTCACCCACGCTTGATCGCAAACAGCGCCGGTGCGACGAGCACAGACACCGTCCATCGGGTTCGCGTCAAGGACGGTGTCGACATGAAGCGCCTAGCTGTCGGCGCGTTCAACTCGGCAACATTCGCCCTCTCGGAAGTGCTGGGCCGTAGTTACGGTGGAGGCATCCTCGAACTCGAGCCCAGTGAGTGTGGGCTCTTGCCCGTTGTGGACCCGACAGTCGTCTCTGACACGCTGCACCAGAAGGTGGACGAACTGGTTCGGGAACGACGGTTTGAAGACGCACTCGATCTGGTTGACGAGAGAGTGCTCGTCGAGAGCCTCGGGTTCCGTCCTGAAGAAGTTGCGGCTTTGCGCCGAGCATGGGTGCAGCTGCGCGATCGACGCGCAGCTCGGTCGAAGCGCGCCTAAACACGACGAAGCGCCCTGGTGGTTGAACCAGGGCGCTTCGTACCGCGGAGGTGGTTATTCGCTGCGGCCTGCGACTTGATGTCGCGGAACTCATCCCAGTCGCTGTCGTTGCCGATGAGGGCGTGGGCTCGATACCCCGCTCATCTGCATCACGAACCACACTCGGACTTCTTCCTCCGATAGTGCCTTGATCTCTACGGACATTGGTTGTTCACCTCCTCAAGGTGGTCTGCTACACACCGTGACGGTTGCGCTCCTGGCGTCCACCCCTCCTCAAGCGGTGGCGTCCACAAGGTTGCCGTAGAGCTCAAGGAAGACCTCGACAAGGTTGTCAGTGTCCTCGGCTGTCGTCGTCAGCACGGCGTGCTTGCTGGGGGTGACGATGATCCACGCTTTGTGTGGGTTCTCGTCGGCTCGATGCCTCTCGCGGATCGCCTCGACAACGTCTGCATCGAGCGGACGCAGGAGATCCTCGAGCCAGAGCGGAAAGCTCGTCAGAGGTGAACGGCTGCTCCTTGGCTGGCTGTCCGACGGCGAGCCACGCAGTGTGCCGCTTCCACACGCACTCGAAGCGTTCCGTGCGGAGCGTGCCGAACGCCTGCATGGGTGCGCCGGCGGTGAAGGCACCAGGAACGCCAGACCGGGGATCACGGACTCGATGGCTTATTCATGAGTCGTCATGGCCCCATGGTGCTGGCTTCTCGGTGAGCTGCGAACCGGATAAACGCAGGAGTGGCTACACCTACCGTGGCACGGGTAGATCCCGAAGAGTGGCTGTCGTGACTCGTTCGTCCTCCTGGATCGGAGCTTGAGTGTCTGGCGAACCGACCAACTGGTCACGCATCGACCGACGCCTGCCCAGATCCTGGCTGCCCGTACCCTGGTCCGGGAGCACCGTGGACGACTACCTCGCCTCCGTGCCCGGCCCGGTGGTCGGCCAGTTCGAGGAGCTGGCCGTCGCGGAGCCCACCGGCACGCCTGACGGGACCACGGCGGAGGTCACGCTCGTCGCCCGCTCGCGTCCGCCGCTCGTCCCGTGGGCCTTGGTGCCGTGGAGCGACGGCATCACGCTCCGCGTGACGGCCGGCGCCCGTGCGGACTGATGTCCGTCGGCGCCGCCGTACGGTCCCGAGAACAGCCGCCGTCGCGGCGTTGCCCGACACAATGGAGTCATGCCGAGCCAGCAGCAAGACCTCGTCGCCGTCGCGAACGAGCTCTACGGCCTGCCGCTCGGCGACTTCATCTCCACGCGCAACGCTCGCGCCAAGGGGGTCCGCAAGGAGGGGAACACCGACCTCGCCTGGGCCATCCAGGGCCTGGCCAAGCCGTCGGTCGCCGCCTGGCTGGCCAATCTCATGGTCCGGCAGATGGAGGACGAGGTCGATCAGATCCTCGAGCTCGGCGAGACGCTGCGCCAGGCCCAGGACGAGCTCGACGCCGCGCAGCTCCGGGCCCTAGGCCAGCAGCGCCGCAAGCTGCTCTCCGCCGTCGTCGGGAAGGCGCGAGACCTTGCCGAGGAGGAGGGCCAGAAGGTGAGCGCCGGAGTCGCCGAGCAGACGGCGGACACCCTCCAGGCCGCGATGGCCGACGAAGACGCCGCGGCCGCGCTGCGCACCGGCTTCCTGGTCCAACCCATGGAGAGCAGCGGATTCGACTCCGTCGACCTCGGCGGCGTGCTCGCGGTCCCGGACGCACTGGGGGAGCGGGGCGGGGGCGCCAAGCCGGCGAAGGGCGGGCGCAAGAAGAAGGGCAGCAAGGCGAAGAAGGACTCCGCCAGGGCGAAGGAAGAGGCCGCCGAGCGCCGCGCCGCGCTCGAACGAGCCAAGGAGGCGCTCGCGGAGGCGGAGCGGACGGCAAAATCGGCCTCGCGCGAGCAGCGCAAGCACGAGGAGAAGGTCTCCAAGCTCGAGGCCCGTGCGCTTCAGCTCAGGTCGGAGATCGAGGAGCTCCGGCGTCAGCTCGTCGAACGCGAGCAGACGCTCATGAGTGCCGAGGACGGGCTCGAGGCTGCCGAGGACGACCGCGACTCGGCAGTCTCCGCGGCCGAGGAGGCGCGTGACGCCGTCGAGGAGGCCCGCAGGACGCTGGCGCGCCTCGAGGACAAGGACTGACCGACCGGTGGCGCGACTTCGGCAGGTAAGGCCTTCCGGATCCACACCACAGAACAGGGGGCCGCTGCCCCTCACGCGATAGCGGAGCACTTCCGACAGGCTCTACCTGCTAGAAGTGCTCCGCTGAGCGAGCCGGCTCTCGAATCGGTCCTTCGCGTCGCGAGTCCCGCGCCTGGGCCGAGGTTAGGCGGCGACCTTGGAGCGGCGGCGACGGGTCTTGCTGCGGCCCGCCGGGCGGGTGGCCGCGCTCGGCGCCGCACGCTCGGGGAAGGCTTCCAGGTCGACCGAGGAGTCGTCCACGGTCGCGCCCGCGGGTGAGATCACCGACCGGCGCGCGGACCGGCGGAAGCGCTTCTCGGCGAGCTCCGCGGCGCGCTGGCGGGCGGCGCGCAGCCTGCGCTCCAGGATGTGGCGGCGCAGCGCCACGATGGCGACGAACCCGATTCCGATCCAGATGAAGTTGGCGACGGCCGACGGCCACGCACCGCTCGCCGCGGAGCTGGCGCCGACCGCCAGCGCCCCGGTGACGTTGAGGGTCTGATAGGTCAGCGATGCGGGCAGCATGCGACCACTGGAGATGCGGGCGTAGGCGAAGAGGTGGACGGCGACGCCGATCCAACCGAGGGAAGCGACAACGGAAACGAGGAACTCAGGCACACCACCATCCTGAGGCCCTGACGAGTAAAGTTCAATCGAACGTCGCTGCATCCGGAGTACAGTTATGCTTCATGGATATCGACCCACGCAGACTTGGCGTTCTCTTGGCCGTCAGCAGGTCGGGAGGAGTGCTTGCGGCCGCCGATGTGCTCCGCGTGAGCCCGTCCGCCGTTTCGCAGCAAATCGCGCGTCTGGAGGCGGAGACCGGGGTCACAGTTCTCGACCGGCAGCCGTCCGGTGCGGTCCTCACCTCGGCGGGCCGCCTGCTCGCCGAGGTCGCCGAACGCATCGAGGCCGAGCTCGGTGAAACTCGCCGGGCACTGGCAGAACTGGGGGGTGACGTCTCGGGCGTCGTCGTGGTCGGCGCCTTCCAGACAGTGATCCGTGCGGTCCTCGTCCCGCTGCTCGAAGAGCTCGAGCAGGCACTGCCCGGCATCGACCTCATCGTGCACGAGGTGGCCGAGGAGCACGGCCAGCGGGCGCTGCGGCGGGGTGAGCTCGACCTGCTCGTCACGGAACAGGACGTCGCAGTCCCCACCACGGCGCCCTCCGGAACGTTCGACGTGCCGTTCCTGGACGAGCCGTGGGTGGTGGCCATCCCCGCCACCGACGCCGCGCCGACCGGCCTGCTCGATCTCTCCGACCGGGCCTGGCTGATGCCGGGACAGAGCGGCGCGACCTCCCGAGCGCTCAGCCGGCTGGCCACCGAGATGTCCCTCACCCGGAGGGCCGCGCACACCTACCGGGACTTCGACGTCGCCCTCTCGATGGTGGCCGGCGGCCTCGGCATCGCCCTGCTGCCCGAGCTGGCCATCCGCAGGCAGCTGCCCGAGAACGCGCAGTGGGTCGCCCTGCCCGGGCTCGGTTTTCGGCGACTGTTCGTCCGGCACCGCGTCACGCGTACCGAGCCACGGGCCGCGACGCTCGCCGTGCTCGAGCAGATGGTGCGGGTGGCGGCCGCCCTCGAGCCGCTGTGAGGGTGCGTACGGCGTTCTGACCAGGCGGTAGGGCTTCCCGTTCGAAGTCGTCGGAGGGGCGCCGACGTGGAACGATGACGGCCGTGAGCTTTCCCGCCAAAGTGCGGCCCCCCGTATCCCTGGTCCTCCTGCTCGGTTCGATGGCGGCCCTCCCGGCCATCACCACCGACCTGTACCTGCCGTCCCTGCCCGCCGTGGCCGACGACCTCGACAGCTCACAGACGCTCGTCCAGGCCACGATCACCGGGGTGCTCGTCGGTGGAGCCATCGGTCAGCTGCTCACCGGGCCCCTCTCCGACCGCTTCGGTCGCCGCCTGCCGGTCATGGTCGGCTTCGGCCTGCACGTCGTCGTCTCCGTGCTGTGCGCGCTGACACCCGGCATCTGGCCCCTCGTGGTGCTGCGGGTGCTGCAGGGCGTCGGCAACGCGACCGCCACGGTCACCGCCATGGCCGTCATCCGCGACCGGTACACCGGTTCCGGCGCGTCGGTGCTGATGTCCCGACTGATGCTCGTGATCGGCGTCGCACCGCTGTTCGCGCCGACCGCCGGCGGCCTCATCGCCGGTTGGTGGGGGTGGCGGGCCACCTTCGTCGTTCTCGCCGTCCTCGGCGCGGTGATGATCGCCGTCGTGGCGCTCGCGCTGCCGGAGACCCTGCCGCCGGAGCGACGGCGCCGGGAAGGCCTGGGCGGTGCCGCCCGCAGCTACCGTGCCCTGCTCGGTGACCGCCAGTTCATGGCGCTCGCCGTGCTGCCGGGTCTGGCGCTGGGGGCCATCATCAGCTACGTCGCCGGCTCGCCGTTCGTCTTCCAGGAGCAGTACGGCCTCACAGAGACCCAGTTCGCGCTGATCTTCGCGCTCAACGGCGCCGGCCTGGTGGGCGGTGCGCAGATCAATGCGGCGCTGATGGGCAGGTTCACGCCGCTCGGCGTCATCCGTGTGGTCGCGCCCACCTCCGCCGTCCTCGGCATCTGGTTGCTCAGCGTCGCCATGAGCGCGGGCGACGGCACCGGGGGCCTGATCGCCCTCCTGGTTCCCCTGTTCCTCCTGATCTCCGTGAACTCGCTCCTGATGCCCAACGCCTCGGCGCTGGCGCTGTCCAAGCACGGGGAGCGGGCGGGGGCGGCAGCCGCCCTGGTGGGCTCGTTGCAGGCCGGCATCGCCGGCACGGTCTCTCCGCTGGTCGGCGCACTGGGCGGTAACGGCGCGGCCATGGCCACCGTCATGCTCGGCACCGTGCTCACCGCACTGGTCATCGTGGCGGTCGCAACCCCCGCGTACAGGCGGACCTGACGTCTCGCTTCCTCGGGCTCCGCTGCGGGCGGGAGCTCGTTCCTCGCCCCCACCCTGCGCTGCGCCGTCGTCAGCTCGTATCGCGTAACCTTGCGGCCCGTGGCCACAGACTTCTCCGCCGAGATCAACCAGCTCCGCGCGACCTTCGACTCCATCCGTGCCGTGACCGATGTCGAAGGCCTCCGGGCCACCATCGCCGACCTCTCGGACAAGGCTGCGGACCCCTACCTGTGGGACGACCCTGATGCGGGCCAGGCCATCACGTCCAAGCTCTCCCACGCCCAGACCGACCTCGGCCGGGTCGAGAAGATGGGTGAGCGGATCGACGACCTCGCGGCCCTCGTTCAGCTCGGGCAGGAGGAGGTGGGCGACGACGCGGTGGCCTTCCTCGAGGATGCCGAGGCCGAGCTGACCTCGATCCGCAAGGCCCTGAGCGAGCTCGAGGTCCGTACCCTGCTCGCCGGCCCCTACGACCAGCGCGAGGCCGTCGTCACGATCCGCGCCGGCGCCGGCGGGGTCGACGCCGCCGACTTCGCCGAGATGCTCATGCGCATGTACCTGCGCTGGGCCGAGCGGCACGGCTACCCCACCCAGGTGCTCGACACCTCCTATGCGGAGGAGGCCGGTCTCAAGTCGGCGACCTTCGAGGTCAAGGCGCCGTACGCGTACGGCACCCTGTCCGTCGAAGGCGGCACGCACCGCCTCGTGCGGATCTCACCGTTCGACAACCAGGGCCGCCGCCAGACCTCCTTCGCCGCGGTCGAGGTCGTCCCGCTCATCGAGCAGACGGACCACATCGAGATCCCCGAGAACGAGATCAAGGTCGACGTCTTCCGTTCGTCCGGGCCCGGCGGACAGTCCGTCAACACCACCGACTCCGCGGTCCGCATGACGCACATCCCGACGGGCACCGTCGTGTCGATGCAGAACGAGAAGTCCCAGATCCAGAACCGAGCGGCCGCCCTGCGCGTCCTGCAGTCGCGGTTGCTCGTGCTGCGCCAGAAGGAGGAGACCGCCGAGAAGCGGGCGCTCGCCGGTGATGTCAAGGCGTCCTGGGGCGACCAGATGCGCTCCTACGTGCTCCAGCCCTACCAGATGGTCAAGGATCTGCGGACGGAGTACGAGTCGGGCAACACGGCGGCGATCTTCGACGGCGAGATCGACGATTTCATCGACGCCGGCATCCGCTGGCGCAAGAACCAGGAGAGCGAAGCGGCCTGAGGTCCTGAAGCGGCCGGCGTACCGCCCGACGACGACGCTGTGGCATCGAGCACTCGTCCCGCCCTTCAGGGTGGCTGGTGTGGCCAGTCTTTAGAGCGACGTCCCAGGTCGTGGCGTCGCCGACGGTCTGACCAGGCTCCGGGGCGCCACCGGACCGCGGCACCGGGCCGGGGAGAGGCGCACAGTTCCGCCCCGTCGCAGCGGCGTGTCGGAGACGGTGGCGCTGCCCGGACTGCCTAGTCTGCGCGGAGGCCAGTGGTTGTCCTTCCCCCATTGTCGAGACTGGCCGAGAAGTCGCCGTGATCAGATTCGAGAACGTCTCCAAGGTCTATGCCCGAGGAGCGCGCCCCGCTCTCGACCAGGTGAGCCTGGAGGTCGAGCGCGGCGAGTTCGTGTTCCTCGTCGGGGCCTCGGGGTCCGGTAAGTCCACCTTCATCCGCCTCGTGCTGCGAGAGGAACGTCCAACCTCCGGCCGCATCCACGCCCTCGGCAAGGATCTCGGCCAGATCTCGCGCTGGAAGGTCCCGCATCTGCGCCGCCAGATCGGCACGGTGTTCCAGGACTTCCGGCTGCTCAACAACAAGACGGTCTTCGAGAACGTCGCCATCGCGCCGCAGGTCATCGGCAGGCCGCGCCACCACATCCTGACCACCGTTCCCGAAGTGATCGAGATGGTGGGCCTCGAGGGCAAGGAGAAGCGCCTGCCGCACGAGCTCTCCGGTGGAGAGCAGCAGCGCGTCGCCATCGCTCGCGCCATGGTCAACCGCCCCGCCGTCCTGCTGGCGGACGAGCCCACCGGCAACCTGGATCCCACGACATCGATCGGCATCATGCGACTGCTCGACCGCATCAACCGCACCGGCACCACCATCGTCATGGCGACCCACGACGACGAGATCGTCGACCAGATGCGCAAGCGCGTCGTCGAGCTCTCCGACGGTGTCATGGTCCGTGACCAGTCCCGCGGCGTCTACGGCGCGGCGCGGTAAGGGGAACGACTGCGATGCGACTCCGATTTGTTCTCTCCCAGACGTTCCAAGGGCTGTCCCGCAACCTCGCGATGACCATCTCGGTGGCCCTGGTCACCTTCGTCTCGCTGACCTTCGTCGGGGCGGCGGCACTGCTGCAGATCCAGGTCGACAACCTGAAGAGCGACTGGTACGACAAGGTCGAGGTCTCGGCCTTCATGTGCCCGGCGAACTCCTCGACGCCGAACTGCGCCACTGGCGAGGCCACCCAGGAACAGATCGACGCCATCGGTGACCTGCTCGCCTCGGACGCCCTCGCCCCGTACGTCGAGGAGGTCTACGTCGAGACCAAGGAGGACGCCTACGAGGCGTTCCAGGAGCAGATGGAGGACACGGTCTGGGCGCAGACCGTGACCGTCGACCAGATGCAGGTCTCCTACCGAGTCAAGTTGGTCGATCCGGAGCAGTACCAGATCGTCGCCGACGAGCTCGAGGGGCGGCCCGGCGTCGAGGTCGTCGTCGACCAGCGCGAGCAGCTCGAGCCGCTGTTCCTCATCCTGAACCGCACGACGCTGCTCTCGATCGGCCTCGCCGGCGTCATGATCGTCACCGCCGTCCTGCTCATCACGACCACGATCCGGCTCTCCGCCATGTCGCGTCAGCGCGAGACCGGGATCATGCGGCTCGTCGGCGCCTCGAACTTCTTCATCCAGCTCCCGTTCATGCTCGAGGGCGCCGTCGCGGCCCTCTTCGGGGCCGTGCTGGCCGTGGGCGGGCTCTTCCTCGGTGTCAGATACCTGGTGGAGGAGTGGCTCGCGACGTCGACACCGTGGGTGCAGTTCGTGGACACCGGCGACGTGCTCACCGTCGCGCCCTTCCTCGTTCTTGCCGCGATCCTGCTCGCCGGGATCAGCTCGATCGTGACCCTCGGCCGCTACACGAAAGTCTGAGGTACTACTGTGCGCCGTCCTTCCCCCCGACGCACCGCCCGACCGACCGCCCTCCGGGCCGCCGTCGCCGCTGTCCTTGCGGTCGCCCTGCTCGCTCCCGGCGCCTACGCCGAGGACCGTGACGACCTCGTCGAGCAGCGCGAGCGGAACGAGGACCGCCAGGCCGAGCTCGAGTCATCCCTCGAGGGCGTGGACGCCGACCTCACGGAGACCTACCTCAAGCTGGAGAGGGCCCGTGCCCGCCTGCCGGAGGCTGAGGCGGCGCTCGCCGAGGCCGAGGAGGCACTCGCTGCCGCCGAGCGGAAGCAGGAGCAGGTGGCGGCCCGCCTGGAGCTCGCCGAGGCCGAGGCAGCGAGCCTCGAGGAGGAGATCGCTGCCGGCACCGAGAAGATCGATCAGACCGAGTCGGCGATGGGCGCCCTCGCACGGAGCACCTACCGCGGTGACAACGCCACGTCCACGCTCGACGTCGTGCTCGACGCCTCCTCGACCGACGACTTCCTCGAGAGCTACTCCGTGACCACCTCGGCGGTCCGGTCGCAGACGCGGGTGCTGCGGGACCTCGAGACCGCCACCGCGATCACCCGCAACCGGCAGGAGCGCCACGAGGCCGTGAAGGTGCGCATCGGTGAGCTGAAGGTGGAGGCCGACGCCGCCGTCGTGGCGGCCAACGAAGCCCGGGACGAGGCCGCCGCCCGCAAGGCCGAGATCGAGCAGATCGAGGCCGAGATGTCGCAGCTGTCGAAGAAGCTCGAGGCGCAGCAGGACGAGTACCAGAGCCAGCTCGCGGATCTGGAGGAGGACCAGCAGCAGATCGCCTCGGAGATCGCCAAGATCGACGAGGAGAACCGCAGGCGGGCAGCCGAGGAGGCTCGCCGGCGCGCGGCGGCAGAGCGGCGCGCGCAGCAGCAGGCCGAGCAGCGGGCGCAGCAACAGCAGCAGCAGTCCGCGCCGTCCGGCGGCGGCGGTGGCGGCGGAAGCGGCAGCGGCGGCGGCGGTGGCGGCGGAAGCAGCAGTGGCGGCGGTGGAGGTGGCAGCAGCAGCGCCATCATGCCGCCGGTCACGCCGCTGCGCGTCACCTCGTCCTACGGCTACCGCGTGTACCCGATGACCGGCGGCTGGTTCATGCACAACGGCGTGGACCTCGGATCAGCCTGCGGTGAGGCCCAGGCGTCGGCGGCGTCCGGAACCGTGTCCGCGGTCCGGGGGGCCTACGGCAACGGCACGCACGGCAACCAGGTGATGATCAACCACGGCATCATCAACGGCTCCTCCTACGTCACGGTGTACAACCACCTGTCGCGGTTCGCCGTCTCGCAGGGGCAGCGGGTCTCCCAGGGGCAGACCATCGGCTACACCGGTGCCACCGGCGCCGTCACCGGCTGCCATGTCCACTTCGAGGTGTGGAAGAACGGGTCCACGATCGACCCGATGGGTCTTTGGTGAAGCGCGTCGTGGAGCGTCAGTAGCCGCGAAGGCGTTGGATCTCGCGACGTTCGCGCTTGGTCGGCCGGCCCGAGCCCTTCTCGCGCCGCGGCACCGCAAAGAGGTCTCGCGGTACGGGCGCCGGGCTCCGGTCGATGACCGCCTGCGCCGCGACCGGCGCACCCACCCGCTTGAGAAGGACCTGGCGCACCTCGAGCACCCGCTCCGGGCGGTCGCGTTCCACGCCCCGGACGACCACCTCGTCGCCGACGGCGACCGTCGTCGAGGGCTTGGCCCGTTCGCCGTTGACGCGCACGTGGCCGGCCCGGCACGCCGTCGTGGCGAGCGACCGGCTCTTGAACAGCCGCACCGCCCACATCCACCGGTCCACCCGTGTCGAGGTGGGGTTTGCGGTCGCCATGCCCCGAGCCTAGGCCGACGGCGGGCGACCGGTGTCCCGGTCCGACTTCAGCAGGCATGGCCTTCGGCATTTCAGCCCTTGCCCGTCACGTGGGCCGAGGGGCTTGCCGGCGGGGATCCACGTCTCGGCGGGTCTGGGCGGCGCCGGCACAACGGCGCCCGTTCCGAAGGCATACCCTTCCCTTCTCCAGCCGGGGCGACGGCGGAGCCAGCGACGTGTTGGCAGCTGGCGGAGCGGTCGAGCTTCAGCAGGCATAACCTGCGGGATTCCAGCCGCAGCGAGTCACACGACCGACAGGCTCATCGGCCGAGGTCGAGCTGACCGGTCGCGGCGCCGGTCGGGGTTGGCCGTCGGCCGCGGCGCCGGCCCGGGTTGGTCGCCGGCCCGGGTTGACTGTCGGGACCATGGCCGAGGAGCGACCGGACGTCCCGCGACAGGCTTCCCGCCGCACCGGCCCTGTGGGCCTCCCCGCCGCACCGGCCCCGCGGGCGGGGACCTACAACCGCCCCGCTGCCTTGAGCGCCAGGTACGTGTCCGCCAGTGCGGGGGCGAGGTCGTCCGGTGCGGCCTCGACCACCTCGACACCGCGGCGCTTGAGGCGGACCGCAACGGCATCGCGCTCGAGCGCGCCCCGCTCGGCCGCGGCGGCGTCGTACACCGCGTCGGCGCTGGACCGGTCCGCGCGCAGCTCGACCGCCTCCGGGTCCGACGCCGAGGCGAGCACCACCGTGTGGTCGGCGGCGATCGTCCCGAGCGCCGGCAGCAGGCCGGAGGTGATCGCCGAGGGCTCCAGCGCGGTGAGCAGCACCACCAGGGAACGCTGGGACAGCGTGTCCCGCACCACCTGCGTCACCTTCGTGGTGCTCAGCTCGACCAGGGACGGCTCCAGCGGCGCCATGGCCTGCGCCAGCGCGCCGATGAGCCGGGGGCCGGTCTCCCCGGCCACTCGCGCCCGGACCTCGCTGTCGACCGCCACGAGGTCCACCCGGTCGCCGGCACGCGTGGCCAGGGCGCCGAGCAGCAGGGCCGCCTCCATCTGGGCGTCCAGCCGCGGGGCGTCTCCCAGGCGGGCGGCGGAGAGACGGGCGATGTCGAGGATCACCAGGACCCGGCGGTCGCGCTCCGGGCGCCAGGTACGCACCACGACGTCGGCGCGGCGTGCCGTGGCCCGCCAGTCGATCGCGCGCACGTCGTCGCCGATGACGTACTCGCGCAGGGAGTCGAACTCGGTGCCCTGCCCGCGGATCAGGACGGCGGCCCGGCCGTCGATCTCGCGCAGCCGGGCCAGGCGCGAGGACAGGTGGCGCCGGGAGTGGAACGGCGGGAGCACCCGCAGGGTGGCCGGGGCGCGGAGCGAGCGTTGGCGGGCGGCCATCCCCAGCGGGCCGAACGAACGGACGGTGACCAGGTCGGCCTGCCGGTCGCCGCGCCGGCTCGGCACCAGCTCGGTGCGGAGGCGGCGACGCTCGCCCGCCGGCACCGTGACCCGGTGGCGGTTCTGCTCCGCCCCGGCCGACGGCGGCCAGGCGTCGCGGACCAGGGCCCGGAGCCGACGTCGTCCGGTGTTCGTCAGAGTGACCGCCGAGGAGGTGGGCTCGCCGAGTCGTACCGACCCGGACACCGAACGCTCGGCCGCGACCTGTTTCGGGGAAGCGGCCAGCACCGCGTCGGCGACGCACGCGAGCACCACCAGGCCGACCCAGAGCAGCAGCGTCGACGCCCGCGGCCACAGGGCCGCCGGCAGGGCGCCGACGGCGGTGACGATCGCCGCCCGGGTGGTGGGGATCATCAGCGGGGGACGGGCACGGTGCCGAGCACGCCGTCGAGCACCGTCTCCGCGGTGACGCCCTCGAGCTCCGCCTCGGCGCGCAGCTGGACGCGGTGGCGCAGGGTCGGGTGGGCGAGCGCCTTGACGTCGTCCGGGGTGACGTAGCCGCGGCCGGACAGCCAGGCCCAGGCACGCGCGGTCGCGAGCAGGGCCGTGGCGCCGCGTGGTGAGACGCCCAGCGACAACGACGGGGACGTGCGGGTGGCCCGGACGATGTCGACGACGTAGCCGATCACCTCCGGTGCGACCTGGACCTCGCGCACCTCCGCCTGGGCCGCCTCCAGGTCCTCGGGTCGCCCGACGGGGCTCACGCCGGCCGCCGCGAGGTCCCGGGGGTTGAAGCCGAGGGAGTGCCGGACGAGGACCTCGATCTCGTCGCGACGCTCGGGCAGGGGCAGCAGCAGCTTGAGCAGGAACCGGTCCAGCTGTGCCTCGGGCAGGGGATACGTGCCCTCGTACTCGACGGGGTTCTGTGTGGCGATGACCATGAAGGGCTCGGGCAGCAGACGGGGCATGCCGTCCACGGAGACCTGCCGCTCCTCCATCGCCTCCAGCAGCGCGGCCTGCGTCTTCGGCGGCGTCCGGTTGATCTCGTCGGCGAGCATGAGGTTCGTGAAGACCGGGCCCTCCTTGAACGAGAACTCGGCGGTGCGGGCGTCGTAGACCAGTGAACCGGTCACGTCGCCGGGCATCAGGTCGGGGGTGAACTGCACCCGCTTGGTGCCCAGGTCGAGCGCGGCGGCCATCGTCCGCACGAGCAGCGTCTTGGCGACGCCAGGCACACCCTCGAGGAGCACGTGGCCGCCGCACAGCAGCCCGATGACGAGACCCGTCACGGCCGCGTCCTGGCCCACGACCGCCTTGCCGACCTCGGTGCGCAACGAGCCGAGCCGGCTCCGCGCCACGGACTCGGCCACGGCCGGGGCCGGCCCCGGGGTCGGCCCGGTCGGGACGTCGCCGCCGGCCCGCGGTGCCGACGGTGCCGACGCCTGCGGCGCGAAACGCTCGTCGCCCGTGGGCTGCGGGGGACCGGCGTGGGCGGGCTGGTTCGGACTCGCGGGGGACGGGCCGATAGGGGGCTGACTCACGATCGGTGGACCTCTTTCTCCAGGGCGTCGAGCATGGTGGACAGGGCCAGCAGGCCGCCGTCGTCGGTCGGTGCGGTGCCGTAGAGCAGGTTGTCGACGTCCGTGTGCGGCCACCCGGTCGCGCGGGCGACGGCGTCGACGAGGCTCGGCCGGTCCGCTGACCTGGGTAAGCCGAGGGCCCGCGACATGCGCACCGCCGCGCCGGCCCGCAGGGCGGCGGCGGCGTGGTCGCGGGCACCGCCGCGACGATACAGACGGCCGCGCCCCCGGGTGGTCTCCGCCGCCCGGACGACCACCGGCATGACCTCGATGACGACAGGTCCCAGGCCGCGGGCCTTGCCGACGGCCAGAACCACCGCCGCGGCGAGCAGCGCCCACAGCACCCAGGTGCCCGCGGGCGGCATCAGCGGCGCGCCGCGGTCCTCGGCACCGCCGGTCGACCCAGCTTGTGGCAGGTACCAGACGACGTTCCCGTGATGGCCCAGCATGCGCAGGGCGAGAGCGGCGTGGCCGTGGTCCTCGAGGGCCGCGTTGGTCACGGGTCCCACGTCCGCGAGGTAGCGGACGGTGGAGCCTTCGTCTTCCCAGACGGCGTACGCGCCGCCCGCGCCCTCGGAGGCGGGGAAGCACAACTCGACGTCGGAGCCGGTGGCGGTGACCGAGCCGCCACCGATCGCGATGCGAGAGGCCGCCTGTGCGTCGGGGGCCGCGCACTGCGCCTGGACCACCTCCTCGACGCTCGGGCCGGCGAGGGTGATCGGCATGTCCGCGACCACCTCCGGGTCGACGAACAGGTTCCCGCCGATCGCCAGGTCGGCGCCGGTGCCCAACAGCTCGGTGTACTGGCCGGGCCGCAGGTCGGAGACGTCGGTGACGAACACCGTCGTCCTCGGGCCGGCCACGTGGGTCAGCTCGGCGAAGCTGTCCGCCTCCTCGACGGCGACCCCTTGGCCGCGGAGGATCTCGGCGACCGCCATGGTGCCCTGCGGTGCGGGGTTGTCGGGTGCGAGCGCCCGCCCGGACGTGCGCTGCTGGAGCAGCGTGGCCAGGATCGCGAGGGCGAGGAAGACCACCACGACGGCGGCGGTGACGACGCGGCGGCGACGGCGGCGTCGCCGCGTGCCGGGTGCGGCGTCATCGGGAGACCGGGGGCCGGCTCCTTCCGGCGACGCCACGCTGGGGGATGTCGAGGTGGTGGTCGTCATCGCACTTCCGCCCAGCCGGCGCCGACGGGTCGGTGATCGTCGTGCCGGGCGGGCCGCGCCCTCGAGACGGCGGAGGCCAGCTCACGCAGCTGCCGGTCCTCGGCCTGTCCGGGGGCAAGGTGGCCGTAGCAGACGTCGTCGAAGAGCCGGCCCGCCCAGCGCAGCCCGTCGGTGTGGTCCGGCAGTGCCGCGGCCGCAAGCGTGGCGGCCTCGTACGCCGTCAGACCGGCGCGGTCCTCCAGGACCGCGCGCTCGTCCAGCGAACGGACGAGCGCGCGGAACCGCTCGAGAGTGGCGGTCACCCAGTCGCCGCGCCGGGCGGCGTCGTCCGCGGCCGCGAGGAGCGCGGCGCTGTCGCGGACGTCGTCGAAGAGCTGGTGCGAATCCTGCCGCTGCGCCGTCCGCCGTGCGCGGACCCGTCCGCCGAGCAGCAGCGAGACGACCACCACGACGACGAAGGCCAGCACCACGACAAGCGGCACGAATGCCGGTGGCGCCTCCATCCCCATGGATCCGATGTCGCTCAGCAGCCTGCCGAGCCATTCGAGGATCCGCTCGATCAGTCCTGGCTGGTTGTCGTAGACCGCCTTGGCGAGCTCTTCCTCGGCCCACCGCTGTGCCTCGGCGGCATCGGGCTCGACGGGCACGCCGGCGCGTACACCGGTCACGTCAGCCAGCCTCCGCGGGCCGGGCGGACTGGGCGAGGGTGACGTCGAGGCCTTCCTTTCGCATACGGATGTCGATGTAGGCCAGTGCGACGACGGCGGCGAGGAACGGCGTGGTCAGCGCGGAGACGAGCACGGACAGCACACCCATGACGATCGAGGTGATGACCAGGGCCTCCTGCGAGCCCGAGAAGAGAGATGACGCCATGGTCAGCGGGATCATCATCGCGTACGTGAGGATCGCCACGATGATCGCTGCCAGCGCCAGGACGCCGAACAGCCGCCAGAACTGGCGCCTGCTCAGCGCCCACGACCGCCGGATCGCGGAGAACGGCCCGATCCGCTCGAGCATGAGCGCCGGTGCCGACAGGGTCAGCCGCACCACGAAGTAGCCCATGACGACACAGGCCCCGAGGAAGAGGAGGAAGATCAGCAGGCCCGTGATGAACGGGTTGTTGCCACCGCCCTCGACGAGAGCCACGCCGAGCAGCACGAGTGCGGTGATCACCACGACCAGCACCACGGTCCAGCCCAGTGCCAGCAGCAGGGTCAGGCCGATGAGCCTCCACAGCTGCCCGCGCGCGGAGTGCCAGACCTGCCGGATCGTGGCGACACGTCCGACGACGGACTGGCTCACCGAGACGATGAGCAAGGCGGTGAGCACGATCGAGGCGATGTAGACGGCGACGGACACCGCGAGGAGGCCGACGAGTGACGTGATCGCGCCGGTACCCAGCTCCTCCATCCCGAGGGTGGGCGTGGTCTGCCCCATGAGGGGGAGCAGTGTGCTGCCGACGGTGAAGGAGAGGACGAGCGCCTCGATGACCGCGGTGACACCCATGACGAGCAACGAGAGCCCGAACGTGGCCCGCGGGTTGGCCCGGATGGCACGGAAGGCGCCGTCCAGGATCTCGCCGATGTTCATCGGCCGCAGCGGGATGATGCCGGGCCGATCGGCGCCGGTGAAGCCGCGGGGCACCTGCTGCTGCGCTGCGTCCCCGTACTGGCCGTACTGGCCGGGCTGCTGGCTCGGGTCCCCACCCCACGATGGGGGCACCGGCGGTTGGCCCCACGGTTGCCCGGGCCGCTGACCGGGTTCCCCGCCCCACGGCGAGGGCTGGGTGGGCTGCGTGTACTGGGTGTACTGGCCGGGCTGCGGAGCGGGGTCCGGGCCCCAGGGTGAGGGCTGGGTGGGCTGCCCGTGCTGCGTGGGCGGCGCGTAGCGCGGCTGCTCGCCGTCCGGCGGTCCGCTGTACGGGCCGTACCGTCCGGCGTCGTGCTCCGGCGTGCCGTCGTCCTCAGGCCGGCTGCTCATCGCCCTACCTCCCCCCGGCTGCGTCGTGGTGGCGAGACCCATCGTTGCACGCCACAGCGGGTGCCGGAACGGCGGTCCACACCGCGCAGCGTCCGGAATGGGAACATTGCCCCATGAGTCCCAAGCTGCTTGTGATCGACGACGACACCGCGCTGGCAGAAATGATCGGAATCGTGCTCGACGCCGAGGGCTACGACGCCGTCTTCTGCGCAGACGGTACCCAGGCCCCGGAGATGTTTCGCCGAGAGCAGCCCGACCTCGTCCTGCTCGACCTCATGCTGCCGGGACTGGACGGGATCGAGATCTGCCGCATCATCCGCGCGGACTCCGACGTGCCGGTGGTCATGCTCACGGCGAAGTCGGACACGCTCGATGTGGTCGCCGGGCTGGAGGCCGGCGCGGACGACTACATCGCCAAGCCGTTCAAGCCCAAGGAGCTGGTCGCGCGGGTGCGCGCGCGCCTGCGTCGCCAGGAGAACCCGGAGCCGGAGCGACTGCGCATCGGCGACCTCGAGATCGACGTCGCCGGCCACGAGGTGACCCGCGACGGTGAGCCGATCTCGCTGACCCCCCTGGAGTTCGACCTGATCGTGGCGCTCGCGCGCAAACCCTGGCAGGTCTTCAGCCGTGAGGTGCTGCTGGAGCAGGTCTGGGGATACCGGCACGCCGCCGACACCCGCCTGGTGAACGTCCACGTCCAGCGGCTGCGCGCGAAGGTGGAGAAGGACCCGGAGCACCCCGAGGTCGTCGTGACCGTCCGTGGCGTCGGATATCGGGCGGGGGCACCACACGAGTGACCGAAGACCTCGGCGGGCCCCAGCCCGCCGGACCCAGGGCCGGCTCGGTTCCCCATCCCGCCGGCCCGGCCACGACGTATCGCCCGCCCCGTGCCCGGGCGAGCCTGCGCCGTCGGATGCGCCGGAAGGTCCTGCGGCTGATCCGCAGCTGGCGCTCCTCCCTGACGGTCCGTGTGGTGGCCAGCACCGTGCTCGGCGGGCTGGTCGCCCTCGGCGTCATCGGCGGCGTCCTGTCGGCACAAATCCGCGACGGTCTCTACGACGAGCGGGTGACGCAGATGCTCGAGGACGCGGCGCTGCAGACACAGAACGCGCAACAGGTGTTCGACGACGCGACGGCGACCACGGGCCAGCAGGCCCAGGAGGTGGCCAACGACTGGGTCTTCGGCCTGCCCTCCCGCTCCGACGCCGAAGGAGCCGTGCTCCGGCGCTCGCCGCAGTCCAGCTCGACGGTGACCATCGTGGAGCCGGTGACGAACTCGCCGATCGACCTGCGCAGCCTCGTCAGCCCGCAGATGCGCGAGGCGATCGCGAGCGAAGGTGGCCAGCACTGGCAGCCGGTGGCGCTGCCCACCCAGGCCGGCAACGCCCCGGGCATCGTCGTCGGGGAGCCGGTCACCCTGCCCGTCGCGGGCACGTACGAGCTCTACCTCTTCTACAGCCTGGCGCCCGAGGAGGCGACGATCGCGCTGGTGATGCAGGTGCTGGCCGTCGGCGCCGTCGCGATCGTCATCCTCCTCGGGGTCATGACGTGGGCGATCACCCGGTGGGTGCTGCAGCCGGTCACCGACGCCGTCCTCGCCGCGGAGCGGCTGGCGGACGGCATGCTGGACGAACGCATGGATGTGCGCGGTCGGGACGAGCTGGCGCTGCTCGGCCAGTCCTTCAACGAGATGGCGTCCTCGCTCCAGCGACAGATCCAGCAGATGGAGGAGCTCTCGCGGCTGCAGCAGCGCTTCGTCTCGGACGTCTCCCACGAGCTGCGCACGCCGCTGACGACGATCCGGATCGCCGGCGAGCTCATCCACGACGCGAAGGACGACTTCGACCCCGCCGTCCGCCGCTCGGCGGAGCTGCTGCATGCGCAGCTCGACCGCTTCGAGTCGATGCTCTCGGACCTCCTCGAGATCTCGCGCTTCGACGCCGGCGCGGCCGTGCTCGAGGCCGAGCAGCGGGACCTGCGCAACGTCGTCCAGCACGTCGTGGAGATGACCGGCATCCTGGCCGACGCCAAGGGAACCGAGCTGCGCATCCATCTCTCCGACCAGCCGTGCACCGCGGACATCGACCCCCGACGGGTCGAGCGCATCATTCGTAACCTGCTCTCCAACGCCATCGAGCACGGTGAGGGAAGGCCCATCGACGTCACGGTCGGGGTCAACGACGCGGCCGTGGCCGTGCGGGTGCTCGACCACGGCGTCGGGATGGACGCGGAGGCGGCCAAGCACGTCTTCGACCGGTTCTGGCGTGCCGACCGGGCACGGGCGCGCACGACGGGCGGCACCGGCCTCGGCCTCGCCATATCCATGGAGGACACCCACCTGCACAACGGCACCCTCGAGGCGTGGGGGCGTCCGGGCGTCGGCGCCGCCTTCCTGCTCACCCTGCCGCGGCGGGCCGGTACCGTCATCACGATGTCGCCGCTGCCGCTGGCACCCGGGTCGACCCGGGTGCTCGAGTCCGGTACCGCCCGCGCGCCGCTCGGGCCCGGCGAGGCCGGGGCGTCCCGCCAGGACCCGGCGTCGGTCGCCGGGACGGCGGAGGAGGCCCGATGATCGCGGGACACGGGACGAGGACCCGCCGGCGGCGTGCCGCCGTCGCGACGACACTCGCCGCGATGCTGCTGGCACTGGCTGGCTGTGCCAACCTGCCGCGCTCCGGTCCGGTCACCGCCTCGGATCCGAACGTCCCCGCGCCGCAGGGCATCGGGTTCCTCGCGAGCGGCCCGCAGGCGGGGTCGACGCCCGAGGAGATCGTCGACGGCTTCCTCTCCGCCTCCGTGGCCGGCATCAACGACGAGTTCCTCGTCGCCCGCGAGTTCCTCGCCGGCCCGGCCGCCGAGACCTGGCAGCCGCTGGAGCAGGTCCGCATCTACGCCGACGCCCCCGCCCCGCAGATCGAACGCACCGACGACGGCGGCGTGCAGGTCTCCGTCATGGCCGAGGCCTCGCTGGACGGCGCCGGCCGGTACACCGAGGCCGCCGAGGGGGCCATGATCGAAACCGGTTTCACCCTCGCCCGCAACACCCAGGGCGAGTGGCGGATCGTCGAGCTCGAGGACGGTGTGCTGCTGCCGGTGGCCAACTTCCAGTCGGTCTACACCCAGAGCGTCCTGTACTTCCTCACGCCCGATCACGAGGCTCTCGTGCCGGAGGTGCGGTGGTTCCCCCAGCAGAACGTGGCCACGTCGCTCGTGAGCGCGCTCCTCGAGGGTCCCTCGCCATGGTTGGCGCCGGGTGTGACGACGATGGTCCCGGTCGGTACGCGCCTGGTCGTCGAGTCGGTGCTGCTCACCGAGGGCGTCGCGCACGTGGATCTCTCGGTCGACTCCCTCGCCGCCGAGGGCATGGAGCGGGCGCTGCTCTACACCCAGATCCAGGCGACGCTGTCCGGTGTGCCGAACGTCCAGGAGGTGGAGATCACCGCGGCCGGGACACCGTTCGAGCTCAACGCGCCGCCGCCGCGCCTGCCCGCCTATCCCTACACGAGCACACCGCTGACAGCTGTCAGCGACGGCGAGCTGGTCCAGGTCGCCGACGGCGAGGCGAGCCCCCGTGTCCGCAGCGAGCTGCTCGCCGGGATGGACGTCCGCGACCCGGCGGTCGGTTATGAGAGCCCGGTCGCGACGACGGTGTTCCTCGACGGCACCGACCGCCTGGTCAGCGCCTCCGGCAACAACGCGCCGCCCATCCTGCTCACCGAAGGGACACAGCTCGTGCCGCCGTCGGTCGACCGGCAGGGCTGGGTGTGGACGACACCGGCCGCTTCCGACGGGACGTTGCGTGCGGTGCGTTCCAACGGGCAGCTCGTCGAGGTCGGCGCGTCGTGGCTCGCCGACGGCAAGATCCGTGCCCTCAGGGTCTCGCGGGACGGAGCTCGCATCGCGGTGATCTGGGAATCGGCCGGGAGCACCGTGCTCGACGTCGCCGCGATCGTCCGCGCCGCCGACGGGACTCCGCGCGAGCTCGGCGAGCCCAGGCGGATCGGTGACGTCCTCACCGACGCCACCGACATGGCATGGGTCGAGGAGGGAACCCTGGCGGTGCTCGGTACCTCCTCGGTCGCCCCGGACCCGACGGTGCACCTTGTCCCGATCGGGGGCCCCACCACGTACCTGCCCCCGGTGGAGGGCGCCACGGACGTCACCGCGGGCCGTGGGGCACGGTCCCTGGTGGTCACCACGGACGCCGGACGCTTGTTCGAGCGCAACGGCTCGGCGTGGCGGGCGACGCTCAGCGGACTGTCCGACCCGGCCTTTCCCGGGTGAGCCCGTAGGTCCCCGGCGGCAGCGGCCACGACTTCCTGTCCACAGCCGTGCCCCCGGGGACACCGGGGTGGCCACGTCAGCCGTCAGGATGCGGGAGTGGATGTCCGCCAAGCGTTGACCGACGCCGGCAGGCTCGTCCTGCCGGTCGAGTGCGCCGGGTGCGGCCGCTGGGACCTCGTGCTCTGTGCGCGGTGCGTCCGGTTGCTCAGCCGGCCGCCGGTGCGGTGCGAGCAGCGGGCACCCCTGCTCGGCGGAGCCGGCACCTCGCCGCTGCCCACCTGGTCCGTCGGGCAGTACCGCGGGTCGCTGCGCGCCATCGTGCTCGCGTGGAAGACCGGTCGCCGGCAGGACATCGCCCCCGAGGTCCTCACCGCCGCCGAGCAGGCCGCCACCACGTGGGCCCACGACCCCGACCTGAGGTCCCTGCTCACCGACCACGACAGCGTCCTCGTCGTCCCCGTGCCCTCGGGGTGGCGTAGGCGCGTGGCCCGCCGCCTCGTCGTCGCCGACCTCGCCGACGCTGTCGCGCGTGGCCTCGCCGCCGGCCGGCACGAGGGAGAGGTCCTGGTGGCGGACGTCCTCAGGCGTCGCGGCGGCAGCGCTCACCAGGCGGGCATCGGGGCCCGGGCACGGATCGCCAACCGGCGTGGGACCGTGCGGGCGCGGGCGCGCCTGCCCACAGGCACCGCCGTCGTCCTCGTCGACGACGTGGTCACCACCGGCGCCAGCCTGGCCGCCAGCGCCGACGCCGCGGAGGCAGCGGGCGGCCGGACCGTTGCCGCATTCACGCTCGCCTCGACGGCGGGGCCGACCGGTGCGGCGGGCCGTCTCGCGAGCTAGATCCGCCACCGGTGGCGCGCTGGTGACGCGGCGGCGACCCTGAGGTGAATTTCGGGGTCGCCGAGGGATCCCCCCGGCGCCCGATCGGTACTAGCGTGACCCTATGAAGGCCGCTGCCGGACCCGAGGCGAGGCGCAAGGGAGCGCGAGCGGAGTCCGGCCGAGGGGAGGTGGTCACCGCGCAGGTTCGCCCATGACGTGCGAGCCAGTAGTACGTCACCACGGCAGGAGCTGCTCCTGCCGCGCGCCCCCGGATCGAGGAGGACACCATGGAGATTGTCGTCAAGGGCCGAAACACCGAGATCGCCGGCCGGTTCCGTTCGCACGTGGAGGGCAAGCTCGCAAAGATCGAGCAGCTCGCGCCGCGGGTGCAGCGCGTCGAGGTCGAGCTCACGCACGAGCCCAACCCTCGCCAGGCGGACGTCTGCGAGCGTGTCGAGATCACGGTGCGTGACCGCGGACCGGTGATTCGGGCGGAGGCCAAGGGCTCCGACCGTTACGGAGCCCTCGACCTCGCCTCGGGCAAGCTGCTCGAGAGGTTGCGCCGTTCGCGCGACCGTCGCAAGAACCACCACCGCTATGCCGTCCCACAACCGGTCGATGCCACGCTCCCGGAGTCCGCGGACGCAGACGCGGACGCGGAAGGCCTCCCCGACCACCCCGTCGCGCCGACCGCGCCGGGTGAGTCCGTGGAGGCCCAGCTCGGAGACTCCCCGGTGATCGTGCGCCAGAAGCTGCACGACGCCGAGCCCATGACGGTCGACCGTGCCCTCTACGAGATGGAGCTCGTCGGCCACCCCTTCTTCCTCTTCATCGACTCCGAGACCGGGCAGCCGTGCGTGGTCTACCACCGGCACGGCTGGACCTACGGCGTCATCCGGCTGAACACCGAGATGTCGGACGGCGGCGGCGAGGCCTCCACCAACCACGTCGAGACCCGGGAGCGCGCGGCCGTCACCTGATCCCGCTCCGAATCCCGGAGCGCCTCGCGGTGCGCAGAGACCGGGACGTTCATAGACTCCGCCAGATGACGGTCCGTATCGGTATCTCCGGATGGCGGTACGGGCCGTGGCGGGGCGTCTTCTACCCGCGCGGCCTGCCACAACGCAGCGAGCTGGCGTACGTCGCGGACCGCCTCGGCACCGTCGAGATCAACGGCTCGTTCTACTCGCTGCAGAGCCCGACGAGCTACCGGGCGTGGTACGAGCAGACACCGCCCGGCTTCCTGTTCGCCGTCAAGGGCGGGCGATTCATCACGCACATGAAGAAGCTCGCCGGCGTCGACGTCGCGCTCGCGAACTTCTTCGCCTCCGGCGTGCTGGCTCTGAGCGACAAGCTCGGCCCGTTCCTGTGGCAGCTGCCGCCCAACCTCGGTTTCGACGCCAGCCGCATGGACGACTTCCTCGGCCGTCTCCCGCGGACCACGACGGCGGCCGCCGCCCTGGCCGCGGGCCACGACCACCGGCTCAAGGAGGCGTGGACCGACGGGGGACCGGAGCGGCCGCTGCGCCACGCTGTCGAGGTCCGGCACGAGACCTTCCGGGACCCGGCATTCGCCGAGCTGATGCGGGCGCACGGCGTGGCCGTCGTCGTGGCCGACACCGCGGGGAAGTGGCCCTTCCTGGAGGAGGTCACCGCGGACTTCGTCTATACGCGCCTGCACGGCGACTCCGAGCTGTACGTCAGCGGCTACGACGACCCGGCGCTGGACACCTGGGCGGCCCGGATCCGTGCCTGGCACGACACCGGGCGCGACGTCTACGTCTACTTCGACAACGACACCAAGGTGCGCGCACCCGTCGACGCCATCGCGCTCGCCCGGCGGCTGGCGGACCTGCTGCCCGCGCGCGTGGAGACACGATGACCAGAGGATCGGCTCCCGAACGGCCCGGCGCCCAGGAGTGGGTGCCGCCCGAGGGCGACGTGGACGCCCTGCGGCAGGCCGCACCCGGCTGCCGCGGGTGCGAGCTGTGGGCGGACGCCACCCAGGTGGTGTTCTCCTCAGGTCCGCCCGGGGCCCGCATGCTGATGGTCGGCGAGCAGCCGGGTGACCGCGAGGACCGCACGGGCGAGCCGTTCGTCGGACCCGCCGGCCGCGTCCTGGACGAGGCGGTGGAGGCCGCAGGCATCGACCCCGCGAACGTGTACACGACCAACGCGGTCAAGCACTTCCGCTTCGTCGAGCGCGGCAAACGGCGCCTGCACAAGAAGCCCGCCGTCCCGCACATCGCGGCCTGCCGGCCGTGGCTGCTGGCGGAGCTGGCCGCCGTGCACCCGGACGTCGTCGTCTGCCTCGGAGCGACGGCGGCGCGCGCCGTGATCGGCCACGACGTCCGGATCGGCGACGTCCGGGGCCAGGTCCTCGAGGGCGACGACGCCGGCGACGCCGCGGGCCGGGTGCTGGTGACGACCCATCCCTCCGCCGTCGTGCGGCTGCGCGGCAAGCCCGAGTGGGACGAGGCGTTCGGGTCGTTCGTCGAGGACCTGCGAGCGGCCCTCTGAACCTGCCCAGCCGACTCGTCCGCGAGTCCCGTCCAGCCGTCCGGCCCGCCGGCGCGGCCCGCCGGCTCGCCACCGTGTGGGCGGCGCCGGGCAGGATGGTGGGGTGACCACGACGGCGATATCCCGAAGGACGACGGCGGCACCCACGGGCGCGCCGACGCGGGCCCTGACGCCGGGGCAGGCCAGGCGGGTGGCGATCGCCGCGCAAGGCCTCGATCGGGCGCGCCCCGCGCCGGGCTCGGTGACCATGGGACACCTGCGGCGCCTGGTCGAGCGCATCGGGCTGCTGCAGATCGATTCCGTCAATGTTCTCGCCCGGGCCCACCTGCTGCCCGTGTTCTCGCGGCTGGGGCCCTACGACGTCGCCCTGATGGACCGGGCGAGCGGCAGATCGCCTCGCTGGATCGTCGAGTCGTGGGCACACGTCGCCTCCTACGTCCCACCACGGACGTATCGGCTCCTGTGGTGGCGCCGAGCGGCCTACCGCAAGAAGGAGGACCACTACCAGGAGCGTTACCCGGGACTGTTGGAGGCGGTGCGCGACCTCGTCGCTGAGCACGGGCCCGTCACCGCCGGCGAGCTGCACACCGTCCTCGGGCACGAGCGTGGCGCGAAGGAGCACTGGGGCTGGAACTGGACGCCGGCCAAACATGCCCTCGAGCACCTGTGGGACGTCGGTGAGGTCGCCGTCGCCCGCCGTACCTCCCAGTTCGAGCGGGCGTACGACGTGACCGAGCGCGTGCTGCCGCCGGCGGCCCTCGCGGAGCCGGCGCCGGCGAAGGCGGACGCCATCCGCGAGCTGGTGCGCATCGCCGCACGGGCGCACGGCATCGGCACCGTGCGGTGCCTGGCCGACTACTTCCGGACCCGTACCGACGACACCACCCGAGCCGTGCTCGAGCTCGTCGAGGAAGGCGCGCTCGAGCCGGTCCACGTTCCTGGCTGGGGCAGACCCGCCTACCTCGACACCGGAGCTCGGGTACCGCGCCGGACCGGCGCCCGGGCGCTGCTCGCCCCGTTCGACCCGCTCGTCTTCGAACGAGACCGGCTGCTCGCCCTGTGGGGCATGCACTACCGCATCGGGATCTACACGCCCCCGGCCCGGCGCACCCACGGGTACTACGTCCTGCCGTTCCTGCTGGGTGAGCACCTGGTGGCCCGGGTGGACCTGAAGGCGGACCGCCAGGCCATGCTGCTGCGGGTGCGATCGGCATTCGCCGAGACGCCCGACCACGTCCCGGGTCTGGCCCGGGCCGGCTCCGGCGCGTGGCCGGCTCGTGACGCCGTCGTCGCCGAGCTGGTCGCCGAGCTGGGGGAGATGGCGACCTGGCTGGGCATGGACGGCGTCGCCGTCGATCTCGACGCCGGAGGAGACCTTGCCGCCGATGTGGCACGCGCGGTCGCCCGCAGGTGACGCCACACCGCGGGCGCCGCGGCGTCGGAGTGTCGTGCCGCCGGTCGGGATGCATGTCCGCTCTGCGCGATACCTGCCACACGTGCACGCCCGTTCGGGGGCAACGCCTACCATGGACCGGTGCGCCCGACCGAGGGCGCCCGTGCCGCGGGGCCGACCGCCACGAACGACGACCTGGAGTGCTGCGTGCCTTCGATCCTCGACAAGATCCTCCGGATGGGCGAAGGACGGATCCTGAAGAAGCTCAACGCGATGGCCGCGGAGGTGGATGCTCTTGAGGAATCGGTCTCCCACCTCTCCGACGCGGAGCTGCGGGAGGAGACCGACAAGTTCAAGGCCCGGTACGCCGACGGCGAGAGCCTCGACAGCTTGCTGCCGGAGGCCTTCGCCGCGGTGCGCGAGGCCGCGGGCCGCACGCTCGGCCAGCGCCACTACAACGTGCAGGTGCAGGGCGGCGCCGCTCTGCACCTCGGCAACATCGCCGAGATGAAGACCGGTGAGGGCAAGACCCTCGCCGCGACGCTACCGGCCTACCTCAACGCGCTGACTGGCAAGGGCGTGCACATCGTCACGGTCAACGACTATCTGGCGTCGTACCAGAGCGAGCTCATGGGGCGCGTGTTCCGGTTCCTCGGCATGACGACCGGCACCGTCATCGCGGGCCAGAAGCCCGACGAGCGCCGCAAGCAGTACGAGGCCGACATCACGTACGGCACCAACAACGAGTTCGGCTTCGACTACCTGCGCGACAACATGGCGTGGTCGGTCGACGAGCTGGTCCAGCGCGAGCATCACTTCGCGATCGTCGACGAGGTGGACTCCATCCTCATCGACGAGTCCCGCACCCCGCTGATCATCTCCGGCCCCGCCTCGGGCGACGTCAACAAGTGGTACGTCGAGTTCGCCCGCCTCGCCACCCGCATGACGGCCGGCGAGGACTACGACGTCGACGAGAAGAAGCGCACCGTCGGCGTGCTCGAGCCCGGCATCGAGAAGGTCGAGGACTACCTCGGCATCGACAACCTCTACGAGTCCCTCAACACCCCGCTGATCGGCTTCCTCAACAACGCCGTCAAGGTGAAGGAGCTGTTCAAGCGGGACAAGGACTACATCGTCAAGAACGGTGAGGTCCTCATCGTCGACGAGCACACCGGTCGCGTGCTCGCCGGCCGCCGCTACAGCGAGGGGCTCCATCAGGCCATCGAGGCCAAGGAGGGCGTGCAGATCAAGGCGGAGAACCAGACGCTCGCCACGATCACGCTGCAGAACTACTTCCGGCTCTACGACAAGCTCGCCGGTATGACCGGTACGGCCGAGACCGAGGCGGCCGAGTTCCAGGGCACCTACAAGATCGGCGTGGTGCCGATTCCGACCAACAAGCCGATGGTGCGCAAGGACCAGTCCGACTTCGTCTACAAGGCCGTCGAGCAGAAGTACAAGGCCATCGTCGAGGACATCGCCGAGCGGTACGAGACCGGCCAACCCGTGCTCGTCGGCACCACCAGCGTCGAGAAGTCCGAGGTCATCTCGGCGATGCTGAAGAAGAAGGGCATCCGCCACGAGGTCCTGAACGCGAAGCAGCACGAGCGCGAGGCCGCCGTGGTCGCGATGGCCGGCCGCAAGGGCGCCGTCACCGTCGCGACGAACATGGCCGGGCGCGGCACCGACATCATGCTCGGCGGCAACGCCGAGCACATCGCCGTCGCGACTCTGAAGGAGCGCGGCCTGGACCCCTCGGAGAGCCCGGAGGAGTACGAGGAGGCCTGGCCCGCGGCGCTCGAGGAGGCGCAGAAAGCGGTCGCCGAGGAGCACGACGAGGTCGTCGAGCTCGGTGGTCTGTACGTGCTCGGCACGGAGCGGCACGAGTCACGACGCATCGACAACCAGCTGCGCGGTCGCTCCGGGCGTCAGGGGGACCCGGGCGAGTCGCGGTTCTACCTGAGCCTCGAGGACGACCTCATGCGCCTGTTCAACTCGGGCATGGCCATGCGCGTCATGGAGTCCTCCTCCTACCCGGACGACATGCCGCTCGAGCACAACTTCGTCTCCAAGGGCATCGCGAGCGCGCAGGCCCAGATCGAGGCTCGCAACTTCGAGACCAGGAAGAACGTCCTCAAGTACGACGACGTCCTGTCCAAGCAGCGCAACGTCGTCTACGACGAGCGCCGGCGCGTCCTCAGCGGCGAGGACCTCGAGGGTCAGGTCAAGGGCTTCCTCGACGACGTCGTCGCCGGCCTCGTCACCGGGTACACGGGCCAGGGCGCTCCCGAGACGTGGGACCTCGACGCGCTGTGGAGCGAGCTGCGCAACACCTACCCCGTCGGGATCACCCCGGAGGACATCATCGAAGAGGCCGGCAACCCCACGCGGGTCAGCCAGGAGATGCTCCTCGAAGAGCTGAAGTCCGACATCCGGATCGCGTACGAGGCCCGCGAGGAGGAGCTGGGCGACGAGGTCATGCGCCAGCTCGAGCGCCGCGTCGTGCTGTCGGTGCTCGACCGCAAGTGGCGCGAGCACCTGTACGAGATGGACTACCTCAAGAACGGCATCGGGCTGCGGGCGATGGCCCAGCGTGACCCGCTCGTGGAGTACCAGCGTGAGGGCTACGAGCTCTTCCAGGCGATGAACGAGGCCATCAAGGAGGAGTCGATCCAGTACCTGTTCAACCTGGAGGTGAAGCGCCCAGGCGAGCAGCAGCAGGACGAGTCCGCCCCGGCGGTCACGGCGGCATCGGCCGCCGCCACGGCCGCGGCCGCGCCGACGAGCGCGGCAGGCGATGGCGAGGAGGGCAAGAATGTGCCGGCCGGCAAGGCCGCGGCACCGGAGTCCGACGCGCTCGGGCTCGAGGCGCCCTCGCGCCCGACGAAGCTCAGCTACTCGGCATCCGCGATGGACGGCAACCCGACGTCCGGACCGGCTTCTGCCGCCCAGACGGGTCCGCCGACGTCGGCGCCCGCCCAGGCAGGACCCGTCCAGGCGAGCTCCGGCGGAAGCGGCGGCGCTCAGAACCGTGAGCAGCGCCGCAAGGCGGCGAAGGCGGCCAAGAAGAAGCGGTAGCCGGCTGTCGGGAGCGGCCGCGGAGCGTCACTGAAGCGCCTCCTCGGCTCGTGGTCGCTGTGCAGGCCCCGCGCGTGATGACGTCGCGTCCGAAGATCTTCGAACCGCCGGTCGACGCTTCCGCGGAAGCGTCGACCCACGTGGCGGTGGAATACCTGTCGACCGGACGCTGTTGGCGCCTGTTGTACAGATACATGCGAATGCATCGAACGAGAGACGGGCGCCATGCAGTTCGGGATCTTCAGCGTCAGCGACGTCACCACCGACCCCACCACGGGTCGGACGCCGGATGACACCCAACGGTTGCGGGCGATGACGACCATCGCCCAGCACGCCGACCAGGCGGGTCTGGACGTCTTCGCCACCGGTGAGCACCACAACCCGCCCTTCGTGGCCTCGTCCCCGACGACGATGCTGGGCTACCTGGCCGGCACCACCGAGAACATCCTGCTCTCCACGGCGACCACGCTGATCACCACGAACGACCCGGTGAAGATCGCCGAGGACTACGCGATGCTGCAGGTGATCTCGGACGGCCGGATGGACCTCATGATGGGCCGCGGCAACACCGGTCCGGTGTACCCGTGGTTCGGCAAGGACATCCGCCAGGGCCTCAACCTGGCGATCGAGAACTACGCCCTGCTGCGCCGCCTCTGGGACGAGGACGTCGTGAGCTGGGAGGGGCAGTTCCGCACCCCGCTGCAGGGCTTCACCGCCACGCCCCGCCCGCTCGACGGCGTGCCCCCCTTCGTCTGGCACGGCTCCATCCGCAGCCCCGAGATCGCCGAGCAGGCGGCCTACTACGGGGACGGCTTCTTCCACAACAACATCTTCTGGCCGATCACCCACACCAAACGGATGGTCGGCTACTACCGGCAGCGCTTCGAGCACTACGGTCACGGACGCGCCGACCAGGCGATCGTGGGCCTCGGTGGTCAGTTCTTCGCCCGCAAGAACTCCCAGGACGCCAAGCGAGAGTTCCGTCCCTACTTCGACAACGCACCGGTCTACGGCCACGGCCCGTCGATGGAGGAGTTCACCACCGAGACACCGCTGACGGTCGGCAGCCCGCAGGAGGTCATCGATCGTTACGCGGCGATGCGTGAGCACGTCGGTGACTACCAGCGACAGCTCTTCCTGATCGACCACGCCGGCCTGCCGCTCAAGACCGTGCTCGAGCAGATCGACATCCTGGCCGAGGAGATCGTCCCGGCGCTGCGCCGCGAGCTCGAGCCCGAGCGTACTGAGCACGTCCCGGCGAACCCGCCCAGCCACGCCGAGCGAGTCGCCAGGGCCCGCACGGATGGCCGTGAGCATGCCGGGCACGTCGTCGGGGAGGACCACTGGACGGGGAAGACCGCCGTGGACAGCGCCGTTACCCCTGACGGTGCGGCCTCCGGCGGCTGAGCATGCCGCAGCGAACGAGGAAGACAGGAGAAGCATGAGCGAGCGCACGATCATCGCCATCTCGGCCGGCCTCGGCCAGCCGTCGTCCACCCGGCTGCTGGCGGACCGGCTCACCGACGCCACCCTCGAGGGGCTGACGGCGCGCGGCGCCACGGCCACCGTGGAGACCACCGAGCTGCGCGGCATCGCCCACGAGATCGTCAACGCGATGGTTACCGGTTTCCCCGCAGGCTCCCTGCGTGAGGTGCTCGAGAAGGTCAGCGCCGCGGACGGCCTCGTCCTGGTGACTCCGCTGTTCACCACCACCTACTCCGGGCTGTTCAAGTCGTTCATCGACATCCTGGACAAGGACTCGCTCACCGGAAGGCCGGTGCTGCTCGGGGCGACGGGCGGCACGTCGCGCCACTCGCTCGCCCTGGAGTACTCGATGCGCCCGCTGCTGACCTACCTGCGTGCCGACGTCGTCACCACGTCGGTCTTCGCGGCCACCGACGACTGGTCAGGCGAGGCCGACACCGTCAACCCGCTGCCCGCCCGTATCCGCCGCGCCGGCACCGAGCTGGCCGAGAAGGTCGCCGCCCGGGAGCCCGCGGGGGCCGCCGACGACTACGAGGGCGTGCCGACGTTCGAGGAAATGTTCAGGGGCCGGTAGGCCGCCGGACCTGCCCGAGCTCAGCCGATCTCGAGCGCGGTGGCGCGCCACCGGCCGCGGTACGCCTCCAGCCGGACCGCGGCGGCGCGCAGGTGCGCGCCGTCGTGGACCACCACGGACGCCTCGACCACGCCCGGCCCGACGCGGCAGACGTGCACTCGCCGGGTCATCGCCCGTCGAGCGACCCGCGGCCGGCCCTGGATCCGGTTGGCCAGGCCGACGCGGCGCGAGACGGACTCGTACAGCTCCGGGCACAGCCACCGTCCGAGCTGGGCTACCGGTCTGGACCCGCAGAGCACCTCGACGGTGGAGCGTACGAGCGCTCCGGCCCACTGCTGCGGATCGGGGAGCTCTCGCTCATCGACCGGGACGGCATCACGGAGATCGGTGGTCGACGGCCTCTCGGTCTGCGGACCGCTGAAACGCACGCGGTCCCACGGCTGCTCCGTCGAGGTGCGCGGCGTCCCCGCCGGGTCGTCGGCGGGCTGGCTGACGCCGGTCCGCGCGTGGCCCGGACGCGCCGGGCGGGTCAAGGTCGCAGTCATCATGGCTCCTCGGTCGGGACCCGCAGCAGCAGGTCGGGATGGATGAGATCGGGGTCTGCCCCGACCCTCGAGCTGTTGGCCTCGTACCAGGCCGGCCAGGCGGCGGCGACGTCGGAGTCGCTGGCACCCGGCCCGAGGTGCGCTGCCGCGATCGACCAGAGCGTGTCGCCCGCACGCACGAGGTAGGTGTCGACGTCCGCGTCGGCGCCGTCGGCGACCGGCGTGACGTCCGCATCGGGCGATCCCGGCTGCTGGTCGGCCCTCCCTGCCGGAGCGGATGTCTGCGGCGACGTCTGGTCCGGCTGGTCCCGCTCCGGATCATCGGCTCGCACCGGCTCGCGGCCGCCCGGATGCGTTGGCTCTGGGTGTGTGCCGCGCTCTGCCGGCTGGGCGGTGTGGGCACTCCAGCCGAGGTCGAACGGGAGCGCTGGATCGGCCGGCTCCTGGGTCGCTGTCGCGGAGCTGAGAGCGATTGTCGCGCCGGTCCCCGCGGCCGCGGTGGTCAGGAGAGCGCGCCGCAGCACCGGGAAGCCCCACCGCCGTACGGTCCGCTCCAGCGTCAGTGTCCGGCGGCCCGTGGCACGTGCCGACTGGACGACCAGCGAGCACGCACAGGTCAGCGCGTACCACGCGGCGACGAGGCAACCGCCCCACAGGCAGAGCGCGGAGACAGCGTCCGCGAGGTCGTGGACGCCCGACGGCGCCGTGAGAGAGGCCGTCAGCCTGAGCGCCGACCGGCCCAGCCAGACGCCCGGCACCGCTGACACCAGGAGCAGGAGGGGCGCCGCTCGAACGGGGTGCGGGTGGTCGGAACGCAACGGTGCGCCTCCTCGGACTCTGTCTAATCGTATCGTTTGATGCTGTTTGATGTTTGTGAAGCCGATTTGTACCTCAATGCCTGCGCGACGCGCAAGGTACGGAACCGCGTCGTGTGGACGGTGCTGCGTCGGCAACGTCAGTACCGTTCGACTATGAGATGGGAGGCGCTCTTCGAAGACCTTGCTGGTCAGCTGGACGCGGCCGAGCGGGCCGACGACGAGACTCTTGTCGCCGAGCTGACCGAGGCCGAGGCCGGCCGGACATCGCTGGCGGACCGGATCCGGGCCCGTCAGGGTGAGCACGTGCGGCTGCGGCTGCGCACCGGTGAGGACGTCGTCGGTCTCGTGCTCGACGCCGCGCCGCAGTGGGTTCTCGTGGGCGACCGTGATCGCCGGACCCTCGCGCCGCTTGCCGCCGTCCAGGCCGCGTGGCCGCTCGGTCCCGTCGCGCCCGAGGCGGGAGTGGTGGAGCGCAGGTTAGGTATGGCTCATGTGCTGAGAGTCCTGGCGCGGGAGGGGGCCCGCGTGCGGGTCTCGTGCGACGGCGGTGCCTACACGGGCTGGCTGACTCGGGTCGGTGCCGACCATGTGGACCTCAGGCCGGCCACGGGGCAGGCGGGCCCGCTGACCATCGCCCTGGCCGCCGTCGTCTCGTTCTCCACGGTCTGACGGTCGTCGAGGTCAGTGGCCCGACCGAGAGGACGACCACGAAGGCCCCACACCGGTCGGCCGGTTTGACCGCGCGACGGTCAGCGGCGCGTGGAGGTGTCCCGCAGCCTGCCGCTCTGGTGCGCGAGCTCACGGACGATCGTGGTGTGCTTGCCGCCGATCGCGCCCACCACCAACCGGTCGAAGCCGGGCAGTCGGGCCAGGGCCAGCATGACCCTTCGGAGCCACACCTGCACGCGCGATCGGGGAAGGAACCACCGGACGCTCTGACGTGCGACCTGCTGCTTCTCCTCGACCACGGGCCGCCAGAGCTCCTCGTACCGGGCCAGCCCTTCCTCGACGGACGGGCCGTGCCCGAGCTGCTCGGCGAGGACGAACGCCCCGGCGACGCCGAGCGAGGCGCCCTGGCCGGCGATGAGCGAGACCGCGTAGCAGGCGTCCCCGACCAGCACGACGCGCTCGTAGTGCCAGTGAGGCATCTCGACCTGGGCGATCTGGTCGTAGTAGATCTCCTCGTCCCGCGGGCAGCGGGACAGAGCGTCCGGGACGACCCACCCGAGCGAGCCGTACGTCGCGCGCAGGGTCGCGCGCCGGTCGTCGGGCAGGGTGGGGTCGGCCGCGCGATGCACGAGATAGGTCGCCACGCGGCCGTCGCGCAGCCCGTACAGGCCCATCTGTCGATCGACGGAGTCGGTGAGGTGGAACCGGTCGCCGACCCGCGCCCGGACAGCCGGGTCGGAGAACGTGAAGGCGGCCGTGTGGAAGCCGAGGTAGCGCACGACGTCCCGGTCTCTGGCGAACACCGACGAGCGGACGGTCGAGTGGATCCCGTCGGCACCGACGAGGAGGTCGGCGCCGATCCGCTGGCCGTCGCTGAGCGTCACACGGACGCCGTCCGGGTCGGTCTCGACCGTGGTGGGGCTCGTCCCGAAGCGCAGGTCCACCGCTTCGGGCAGGCTCTCGCGCAGCACCAGCTCCAGGTCGGGCCGCATGATCGACAGCAGCCGGCCGTCCTGGGACTGGGCGAACTGCCGAAACTTCAGCCGTGCGCGTGGGCGGCCGCGAGCGTCCACGAACCGTGCCTCGTCGACCCGGTAGCCGAGCTCGTGCAGCCGCGGCAGCAGCCCCATCGCCTCGGCCGCGTCGTACCCCGGTCCGAAGAAGTCGATCATGTAGCCCTGCGTCCGCGGCCCGGACGCCTTCTCCAGCACGGTGACGCCCCATCCCTGGTTCGACATGCGATGCGCGAGCGTCAGGCCGGCGATGCCGGCGCCGCAGATCACCACGTTCATGACGCGTCCTCCAGCGATTCGCCCGCGTGCGGGACCAACCGGGTCAGGACCGGTGCGGCGGCCGCCGCGTCGAGCTCCGGGTCCATCCCGCGTTGCAGCACCAGGCCGTCGATTGCGGCTCCCAGCACAGCGGCTGTGGCGGCGGGGTCCGGCACGCCCTGTTCGGCGAGCCAGGCGGCGAGCTGCGACCGGAAGGCGGCGATCGTCTCGGCCACGGCCGTTGCCAGCTCGGGATCGCGCGTCGCGGCGAGGTAGGTCTCGACGAACAGGACCGACATCGGGTCGGTGCCGGTGGACGATCCGAACGACCTCGCGAGCAGGTTCACCGCCTCCTGCGGGGTGCGCGCTCGCGCGAGCGTCGGCCCGAGCGAGCGTGTCGTCTCCCGCATCGCTGCCGTCGCTGCCTGCGAGAGCAACGCCTGCACCGACGCGAAGTGGTAGTGCACCAGCCCGGGCGCGACCCCGGCGCGCTCGGCCACGATCCGGGTGCTCACTGCCGTCCAGCCGCGTTCGCTGATCAGCTCGACCGCGGCGTCGAGCAGTCGCCGGCGTACCTCACGTACTCGATCTGGCGTCGCCATGATCACCACCATGCTCTTGGACGATTGCCTTGGGCGCTCGCCCAAACGTAGCACGCCGAGACGGCGCCCTGCTCGCCGTGCGCTCGCTGCGATGGGGCGGTGTGGTGGCAGTCAGCGAGTCGTCAGCGCTCCGCCTCGATACGGGCCCGGGTGCGCTCGTACTGCTCGGCGATGTACTCCTCGAGCGCCTTGTCCTCGACCCGCCACTGGTGGCGGCCGCCGACCTGGATGGCGCGGAGCTCGCCGGAGCGGACGAGGGCACGGACCTGTGTGACGGAGACGGCGAGCGCCTCTGCCACGTCGGCCAGTGTCAGAAATCGCTGCGGCATGCTCACATCATCGCACCGCCGTGGCCGGCGGGCTTGCGCCGGCACGGGACTGTGGACGGAGATTTGGGTCCTGGGGCCTCGCGCGGCACGATGGGCGCCAAGGCAGACAGGGGGCAATGATGACCACTGACGATCTTCCGCAGGCCCGGCGCATGCGCCGACCCACCTGGCGAGATCCGCGCCTCGGCGTGGGCATCGTGCTGGTGGCCGGCTCGGTCGCCCTCGGCGCCTGGGCCGTTCGTGACGCCGCGGCCACGGTCGAGGTCTACGCCGCCGGCGACGCCCTCACGCCCGGTGACGCCGTCACGGTAGAGGAGCTGACCGTGCGTGAGGTCCGCCTCGGTGACGACGAGGACCTCTACCACCTCGCCGCCGACCCGCTGCCGGAGGACGCGGTCGCCATCCGCACGATCGGTGCCGGCGAGCTCGTGCCACGCACCGCCGTCGGCGGCTCCGAAGCCGTCAGCGTCCAGCCGATCGTCGTCTCGCTCGGGCTGGCGGTCCCCACGGATCTCGGTCCCGGCACGGTCGTCGACCTGTGGCTCGCGCCGGCGCAGGCGACCACCGGTGCGGCGTCGACCGAATCAACGCGCGAGCCCGAGCTGTTGGCGCCCACGCTGGTCGTCGCCGAGGTGATGGAGGACGACTCGGTGCTGGCGGGCACGCAGGGCACGTCCGTAGAGCTGCTGGTACCCCGCGACGAGGTGTCCGCCGTGCTCGCCGCGCTCTCGAGCGAGGGTCAGCTCGTGGCGGTGCCGACCATCGACGCCGGCGGCGCGGACGTACCAGAGCCGGACGAGACGTGAACGTCGGCGTCCTGCTGGCGCTCAGCGGGCCGGTCGAGAGCGAGCTCGTGCGACTGCTGGACGCGCCCCGCTCGGGCGTGCGGGTGGTACGGCGCTGCGCCGACGTACCCGAGGTCCTCGCCGCGGCGGGGGCCGGGCTCGGCAGCCTCGCCGTCGTCGGCGCGGACCTGCACGGGGTGGACCGGTCCGTCATCACCCGCCTGCGCGCGGCGGGCACTCGGACGGTCCTGGTCGCGGAGCCCGGTGATCTGCCGCGGTGCGCCGCGCTGGGCGCGGACGCCGTCGAGCCGGTCGGCGTCGCCACGGCCCTCGCCGAGGCGGTGCTCGCCATGAGCCGTCGGCCCGACGACGCACCGGGCCCGCAACGGCCGGGCACCGGACCCGGCCGGCTCCCGGACCGGGAGGACGCCGTCGCGGCGGGTGCCGGCGCGCCTCCGCCGGGGGCAGGCGGGTTCCAGACGGAACCGCACGACGACGTCGGGCGGGGGGCGGCGCCCGACCCCCACGGCGCCGCCGAGCCCGGCGCGACGGAGGAGCCCGGGGCGCCCGGGAAGCTGGTCGTGGTCTGGGGGCCGCCAGGCGCGCCCGGACGCACGACCCTCGCCGTCACCCTGGCCGCCGAGCTCGCCACGCTCTCCGAGCGTGCGCTGCTCGTCGACGCCGACACGGAAGCACCGTCCGTGACTCAGGTGCTCGGCATCCTGGACGACGCCTCCGCCGTGGCCTCGGCGGCGCGCCAGGCTCTGGCGGGGCGGCTCGGCCCCGGGTCCCTGCTGCGCGCCTGCCCGATCGTCGACGGGTCGCTGCACGTGATGACCGGCCTGACCAGGGCCGACCGGTGGCGCGAGGTGCCGGCCGCGGCGCTGGAGGTGATCTGGGACGTCGCCAGGGCGACGGTGCCGTGGACCGTCGTGGACACCGGCAGCACCCTCGAGAGCGACCACGACGGGTTCGGTGCCCGCCGCTACGAGGCGACCGCCTCGGCGCTGGCCGCCGCGGACGTCCTGGTGGTCGTCGGAGCCGGTGATCCGGTCGGGATGCGCCGCCTGGTCATGGCACTGGGCGATCTCGGTGACGCGGAGCTCTCCTCGACGGCCCGCCGCGTCGTGGTGGTCAACCATGTCCGGCCGTCGGCCGCCGGGTCCTCGCCGACCGAGGCCGTGCACGAGGCACTCGTGCGGTTCGCCGGCGTGGGCGACGCGGTTATCGTGCCGGAGGACCGGCTCGCCCTCGACAAGGCAGTCGTGCAGGGTCGTTCGCTCCCGCAGGTGGCTCCTGCCTCCCCCGCTCGGGCCGAGATCGAGCAGCTCGCACGGTGGCTGGCCGGGGAACGCTCACGAACCCGACGGCGGCGCGGCCGGCTCGGCCGGCCGGGGAAGCCCCGAGCGGCAAGGGTCTAGACCGGTCCCCTGCGAGGGGCCGACATTCTGATCGACCTCCGCCCAGCATGTCGGTGCGCTGGCAGACTCGGGCCATGCGCATCTACCTGCCGGCCGCCCCGACGGACCTCGCCGACGACGGCGGGCTGTCGCCGCGATGGGCGCACGCCGTCACCGCGGCCCTGCGTGCCGCCTTGCCGGAGGAGGACGACGAGGGCCTCGAGATGGTCGCCACGATGGCCGCCGCCGACGACTCGGTCCGTCTGCTCGCCGATGACAACTCGGTGCCGCGCCGCGTCGTCGTCGCTGCGGACGTGGCGGACGCCGGGGTCGAGGTGCCGCCCGCGCCGGAGACCGGCGGCGAACGTCTGCCGAGCGCCGTGCAGGTGCTCGGCCCGGTGGCCTGGAGCGATGTGGTGGCCCTGCTCGTCGACGAGCCCGCGGCCGAGGAAGACGTGCGAGCGGCGGCCGCCGGGGACGACGCCGCCCTGGACCGCAGCGCCGAGCGCGACCTGCTGTGGTACGACGCCGGGGAGCGGGCGGACCTCCGCCTGGAGATGGCTGATCGCCTCGAGCAGCACCTCGCTGCGCTCAGTGGCGGAGAGCCAGCGTGGAGGCGCCCGACGGATGTCGCCGGACCGAGACCCGCTCGGGGATGCGGTCCTTCATCTCGGAGACGTGCGAGACGACCCCGACGGCGCGGCCGCCCTCCCGCAGGCGGCCGAGCTCCTTCATGACCGCGTCGAGCGTCTCGGGGTCCAGGGAGCCGAAGCCCTCGTCGACGAACAGCGTGCCGAGCTCGATGCCGCCGGCCTCGGACCGGACGACGTCCGCGAGGCCGAGCGCCAGGCACAGCGAGACGTAGAAGGTCTCCCCGCCCGAGAGCGTGTGGGGGTCGCGGGGCGTCTCGGTGACGTGGTCGCGGACCCGTAGCCCGAGTCCGGCCTTGCGCGAGCGCTGCCCGCCCTCGCGCTCGTCGATGCGTTCGAGCGCGTACCGGCCGTCCGACATCGCGGTGAGCCGGTCGTTGGCCGCGGCGACCACGTCCTCGAACCGGCGCAGCAGCACGTAGGTCGCGAGCGTGGTGTCGAGAGTGTTGCCCTCGCCGGCCGTGGCGAGCGCGGCCGTGCGGAGCACGGGAGCCGCCCGGCGGTGCGAGCGGGCGTGGGCGTCGACGGCCGCGAGCAGCCGGTCGGTGGCCGCGCGGACCTGGCGGCACCGCAGGGCCGTCTCGCTGGCGGCGCCGGCCGCCCGGGTGAGTGCGGCACGGGCCGCCTCGTGCCTCTCCCGGGCGGCTGCGGCGGCCGGCTCCTCGGCCCCGGTGAGCTCGACGATGCCCGGCTCGCGCAGGCCTGCCGCCACCCGCGCAACCTCGGCGCGATGTGCCTCGACCCGCTCGGCCAGCGCACGCGCCTCGGTCTCGTCGAGCAGGGCCGCACGGAGGACCGAGGCGTCCTCGAGCTCTGCTTCGGCCAGGGCGGCGGTGAGGCGCTCGTCGGCGTCCTGCATTGCGAGTGCGGCGTCGTGCGCCTCCGTCGTCGCCTCCAGCAGCGTGCGGGCGGCGCGCGCACGGGCACGTACCTGCGTCGCGCGTTCCGTCACCGAGGCAGCCGGTCCCCGCGCCGCGGCGCAGCGCTTCTCGTCCTCGGCCAGGCGACGGGACTGCTCAGCGATCCGTTCGGCCCGGGTCGCGTCCGTGGTGCGGGCGTCGGCCAGCTGCGCGGCCAGACGAGTGGTCTCCGCGTCGTGGTCGGTGAGCGACTGCGCCAGCTCGGCATGCCGGACGACGGCGGCTTCTGCGGCCTCGAGCTGTTTCTCGGCGGCGGCCACGCGTTCCTGGGCCCGCTCGACGGTGAGGCCGCCGGCCGTGTCCCGGAGCGCGGCGAGCCGTTCGGTCAGGCCCGTCAACCGTGCCTGCGCCTGCGCGAGACGGGCGTCGGCCGCCTCACGGGCCGCGGTGGCACCTGCCACATCCTCGTCGGTCGCGTGCTCGTCCGTCGGTCGGGCCGGAGCGGGATGGTCGGTCCCGCCGCAGACCGCGCACGGTCGACCGGGGCTGAGCCGTTCGGCGAGGACGCCCGCCATGCCTGCGACCCAGCGGCGTCGGACGTCGTGCTCGGCGTCGAGCGCGGTGCGGGCGTCGTCGGCGGCCCGCGTCAGGTCGGCGCGAGCGATCTCCACCGGCGTCTGCGCGTCGTCGGCGTTGCGGGCCGCGTGCAGGATCTCCTGGGCTCCCCGCCGCTCGGCCAGGGCGCGCTCACGAGCGGTCCCCGCGTCGCGGTAGTGGCCGATCTCTTCCTCGATGGCCTCGCGCCGCGCGGGTCGTGCGTCGACGGTCGCGGCCAGCTCGGCGGTCCGCGCCGTCGCCTCCCGGGCCTGCGCCTCGGCGCGGGCGAGGGCGCGTGAGCGGGCGGGCAGCTCGTCCTCGACGGTGACGAGCGGGTCGAGCCCGCCGAGCGTCGTCGTCGCTTCGTCGTGGGCTCGGCGCAGCGCCTCGGGTCCGTCCACGCCCTCGAGGTCGTGCGCGGCGGCCGCGACGACGGCCTGCTCGCGGGCCGCCGCGGCGTGCGAGCGACGATCTGCCGCACGCTGGTGCGCCGCGAGCAGCGGGGCGACCGGCGCCGCACGGCGCGCGAGGTCGAGCCGGCCGGCGGCGGCCCGCACGGCCTCGGCGTCCGCGTAGAGGGCACGCTCCGCCTCGAGCAGCGCGCCCCGTCGGGTCAGCCGCGCAGCGAGGTCCCGCGCTGCATCCATCCGTTCGCGGGCTGCGGCCTCGTCGGCCTCCGCGCCGGCGCGTGTCCGGGCGGCGTCGGCGTCCCTGGCCTCCCACCGTTCCCGGGCGGCGTCGCACAGCGCGCGCAGGCGCGGGGCGTCCAGCTCGGCGGCCGCTGCGCGCAGCTCCGCGGCCGGGTCGTCGGTGCCCTGATCGTCGGTGCGCCGGCCCGGTCCCGGGGAAGCGTCCACCTGGTCCGTGGCGCCCGTCGAGGCGGCGGCCACCACCGCCTCGGCGGCGGACCCGACGTCCCGGGCCGCGCCGTCGACGCCGGAGCGGACCTCACGGGCCATCTCGGCCAGCCGCTGCTGCAGCCGGTCGTAGATCTCGGTGCCGAACACCTCCTGCAGCACGGCACGCCGGTCCTCGGGCCGGGCGTGCAGGAAGGAGGCGAACTGTCCCTGCGGCAGCACCACCGTCTGGGTGAACTGGGCGCGGTCGAGCACCACGATGCGCCCCAGCTCGTCACCGACCTCCTGGACGTGGGCGGAGACCGCGACCCCGTCGTCGTGCGCGTCGACGAGCCGCCACAGCTTGGCGCGCGCGTTCTGCACGGTGACGCCGTCGCCGCGGCGCTTCGGGCGCGTGAACTTCGGGGAGCGCCACACCCGGAACGTCCCCGCGCCGGTGGAGAAGACAAGCTCGACGAACGGCTCCACACGCGGCTCGGCGTGGTCGGAGTGCAGGCGGTCGTCCGAGGAGTCGCCCGACATCGTGCCGTAGAGGGCGAACACCACCGCGTCGATCAGGGTGGTCTTCCCCGCACCGGTGGGGCCCTCGAGCAGGAAGAGCCCGCCGGCGGAGAGCTCGTCGAAGTCGATCGTGTGCCGGCCCGGGAAGGGGCCGATGGCCTCCAGCGTGAGCCGGTGGATGCGCATCAGGCGCTCCGCTCCGCGGCCAGGACGGACTCGTACGCCTCCCTGAGGACGGCGACCTCGGCGTCGTCCGCAGGCCGGCCGCCGACCGCCCGCAGGAACGCAGCAGCCACTTCCAGCGGATCCTGCGTCCCGGACGGTCCGGCGGTGCTGCCGGCCGGTGCTCCGGGAACCTCTGCGGGGGCGTGCCGCAGCACGAGGGCGTGCGGGAACCGGCGCGAGATCTGCGCCCACAGCTGCTCGGGACGGACGGGGTCGGTCACGGTGACCCGGAGCCAGTGGTCGGTCAGGTGGTCGAACCGGCGTCCGAGCAGATCGGCCAGCGGGGCCGTGGCGTCCGCGAGCGGGCGCGGGACGGGCGCCTCGAGGAGCCGGACGTGAGCCACGCCGTCGGGGCCGAGATCGACCAGCGCCGTGGACTTGCGATGACGGGCCTCGGAGAAGGAGAAGGCCAGCGGGCTGCCCGCGTACCGCATGACCGGGTCGATCCCTTCGCGGCCGACCCGCTGCGGGCCGTGCAGGTGGCCCAGAGCGACGTAGTCCAGCCCCGCGTCGGCGAACACGCCCGACGGCACCTGGTCGACCCCGCCGACGCGGATGTCGCGCTCGGACTCGCTGGCGGCGCCGCCGGTGACGAAGGTGTGCGCGAGCAGGACGGCCGGCACCCGAGCGCCCGCGGCGTTCCTGCGCGCCAGATCGGCCCGGACCCGACGTAGTGCCGCCGCGGTGACGGCCTGGTGCGACCGGGCCGGCACTACGGTCCCTGCCTCACCGTCATCACCCGGCTCGGCCAGCTCGGTGCGCGCCATGTCGGGATCGAGGTAGGGCAGGGCGTAGACGCGGGCCCCGAGACCGCCGTCGGCGTCGGGGAGCTCGACCGGCTCCGCGATACCGCGCACCCGGGTCCGCACGACGAGCCGGTCGCGGAACAGCCCGGACGCGAACCCCAGGCGGGTCGCCGAGTCGTGGTTGCCGGGGGTGAGGACCACCCTGGTGTGCTCGGTCAGCCGGGCTAGGGCCTCGGAGAGCAGCGTTACGGAGTCCGCGGGCGGGATCGCTCGGTCGTAGACGTCGCCCGCCACGACCACAGCGTCGATCCGCTCGGACCGCACGACCTCGAGCAGGTGGTCCAGGTAGGCGCCGTGATGATCGGTCAGGTCCACACCGTGCAGGGTCCGGCCAAGGTGCCAGTCCGAGGTATGGAGGATGCGCATGCCTCGGACGGTATCCGCGGGTTGTGACACGCGTGCGGACCCCCGCCGGGGCGTCCGGGGATCAGCTCCGGCGCCCGTCCCGCCAGGCGGCCACGATCATGTCCGGATCGGCGGGCGCGACCGGGACGACCGGCCCGCTCGGCGTGCGGATCCAGTCCGCCACCCGCCGGTTGACCTCCCGGACGGCGTCGCGGACGGCCTCCTCGGTGGGCAGGTCGCGGACGGTCTCGGGAAGGTCGGCGACCTCCTTGCGCAGCTGCAGCGCCGGCGGCAGCAGGACGTCGGCCGGCAGGTCCTCGTCGCGGATCTTCTGCCGGATCCACCAGTTCTCGTCGTTGGTGTCGGTGTCCGGCAGCGGCTTCCCGGCGCCGGGCAGGTTGTCGAACTCGCCGCGCTCGGTGGCGGCGCGGATGAGCTCGTCGACCCAGTTGCCGACGGGGACGCCCGGTGGCTTGCGCTCGGTCACGCCAGCAAGTCTGCCAGTAGCCTGCGGGCGCCCGCACCGGGCTGCCGGCCGCGTGCGCGGCCGCGCTCAGTCCTGCTGGGCGGCGAGCGTCTCGAGCACTTCGTCGTGCAGCAGCCCGTTGGTCGCCACGGCGGTGCCGCCCCACGGCCCGTGCACGCCGTCGAGGCCGGTGAAGCGCCCACCGGCCTCGGTGACGATCGGGACGAGCGCCGCCATGTCGTAGACCTCGAGCTCCGGCTCGCAGGCGACGTCCACCGCCCCCTCCGCCACCAGCATGTAGGACCAGAAGTCTCCGTACGCCCGGGTGCGCCACACGCGCTGCGCCAGGTCGAGGAAGGAGCGCAGCGATCCGCGCTCGGCCCAGCCACCGAGGCTGGAGTAGCTCAGGGAGGCGTCGTCGAGGTCCGAGACCCCGGATACGCTGAGCTGACGCGCCGCCGAGAGCGAGCGTCCGGTCCAGGCCCCCGAGCCCTGGGCCGCCCACCACCGCCGGTTCAGCGCCGGCGCCGAGACGACGCCGAGGACCACCTCACCGTCCTCGACGAGCCCGACCAGCGTGGCCCACACCGGCACGCCGCGGACGAAGTTCTTCGTCCCGTCGATCGGGTCGATCACCCATTGCCGGGGAGAGTGGCCCGTGCTGCCGAACTCCTCGCCGAGCACCGAGTCGCGCGGCCGCGTGCGGGAGAGCTGGCTGCGCACGATCTCCTCCGCGCTGCGGTCGGCGTCGGAGACCGGACTGAGATCCGGCTTGGTCTCGACGTGGAGGTCCTGAGCCCCGAACCGGCTCATGGTCTGGCCGTCGACCTGGTCGGCGATCACGTGGGCGAGTCGCAGGTCGTCGGTGTAGCGGCTCGCACCTTGCACAGTCATGTTCGGCAACCTATCGCGGCCCCGCCGGACCCCGGTGGTGCCGCACCGCGAGACTCCGGTCCCGGTCCGTGGACGTTGATAGCGTGCCGGAAGTCGGACATCCCTCACCGAGGAGGCAGACCAGTGACGAAGAGCAGGGCCGCCGTCGTCGAGGAGCGGGACGCGGCGTTCAGCTACCGGGACATCGAGATCGACGAGCCCGGACCGGGCGAGATCCTCGTGCGGGTCGTCGCCACCGGGGTGTGCCACACCGACGAGATCACCCGGCACGGCGACATGCCGATGCCCGTCCCGGCCGTCCTCGGGCACGAGGGCGCCGGCGTCGTCGAAGCGGTTGGCGACGACGTCACGAGCCCTGCCGTCGGGGACCGCGTGGTCCTCGGTTGGCCGTTCTGCGGACAGTGCGAGCACTGCAAGGACGGCGAGCACCGGTACTGCGCGAGGCTCGGCGAGGCGGTGGCCGGCGGATTCCGGCTCCTCGGCCCACGGGCTGGGCAGAGCGCCTACCGCACGGCCGACGGGTCACCGCTGCACGGACACTTCTTCGGACAGTCCTCCTTCGCCACCTACTCGCTCGCGCTCGCGAGCTCTGCCGTCTCCGTCCCCGACGACATCCCCCTCGACATCGCCGGGCCGCTCGCCTGCGGCATCTCGACCGGCGCGGGAGCCGTCCTCAACACCGCTCGACCGGGGTGCGGCGACAGCGTCGTGGTCTACGGCGCGGGCGCCGTCGGACTCGCGGCCGTCATGGCGGCCACCAACACGCCGGCGACGACGATCGTGGCCGTGGACAAGCACCCCTCCCGCCTGCAGCTCGCCCGCGAGCTCGGCGCCACGCACGTCGTCGACGCGGCCGTGGAGCCCGACGTCGTCGAGACGGTGCGTGACCTGTGCGGCGGGCCCGCGGACTTCGCGCTCGAGTGCACCGGCGTGATCGCCGTCGTCGAGCAGGCGGTCGCCACCGTCGGCATGCTCGGGACCTGCCTCCTCGTCGGTGGCGCACCGGCCGGCGCCAGCTTCGAGGTGGACCACCTCACCACGATGTGGGGCAAGCGGATCGTCGGTGTGCTCGGTGGCGGCGGCCGCAGCGACCGCCTCGTCCCGACCCTGTTCGCGCTCTACCGCCAGGGCCGCTTCCCGTTCGACCGGCTCATCTCCTACTTCGACTTCGACGACGTCGAGAGGGCCCTCGAGTCCAGCCACCGCGGTGAGGCGATCAAGCCCGTGCTGCGGGTGCGGCCGGAGGAGGGCGGTCCGGCGGAACCCGTGCCGGAGGCCGACACCGGCGTCGTCGGCATCGCCTGACCGGTCCTCGCCGGCCGGTGCGTCAGGACGGTTCGGTCGAACGGGACGCCAGGAGCCGCCGGAACGACGCGAGCCTGGCCTCGCCTGCTGCTCCGGCGCCGCCTGCGGTGACCCACTCGTCGAGGGCGCAGTCCGGCGCGTCCTCGGTGTGCGTACACCCGCGCGGGCACTCCTCTGCCACGGCGGCGAGGTCGTCGAAGGCCGCAAGCAGGTCCGCCACCCCCACGTGCTGGAGCCCGAACGAACGCACTCCAGGCGTGTCGATCGCCCAGCCGCCGTCCGGCAGGGCCAGGGCGACGGCGCTCGAGGAGGTGTGCCGGCCACGGCCGGTGACGGCGTTGACCTCGCCGGTCGCCCGACCCGCGTCCGGCACGAGCGCGTTGACCAGCGTCGACTTGCCGACGCCGGAGTGCCCTACCAGCACCGACGTCCGCCCCGTCAGCCGGTCGCGCACCGCATCGAGGCCCTGCACCCGCCCGTCGACGACGGAGGTCACCACGGCCGGGACCTCGAGCGCCGCGTAGCGCTCGAGGAACGGTCCGGGGTCGTCGAGGTCCGCCTTGGTCAGGCACAGGACGGGTTCCATCCCGGCGTCGTAGGCGGCCACGAGGCAGCGGTCCACCATGCGCGGGCGAGGTTCCGGGTCGGCGACCGAGGTGACGATCAGCAGCTGGTCGGCGTTTGCGACGATCACCTTCTCGGTGCCCGCGGCGTCGCTGTCCTCGGACGAGCGGCGCAGCACCGAGGTACGCGCGGCGACCTTGACGATGCGGGCCATGGTGTCCTCCTGCCCGGACACGTCCCCGACGACGCCGACCCGGTCGCCGACGACGACGGCGCCACGTTCCCCGCCGCCCAGCTCGCGGGCCTTGATGGCGACCACGGGAGTCCCGTCGTCGGTGATCAGGTGGTACCGGCCGCGGTCGACGCCGAGCACCATCGCCCGCACCGCGTCGGCGTGCTCGGGGCGGTGCTTGGTACGCGGCCGGCTGCCCCGGGGGTTCGGACGCACCCGGACCCGGGCGTCGTCCGTGCCCGTGTCGTCACGCACGCGGCCCGTCCGAGAGCATCTCGGCCCACATCCCGGGAAAGTCCGGCATCGTCTTGGCCGTGGTGGCGATGTCGACCACCTCCACGCCGGGAACTCGCAGCCCGAGGATCGCGGCGAACGTGGCCATGCGGTGGTCCGCGTAGCTCTCGACGACGCCGGCGTGCAGCGGCGCCGGCTCGATCGCGATGCCGTCGTCGGTCTCGCGGGCGCGACCCCCGAGCCGGTTGATCTCGGTCACCATCGCCGCGAGCCGGTCGGTCTCGTGGCCCCGCAGGTGAGCGATTCCGCGCAGGCGCGACGGGCTCTCGGCGAGCGCGCACAGGGCGGCGATCGTGGGTGCCAGCTCGCCGGCGTCGTGCAGGTCGGCATCGAGGCCGCTGATGCGGCCGTCGGCCGGCCCGGTGACCGACAGGACGCCGTCGCTCAGCTCGACGGCGGCGCCGAGCCGGGGGAGCAGGTCGCGCATCCGGTCGCCGGCCTGCGTGGTGGAGGTGGGCCAGCGCGGGACCCGCACGGTGCCGCCGGCGGCCACGGCCGCGGCGAGGAACGGCCCGGCGTTGGACAGGTCCGGCTCGACGACGATCCGGCCACCCAAGACCGGGCCCGGCTGGACGCGCCAACGTCCGGCGTCCGGGTCGGCCTCGACCTCGATGCCGCGTTCGCGCAGCACGTCGACCGTCATGGTGATGTGCGGCAGCGACGGCAGGGTCGCGCCGACGTGCCGCACCTCGATGCCGTCGCCGTACGCGGGGGCGGCGAGCAGCAGTGCGGAGACGAACTGACTGGAGGCGGAGGCGTCGACGTCGACCGGACCGCCGGCCAGGGAGCCGGTGCCGTGCACCGTGAGCGGCAGGACCGCCGCCCCGGCGGGGGAGGTGCCGGTCTCCACCCGGACACCGAGGGTGCGCAGCGCGTCCACGACGGGGGCAATGGGGCGTTCGCGGGCACGCTCGTCTCCGTCGATGTGGACCTCGCCGTCGGCCAGGGCCGCCAGCGCGGGGACGAACCGCATGACGGTACCGGCGAGGCCGGCGTCGACCGTGACGCCGCCGCGCAGCGGGCCCGGAATGATGCGCAGGTCTGCGCCGTCACCGGTGGGCTCCACGCCGGCGCCGAGGGCGCGGAGGGCGGCGACCATGAGCTCGCTGTCTCGTGAGCGCAGCGGCCGGACGAGCTCCGTGGGCCCGTCCGCGATCGCGGCGAGCAGCAGGTGCCGGTTGGTCAGGGACTTCGATCCCGGTACGTCGACGAGGGCGTCGAGGGGGCCCGCTGCGGCGGGCGCCGGCCAAGGCGTGGCGGGCGTGGCGGGTGACGTCGTGCCGAGCGAGGCGTTCAGTTCGGGTACCGGTCCTTCTGTCAGTCCTTGTACCGGCTCTTGGCCCGGTTCTTGACCTCACGGATCTTCGCACGGTGCTGGCGTGCGTTCTTCATCCGCCACGACCAGGACGGCAGCCCGGCCAGGTCACCGGCCGCGAGGAGCGCACCGCCGCACAGCCCGACACCCTTGAGCAGGCCGGACACGTACCCCGAGCGCTCGTCGTCGCTGCCGGCCTGCCAGACGGGGTTCTTCGCCACCGTGGCCGGCAGGCCGACCACGACCAGGGTCAGGGCCGCCGACCGCGGGCTCCGGCTGGTGGCCAGCAGCAGGCCGGAGACCGCGGTGACGGCGCCGGACGCGCGGACGAGCAGGGTCGGGTCCGTGAGGAAGCTGCGCGGTACGCCGGCCCGCTCCAGGGCAGGCTGGACGTTGCGGACCTTCTCCACGTGGCCCTCCGGGTGCAGAACGGCATCGACGCCGTCTGCGACGAACGGGGCGGCGATCATCGGGCGCGCGAGCAGACGGAGGATCTTCATGGCTCATTGCTACCGCACAACGGCGTCGCCTGCGACCCCTCGCACACATCGGGTCCGGAATGCCCGGGCCGCGTGGGTGGTTGTGACGGACGTGATGACTGCTGTTCTTCGACCGACGACCCCGACTGTGGCCTCCGCACGCGTCCCGGAGACGCCGGCGCTAGGCTCGTGGATGATGACGGACAGCCACGAGGGTGACCTCGACCGCGCCCCGGGCGGTGAGAGCGACGCCGCACGGGCAGAACGATTCGAGCGCGAGGCGCTGCCGTACCTGGACCAGCTCTACGGGGCGGCCATGCGCATGACGCGCAACCCCACCGACGCCGAGGACCTCGTCCAGGAGACGTTCGCCAAGGCCTACGCGTCCTTCCATCAGTACAGGCCGGGCACGAACCTCAAGGCCTGGCTCTACCGGATCCTGACCAACACCTTCATCAACTCCTACCGCAAGAAGCAGCGCGAGCCCCAGCAGTCCGACGCCGAGCAGGTGGAGGACTGGCAGATCCACCGGGCGGCGTCCCACACCTCGACGGGCCTGCGCTCGGCGGAGGCCGAGGCGATGGACCTGCTGCCCGACTCGGACATCCGGGACGCCCTGGGCGAGCTGCCCGAGGACTTCCGGATCGCCGTGTACCTCGCGGACGTGGAGGGCTTCGCCTACAAGGAGATCGCGGATATCATGGGTACCCCGATCGGGACGGTGATGTCCCGGCTGCACCGCGGGCGTCGACAGCTGCGTGAGCTCCTCGTGGACCACGCGCGAGAGTTCGGCATCCGGACGGAGGCCAAAGCATGAGCGCGAGGAGCCCCCGCGGAGGGACGCCGAGGGACGAGGTGTGCCGGAGCGAGGCACCGCAGGGCTCGTGCGAGAGGAGCAAGGCGTGAACGCCGAGCAGGCCGAGGACCACCTCGCCGAGCGGGCGGAGCGTGCCGTGCGCGAGCGCGCCGGCCAGCAGGGCCCCTGCAGCTGCGACGAGCTCCTCGAGCACCTCTTCGAGTTCCTCGACGCCGAGCTGGACGAGGGCCAGGAGGCCCGGCTGCGGCGCCACGCCGCCGAGTGCCCGACGTGCACAGAGGCCACGGACGCCGAGCAGCACATTCGTGAGCTGGTTCGTCGCTCCTGCCTCGAGGTGGCGCCGAGCTCGCTGAAGCTACGGGTGCGATCTCAGCTGTCGGTCCTCAAGGTCACCCGGGTCCAGGTCGACTGACGACGGGTCCCACCGCCGGAGCAGCGACGGGATGAGGCGCCGGTCCGCGCGCAGCACCAGGTGCAGCAGGATGCCGCCGACGAGCACGCCCGCGGGCAGGTCGGTGGTCCAGTGCCAGCCGAGCAGATACGCGACCACCACGGACTGCACAGTGATCAGGCCGACGCCGGCCCGGATCCACCGGGTCGCCCGAGGACTCGGTCGGCAGTACCGGATGATCAGGTACGCCGCGGCCCCGTAGAACAGGATGGCCTCCGCGGAGTGGCCGGACGGGTAGCTCGTCCGCCAGCCGCCGTCGAGGAGCCCCCAGTGCCAGTGGAAGAACTGCGCGTTGCCGAGCTCGGGGGAGGGGCGTGCGAACAGCAGCTTCAACGGCCCGACGCCGCCCAGGAAGGCCACCTCGGTGGCCGCCGCGACCAGGATCGGCCGCCACGTCCGGTAGCGGCGCGCCAGCACGACGGCGACGATCACCAGCACGGGCAGGCATACGGCCTGGCCGGTGAGGCGGTCGAGGACCTGCTGGAGGATCCACTCGACCCAGTCCGGGTACGTGCGCACCCAGAACCCGTGCAGATCCGCCTCGAGGGGACGCAGTGGACGCAGCGACAGCAGGGTCAGCACCACGAACGCCACGACGAGCGAGGGCAGGGAGACCGCTCGCTGCAGGGCACGCACGTGACGAAACAGTAGACGCACAACCGTGTCGCTGCGCCAGCTCGACACGGGGTTCCGGACGGAGTGTGAGGTGTATCGCGTACCGGATGAAGAGGCGGCCAAGCAGTGGTCAAGACTGTGGCATGTGCGGCACGTGCGGGATGTCAAGGCTGTGGCACGTGTGGGACCATGTCCCCGTCGCCGCACCAGCGGCGAGAAGCGTGGAGACAAAGATGAGCAAGCGCGGACGCAAGCGTCGTGCCCGCAAGGGCAGACCACAGAACCACGGCAAGCGCCCCAACGCGGGCTGAGCGTCGAGGGTCGGTCGCGTCGGACCGTGGCCGTCACCGAGTAGGGACACCCCTGGACGCGTAGGGTTCGGTGCCATGGCCACCCGATCCTGGATCGTTTCCGGACCGTCCCAGCACCAGCTCGACGGTGTCACCCGGCTGCGGGTCCAGCTCGTCGCCGGCTCGGTCGACGTGCGGACCCACGACGACCCGCACGTGTGGGTCGACGTCACCGACCTGCGCGGTAACCCGCTGGAACTCACCGTCGAGAACGGGCGCCTCACCGTCGGCTACCCCTCGATCGGCTGGGACGGCTGGGTCAAGCGCCTGCGCTCCTACAGCTCCTCGGACTCCGCCCGGCTGACCGTACGCGTGCCGAGGGGCACCGCTGTGACGGCCGCGACGGCGAGCGCGGACGCCTACGTGGCGGACCTCGCCGAGGACATCCACCTCAACACGGCCACCGGTGCTCTTGTCGTCACCGGCTCCCGCGGAGCAGCCTCCCTCCGCTCCGCCTCCAGCGACATCACGGTCTCCGGGCACGACGGACCGGTCACGGCGACAACTGCTGCGGGCCGCGTCAGCCTGGGTGGTGATCTGCCACGCGCCGACGTGAACTCCGTGTCGGGCTTCGTCGAGGTCCGCAGCACCGCGCAGACGTCGAAGGTCGGCGTCGGCACGGTCTCCGGCGACATGCTCGTGGCCCTCCCGGCGGGGACCGGCGTCTCGCTCACCGCCCGCAGCCTGACCGGCGCGGTCCGCCTCGACGGCGCGGACCGCAAGGCCTCCGGCTTCGGTGCGACAACCCTCGAGGACCGCACGGACGGCGGCATCTGCTTTCTCACCTCGCGCTCCGTCTCCGGCAGCCTTGATGTCACTCGCACGCCGACCGCCCTGCCCGGCACATGAGGGTCCGATGAGCGACCACGGACGCCTGGCGCCCGTGGAGGGCGCCGGGGAGGACACCGCGGCCGGATTCCAGGCGCAGCTGGTTCAGGCGGCGCGCGATCGGGCCGGCAGCTGGGACGCGGTCGCCGATGTCCTGTCCCCGCCGGACGAGTCGACGACCGAACGACTGCGTAGCGGCGCGACCGCCACGGCATGGCGCCTGGCGGCCCGGTGGCTCGAGGCCGACGCGGAGCTGTTCACCACCGACCTGATGAGCCTCGACGTCTACGCGCGTGCCGCCCGCCGCCGCCGCGCCGAGGACGACCTCGACGCCCTGCGCGCCGACCACCTCCAGCTCGTCGCACCCGCAGGCGACCTGGTGACGCCCGCGCGCGACGTCGCGGACCTGTGCCGTCAGGAGGCGGAGGCATGGGCGACCGGTGACGCCCCCGGCGCCCGGTCCCTGCGTGCTCGCGAACGGGAGCACCTCACCGAGCGCCTGGTCCCGGTGCTGCCCGGGGTCGGGCGCCTGCTGGCCAACGAGGCGAGCGCGACGGTCCTGCGCACCGTCGGCCGGCTGGTGCTGGCGGTGCTGTCGGTGGAGAGTGGGACGGACTACCACCGTGAGGTCCGCGAACCCGAGGCGGAGGGGCGAGAACGAGCCGTGGCCGAAGACCGTGACCGAGGCGACGAGACCCGCAAGATGGCGGCGATGAACACCTGGCTCGACGAGGTTTGCGCCGAGCTGGGCGTCGACCGGGACATCATGACGGCGTCCACCCCGGACCTGCTGCGGCTGGTCGGCCAGGTGGCCCACGGGCCCAGCCGGCCGGGCGCCCCGCTGACCGCCTTCCTTGTCGGGCTGGCAGCCGGCTCGGCCGGCGGCGGGAGCGATGCCGTCACCGACCGCGCCGAGGCGGTCGCCCGTCTCGTGGCTCGCCGGGAGGGCCGGTCGTGAACGAGCCGAGCGAGCGGCTCGGTGCGCCGGCCCGGCGCATCGCTCTCGCCGCGGTCCGCGACAAGGACATCGACGTCCTCGAGTGCGCGGAGGCCGTCGCCGACGAGGCTGCTGGTGCTGTCGTCACGTTCGGGGGCGTGGTGCGCAACCACGACGCCGGACGCGGCGTCACCGGGATCGAGTACGTGGCCCACCCGGCGGCGGACGCGGTCGTGCGGCAGGTGGCGTCGGACGTCGCCGTGCAGTTCCCGATCGACGCGATCGCCGTCCTGCACCGGGTGGGCACGCTGAAGGTGGGTGAGGTCGCGCTCGCGGCCGCGGTCTCGGCCGCGCACCGCGCCGAGGCGTTCGAGGCGACGGCGGAGCTGGTCGAGGAGGTCAAGCGCCGCCTGCCGGTGTGGAAACGCCAGGTCTTCCCCGACGGATCGCACGAGTGGAGCGGCAGCAGCTGACTGCGCTCCCCGCTCAGGCGGCTCAGGCCCCGGCGGCGGCCGCGAACCGCTGCAGGTAGAGCGGCCACCCGCCGTCGGCGTCCACGTTCGAGCGCTCGGACTCCCAGCCCGGTCCGTGACGGTCCAGGTGGCGGTGCTCGAGCGCCACGAGCGTGCGTGCGTCGCCGTCCGGGAGGAACTGCAGCTCGACCTCGCTGGTCCTCTCCGGGTCGGTCTCGACCTGCCACTCCGGGGTGATGTCCCAGCTGAAGACGAGCCGGTGCGGGGGGTCGAGCACCAGGACCCGTCCCCAGCGGCACACGGAGCCGTCCTCGGCCCGGTCGTAGACGGACCCGCCGACGAACGTCTCGAAGACCGTCTCGACGATCGGGCTGGCGAGCAGGTTGTGCTCGCGCGGCTTGATCTTGTCGAACTGCTCGGTGAAGACCCGGAACGCCGTCTCGACCGGGACGTCGACCACGATCTCGTGCCGGACGGACCTGCTGGTGGGCGTGGTACTCATCGTGTCTGCTCCTTCTCGTGGTGGTTCGCGGGCGGGTGGTGGTTCGTCGCGGGCTGCTGCTCCGCGAGAGCCTTGAGGTTGCTGAGCGCCTGGCCCCAGAACCGGTCGAGGTCTGCCTGCAGCGCTCGCAGACCGGCGGCGTCCACCTCGTAGATGTGGCGGGTGCCCGCCGTCCGGGCCTCGACCAGCGCGGCCTGGCGGAGCACCCGAAGGTGCTGCGAGACGGCCGGCCGGCTGATCGGCAGCTCTGCCGCCAGCTCGGAGACCGAGCTCGGCCGCTCGGTCAGGCGCTGGAAGATCCGCCGTCGGCTCGGGTCGCCGAGGGCGGTCCAGGGATCCACAGCGTTAGTGTCCACTTACGGTAAGTTAGCGCTTACGCGACATGTTGGCAAGGGGCGGTCGGAGCAGCGATGGCTACTGCTGGGACCGAGGGCCACAGTTGTGCCTGTAGCCCTCGGCGCGAGGAGTAGCCGTCACAGGCATGAGGGCGACCCGTATGCCGTAGCGGATCAGGTGCGTCCGGAGACCAGCCCTGTCTGGTACGCGATCACCACGAGCTGTGCGCGGTCGCGTGCCCCGAGCTTGGTCATCGCCCGGCTGACGTGGGTCTTGGCGGTCGTCGGGCTGACCACCATCCGCTCGGCGATCTCGTCGTTGCTGAGCCCGTGCGCCACGAGAGCCGTGGTCTCGAGCTCGCGCGGGGTCAGGGCGTCCAGGCCGGCACTGCCCGTGAGATCGGGCGGGCGGGCGACGAACTCGCTGATCAGGCGACGCGTGACAGCGGGGGACAGCAGGGCATCCCCGCGCACCGCCACCCGGAGCGCCTGCACCAGGTCGGCCGGCTCGGTGTCCTTGAGCAGGAAACCCGCGGCTCCCGCGCGCAGCGCGTTGAACACGTACTCGTCGAGACCGTAGTTCGTCAGCACGACGACCTGCACGGTCTCGAGGCGGTCGTCCGTGGCGATCTGCCGCGTGGCCTCGATGCCGTCCATGATCGGCATCTGGACGTCCATCAGCACGATGTCAGGCCGGTGCTCGACGGCGAGGCGCACGCCCTCCTGCCCGTCGGCGCCCTCCGCGACGACCTCGACATCCTCGGCCTCGAGGAGCGCCCGGATGCCCGAGCGGATCAGCGCCTGGTCGTCGACCAGGACCACACGGATCACGAGGCGCCGCCGGGCAGCTCGGCCCGCACACCGAACCCACCGGTGGCTCGCGGCTCGGCACGCAGCCGCCCGCCGAGCGCCGTCACCCGCTCGCGCATCCCGATGAGGCCGAGCCCGGGCACGGGTGCCCCGCGCAGCAGCGGACCGTCATTGTCCACCTGGACGACCAGACCGCCCGGGCGGTGGTCCACGTGCACGGTCACCGGAACAGGGCCCGCGTGGCGTCGCACGTTCGTCAGCGACTCCTGCACGATCCGGAACGCGGCGGCATCCACTTCCGCGGGCAGCGGCACCGGTGTGCCCGCGACCGTCAGGTCGACGGCGAGCCCGGCGTCGCGGGCCCGTTCCACCAGGTGCGGCAGCCGGTCCAGACCGCCGCTCGGCCTGTCGTCCTCGCGCAGGGCACTGAGGGTGTCTCGCAGCTCGCGGGACGCCTCCGCGCTGGCCTCCTGGATCGCGTGGAGCGCCGGGGAGACCTCCTCACCGCGCTTGGTGGCCAGGTGCGACGCGACACCGGCCTGGACCTTGATGACCGAGATGCTGTGGGTCAGGGAGTCGTGCAGCTCGCGGGCGATGCGCAGACGCTCCTCGACGGCGCGCCGCCGCGCGGCCTCCTCGCGGGTGCGCTCCGCTTCCCCGGCACGTGCCTCGACCTCCCGGACGTAGCCCTGCCACTGGACGAACGCCACGGTCGCCGCCATGGCGGACGCCAGCCAACCCAACGCGTAGAAGCGGCGCCATCCGCGGTCGGTTCGCATGTCCTGAGACTAGGCCGCCGCCGTCGGGGTCGTCGTCGTCCCGGGGGACTACCTCGCACCGCCTTCCGCGGGAGTAGCCGCGTGCGCGCTCCGGGGCCGTGCTCGCGAGGGCTGCCGCCAACTGCGAGGGCCACTGTTGCCACAGGCGCCCCCGGCGCTAGGAGTAGCCCTCGCGGTCAGCAGAGCGGTCAGCCGCCGGCGAAGGGCGGCAGCACGTCCACCTGCACCTCGGAGCCTGAGGTGAGGGTGGCGTCGCCGTTCTCGGCGACGACCGTCGTGACGCCGTCGACCAGCAGGCTCGAGATGGTGAGCACGCGCCCCAGCTTCGGGCCGTGGGCGTCGGTGAGGGCCGTGATGAGGTCGGCGACCGTGCTGCCCGCCGGGAGCGTAAGGTCCTCGCCGGGCGACCCCGCCGCCTCGGCCGCGGCGGCGAAGTAGCGCAACCGCACGACGGCGGCGCCACCTGCCGTGGAGTCGCCGTCGGCCGTCGTGGTGTTCCCGGCGTCCATGGTGTCCTCGGCGCGTGCGGTCATCTCACCCTCCGATGGCGCTCATGGGTCGTGCCGGCTGCAGGAAGCCAGGGTCGTCGATGCCGTGCCCGGCCTTCTTGCCCCACATGGCGAAGCGCCAGAGCTCGGCGATGTCCTCGTCGGAGGCGCCGTCGCGCAGCAACGCCCGCAGGTCCGTCTCGGAACGGGCGAACAGGCACGCGCGGACCTGCCCGTCGGCGGTCAGCCGGGTGCGGTCGCAGGCGCCGCAGAACGGCTCCGAGACGGACGCGATCACGCCGACCGTGCCGCCCGGGAGACCGTCTGCCGGCTCGACGGTCCAACGCTCCGCCGGGGCGGCTCCACGCTCGCGCGGGTCGTGCGGGGTGAGCCGAAACCGCGAGTGCAGGGAAGCCAGGATCTCCTCAGCGGTGACCATCGCGCCACGCTTCCACGCCTCGGGCGGCCCCAGCGGCATCTGCTCGATGAACCGCAGCTCGAAACCGCGACGCAGCGCCCAGGCGAGCAGCTCCGGCGCCTCGTCGTCGTTCAGGCCGCGCATGAGCACGGCGTTGATCTTGATCGGGCTCAGCCCGGCCGCGTCGGCCGCGTCGACCCCTGCGAGCACGTCGGGCAGCCGGTCCCGGCGGGTCAGCTCGGCGAAGGTGGCGCGATCGAGGGAGTCCATCGAGACGTTGATCCGCTTCAGTCCCGCGGCGGCCAGTCCTTCGGCGCGGTGCTCCAGCCCGAGCGCGTTGCTCGTCAGCGAGATCTCCGGTACCTCACCGGTGTCGGTCCGCAGGGCCGTGGTCGCCGCGATGATGGACTCCAGGCCCTTGCGCAGCAGCGGCTCACCACCGGTGAACCGGACCTCACGGATGCCGAGGTGCTCGACCGCGACCGTGATGAGCCGGGTGACCTCTGCGTCCGAGAGCACCTCCGGGCTCGGCAGCCAGTCGAACCCCTCCGCCGGCATGCAGTACTCGCACCGCAGGTTGCACCGGTCGGTGAGGGAGACCCGCAGGTCGCGGGCGACGCGCCCGTAGGAGTCGATCAGCTCCGTCGTCACGGGGCGCGGCGCGGCCGACGCGTTCGAGGACGCCTCGTGCGGCGCGCTACGCGGCCGCGGGAGCCCGAGTTCGACGGTCGGCACCTGACCACTGTAACCACGGGCACGGCTCCGCTGCCGCCGCTGGCGGCCGACGGGGATCCTCGGACGGGCCTGCGGCTCAGCCGTCGTCCGAGGGAAGCCCGAGCCAGGTGTGCCAGCCGTTGTGCAGCACCAGCCAGGCGAGCAGCCCGTACCCCGCCTGGCCGGGGTGCCGGCCGTCGCCGGCGGCGACGTCGGCGTGCCACTGGTCGTGCGTGCGCAGCGGTTCGTGCGTCTCCACGTACGGGATGTGCCGTCGTCGGCACACGTCCGAGAATGCGCGCGATAGTGCGGGAAGCGCGGCTGCGTCGGCGGAGTCCACGTCCGGGCGGGGAGGCGGTCCGACGACGAAGCAGCTCACCCGGGAGGCCGAGGCGATGTCGAGGACGTTCGCGAGATTGAGCCGGGAGCGCGCCAGGGAGAGCCCTTCGACGAGGTCCTGGGCGCCGAGCCCGACGACGAGGCGATTGTCGCCGTGCGGGCCGAAGCGCCGCTGGGCCTCCGTCTCCCAACGGGCGGAGAGTCCCGACGTCGACTCCCCGGGCACCGCCAGCTCGGCGACGAAGATGGGGTCCTCGGTGGTGGTCCGCGCCATCACCCGGCCGATCCAGCCGAGCCCCCGGGCGTCGCCCAGTCCCGCGACGAGCTCGTCGCCGACCACGCACACCCGCATGCCCTCGCGCACCTACTGTCTCCTTCGCAACGTGAGAGGTCTTCCTACCATCCTGCACGGCGACGGCCACGATGCTGGGATGCGCGCCCGCGAGCTCGGGCGCACCCTCGTCGTCCGGATCACATCTCCCGGGGTGGCGGCGAGACTGTCACGCTCAGGTGGCGGCCCGGGCACGCCTGAGCGCTGCCGTTGCCGCTCGCGCGTGAGCGGCAACGGCTGCCGGCCGTTCCTCAACGGTCGAAGGCGCGGTCCATCAGGTCCGCGTTCTCCTCCTTGTGCCGCTTCATCGACCCCGTCGACGGCGATGCGGCCGCCGGACGCGACACGACCCGCAGGTCGCGACCGCCGAGGGCCTCGCCCAGGTGGTCGGACATGAACGTCCACGGGCCCTGGTTCTCCGGCTCGTCCTGGACCCAGACCAGCTCGGCGCCGGAGAAGACGTCCAGCTCGGCCTTGAGGTCCTCGATCGCCAGCGGGTACAGCTGCTCGAGCCGCACGATCGCTGTCTTGCTGTCCTCGGACTTGGCGCGCCGGGCGGCGAGGTCGTAGTACACCCGACCGGAGCAGAGCAGCACCCGATCGACGTCGCCGGCGGCGTTGCGCACATCGGCGTCGACCTCTCCGAGGACCGGTCGGAAGGTGCCCGAGGTGAAGTCCTCGACCTCGGACGCGGCGGCCTTGAGCCTGAGCAGCTGCTTCGGGGAGATCACGATCAGCGGCTTGCGCGGGCGTGAGTACGCCTGCCGGCGCAGCATGTGGAAGTGGCTCGCCGCCGTCGACGGCTGTGCCACGACCATGTTGTCCTCGGCGCACAGCTGCAGGAACCGCTCGATGCGGGAGGAGGAGTGGTCCGGGCCCTGGCCCTCGTAGCCGTGCGGCAGCAGCAGCACGAGCGAGGACGTCTGGCCCCACTTCTGCTCGGACGAGGAGATGAACTCGTCGATGACGACCTGTGCGCCGTTCGCGAAGTCGCCGAACTGGGCCTCCCACAGCACGAGGGCGTCGGGGCGCTCCACCGAGTAGCCGTACTCGAACGCCATGGCGGCGAACTCGCTCAGCGAGGAGTCGTAGGCCCAGAACTTGGCCTGGTCGGGGGTGAGGTACAGCAGGGGCGTCCACTCGGCGCCGGTGCTGTTGTCGTGCAGGACCGAGTGGCGCTGGACGAACGTGCCGCGGCGAGAGTCCTGCCCGGCGAGGCGCACCGGGGTTCCTTCCATGAGGAGGGAGCCGAAGGCCAGGAGCTCGCCGTACGCCCAGTCGATGCCGCCCTCGCGGGACATGGCCTCGCGCTTCTGCAGCAGCTGCGACAGCTTGGGGTGGACCTCGAAGCCTTCGGGCGGGCGGACGTGGGCCTGGCCGACCCGCTCGAGCACCTCGGGGCTGACGGCGGTCTGCCAGCCCACGACCGTGCCGGCGTCCTCCTGCTGGGACTCGGGCAGCTCGAGACCGGCGACTTGGTCACGCTCCGGCCGCCAACCACCCTCACGGGTCTCGGTGAAGGCGCGCTCGAGCTCGCGCTGGAACTCCTTGAGCGCCTGCTCCGCCTCCTCCTCCGTAAGGTCCCCGCGCCCGATCAGCGACTCGGTGTACAGCTTGCGCACCGAGCGCTTGTTCTCGATGAGGGAGTACATGACCGGCTGCGTCATCGACGGGTCGTCGCCCTCGTTGTGCCCCCGACGGCGGTAGCACACCATGTCGATGATGACGTCCTTGTGGAACTCCTGCCGGTAGGCGAACGCCAGCTCGGACACCCGGGCGACCGCCTCGGGGTCGTCGGCGTTGACGTGCAGGACCGGGATCTGCAGGCCCTTGGCGACGTCGGTGGCGTAGTAGGACGAGCGTGCGCTCGACGGCCCGGTGGTGAACCCGATCTGGTTGTTCACGATGATGTGCACCGTGCCGCCGGTGCGGTACCCGCGCAGCTGGGACAGGTTGAGCGTCTCGACGACGACACCCTGGCCGGCGAACGCGGCGTCACCGTGGATGAGCACCGGCAGCACCGAGAAGCCCTCCGCACCGAGATCGATGCGGTCTTGCTTGGCGCGCACGACGCCTTCGAGGGCTCCGTCCCCGGCCTCGAGGTGGGACGGGTTCGCGGACATGTAGACGCGGGTGCTCGAGCCGTCCGGCGCGTTGTACTCACCGACGGTGCCCAGGTGGTACTTCACGTCACCGGTGCCCTGCACCGTCCGCGGGTCCTGGTTGCCCTCGAACTCGGAGAAGATCTGTCGGTAGGACTTGCCGGCGATGTTCGCCAGCACGTTGAGGCGCCCACGGTGCGCCATCGCGATGCCGACCTCGTCCAGGCCCTCCTGGGCGGCGTCGGTCAGCAGCGTGTCGAGCAGCGGGATGAGCGACTCGCCGCCCTCGAGGGAGAACCGCTTCTGCCCGACGTACTTGGTCTGCAGGAAGGTCTCGAACGCCTCGGCCGCGTTGAGCCGGCTGAGGATGCGCCGCTGCTGCTCGGTCGTCGGCTTGGCGTACGGCTGCTCGAGCTGCTCCTGGAACCAGTTGCGCTGCGCCCGGTCGGCGATGTGCATGTACTCGACGCCGACCGTGCGGCAGTACGCGTCGCGCAGCTGACCGAGGATGTCGCGCAGCTTCAGCCGCGGGGCCCCGCCGAACCCGCCGGTCGGGAACGTGCGGTCGAGGTCCCACAGGGTCAGCCCGTAGCTGGCGACGTCGAGGTCCGGGTGGCGGCGCTGTCGGTAGGCGAGCGGGTCGGTGTCGGCCATGAGGTGGCCGCGCGACCGGTAGGCATGGATCAGCTCGGCGATGCGGGCCGGCTTGCCCATCTCGATCGCCGTGTCGTACTCGACGTCCTGCAACCAGCGCACCGGCTCGTACGGCACGCGCAGGGCCGCGAAGACGCGGTCGTAGAAGCCGTCCTCACCGAGCAGCTTTCGATGGATGCTGCGCAGGAACTCGCCGGACGCGGCACCCTGGATGATCCGGTGGTCGTAGGTCGAGGTCAGGGTGAGGACCTTCGAGACGCCCAACCGGGCGAGCGTCTCCACGGAGGAGCCGGCGAACTCGGCGGGGTAGTCCATCGCCCCGACGCCGACGATCGTGCCCTGGCCCTTCATCAGGCGCGGGATCGAGTGCACGGTGCCGAGGCCGCCCGGGTTGGTCAGCGTGATGGTGGTGCCCGCGTAGTCCTCGAGGGTCAGCTTGTTGTTGCGGGCCTTGCGCACGAGGTCCTCGTACGCGGCCCAGAACTGCGCGAAGTCCATCTCCTCGGCCTTCTTCACCGAGGGCACCACGAGCGTGCGGGTGCCGTCCGGCTTGGGCAGGTCGATGGCGAGGCCGAAGTTCACGTTGGCCGGCTTGAACACGGCCGGCTTGCCGTCCTCCGTCTGGGTGTACCCGTTGTTCATGTCCGGCGTGTCCGTGAGCGCCTCGACCATCGCGAAACCGATGAGGTGGGTGAAGGAGATCTTCCCGCCGCGGGCCCGTGTGAGGTGGTTGTTGATGACGATCCTGTTGTCGACCATCACCTTCGCCGGCACGGCGCGCACGCTCGTCGCGACCGGGACCTCGATCGAGGCCTCCATGTTGGTCACGGTCCGGGCGGCCACCCCGCGCAGCTTGACGGTCTCGTCCTCACCGGCCGGCGTGCCGTCACTGAGCTTCGCAGCCGGCTCGTCGTAGGACTGCACCGCCGGCTGGGCGGCCACCGGAGGAGCGGGAGGCAGGTCCCCACGCAGGCTCTCGGTGGCGGGCTGCTCGGAGCGTGGGTCGACACGGGTGACCGGCGACTTGCCGGCCTCCTTGCGGTGCGTGCGCTCCTTGCGGTCCACGGGCTTGCCGGACTCCTGCGGCTGCTCGCGCTCGCGTGTGACGGCCGCGTCGGGGCGCTCGACCGGGGCCGAGCGCTCGGCGCGCGGCCGCGCCTGCGTCTCGGTCCGCTGCTTCGACTGCGGCTCGCTCTGCCGCTCTGTCTCTGCGTTCTCGCCGCCGCCGGTGTCGCGTCCGTTGCGTCCGTTGCTGTCGTAACCCTCGAAGAAGTCCCACCAGGCCGGGTCTACTGAGTTCTTGTCCTGCTGGTACTTCTCGTACAGCTCCTCGATGAGCCATTCGTTGGCGCCGAAGGCGGCCATCGGATCGTGGTGTTCCTGCGTGGACACTCGGAGATCGCCCTCTTCCGGGGTGTGACGTAGATCCCTTCAACCCTATGTGTTGCCCGGGTCCGCCGCCGCCCTGGCTCGCCAAAGTGAGTCCGGAATAACACCCTCGGGCGGGCCCCTCGCCGGTGGGATCAACAACGGGTCAAGGCGGCGTCAGCGACCGGCTAGGCACGCCGCTGAGCCGCGGCTACGATCTACCCACCATGCGACGTTCCCGCCGCGGTCGACATACCGACCTTGACGAGCCCCATCCTGACGAGCCCGACCCAGCCTCGCTGGACGAAGAGTGCTGATCGACTGGTTGATGATCCTCCTCGGGATCGTTCTCACCGCAGGTACGGCTGTCTTCGTCGCCGCGGAGTTCTCGCTCGTCGCCCTCGACCCGGGCACGGTCGACCGTCGCGTCGCCGCCGGTGACAAGCGCGCCTCCGGGGTCCAGCGGGCACTGCGGAACCTTTCCCTCGAGCTCTCCGGCGCCCAGGTCGGCATCACCGCGACGACGGTCCTGCTGGGTTATACCGCGCAACCGGCGATCGCGAGCCTGCTCTCTGGCCCGCTCGGGTCGGCCGGTCTCGCCGACGCCGCGGCGACGGCGACCGCCGTCGTGCTCTCGCTCGTGCTCGTGAACGTCTTCTCGATGGTCTTCGGCGAGCTGGTGCCGAAGAACCTGGCGCTGGCCGAGCCGTTGAGCACCGCCGGGTACGTCTCGCCGGTCCAGGCCGGCTTCACGCGGGTGCTCCGGCCGGTTATCGCCGCCCTCAACGAGTCCGCGAACTGGCTTCTCGGCAGGTTCGGCGTCGAGGTCGCGGACGAGCTCTCGGGCGGACGCTCGGCGTCCGAGCTGGCCGCCCTGGTTCGCCGCTCGGCCGAGCACGGCACGCTCGACGTGTCCACGGCCACGCTGCTGACCCGCTCGATCGGGCTCGGGGCGCTGACCGCGGTCGACGTCATGACGGACCGCGGGCGTCTCCACACGCTCACGCGTGACCAGTCGGCGGCGGACGTGGTCGAGCTCGCCCGCGCGACGGGACACTCACGCTTCCCCGTCATCGGTGACGACAGCGACGACATCGTCGGCCTCGTCCACCTGCGCCGCGCGATCGCCGTGCCTTACGAGCGCCGGTCCGAGGTCCCCGTGGCGTCCGGGTCGTTGATGGTCGACGCGCCCCGCGTCCCGGAGACCCTCGCCCTGGCGCCGCTGCTCGTGCAGCTGCGGGACGAGGGCCTCCAGATGGCAGTCGTCGTGGACGAGTACGGCGGGACGTCCGGGGTGGTGACCCTCGAAGACGTGGTCGAGGAGCTCGTCGGAGACGTGGCCGACGAGCACGACCGCCGCCGTTCGGGCGCGCACGCCGGTCCGGGCGGCAGCTGGGTGGTGCCGGGCGTCATGCGACCGGACGAGCTCGCCGACCGGGCCGCTCTGGTGGTCCCGGACGACGGCCCGTACGAGACCCTCGGCGGACTCGTCATGGACCGCCTCGGCCGTGTCCCCACGGTCGGCGACGAGGTGGTGGCCGCCGACGTCGTCCTCCACGTGGAGCAGATGGACGGCCGCCGGGTGGACCGCCTGCGGGTCTGGCGGGACCCCGACGCGACGGAGGAGGAGTGATGAGCACCGGCGCCGCCCTCCTTGTCGCGATCGTGCTGCTGGCCCTGAACGCGTTCTTCGTCGGCGCCGAGTTCGCGGTCATGTCCGCGCGACGCTCCCGTGTGGAGCCGCTGGCCGATGCCGGTTCCCGGTCGGCGAAGACCGTGCTCTACGCGATGGAGAACGTCTCGCTGATGCTGGCCTGCGCCCAGCTCGGCGTGACCATCTGCTCGACCGGCCTCGGTGTGGTCGCCGAACCGGCTATCGCGCACGCCGTGGAGGGGCCCATGGTGGCGTTCGGGCTACCCGAAGAGGCGAGCCACGTCGTCGGCTTCATCGTCGCGATCGCGCTGGTGGTCTACCTGCACGTCGTGCTCGGCGAGATGGTGCCGAAGAACCTGGCGGTGACGTCGCCGGAGCGGGCTGCCCGCTTCTTCGCCCCGCCGCTCGTCGCCCTGTCGAAGCTGCTGCACCCGGTGATCGCCGTGCTGAACTGGGTCGCGAACAGCGTCCTGCGTGCGATGCGCGTGGACCCGAAGGACGAGGTGACCTCGGCGTTTACCGCCCAAGAGGTGGCCGCGATCGTCGAGCGGTCACAGGCCGAAGGCGTCCTGCGGGACGAGCTCGGGCTGCTCACGGGCGCCATCGAGTTCTCCGAGGAGACGGCGCAGGAGGTCATGGTGCCGCCGGAGCGACTGGTGACGCTCTCGGTGGCGTGCACCCCGGACGACGTCGAGCGAGAGGTGGCGCGGACCGGTTTCTCCCGGCTGCCGTTGCACGCCGAGCACGGCGCACTCGTGGGCTATCTCCACCTCAAGGACGTCCTCTACGCCAAGGCCGAGGACCGCGGACGCCCCGTGCCTAGCTGGCGAATGCGTGCTCTGGCCTCGGTGGCCCCCGAGGACGAGGTCGAGGACGTGCTGGCCGTGATGCAGAGCACGGGCGCGCACCTCGCGCTCGTGGTCCCGCCCGGTGAGCGGACGCCGATCGGTGTGGTCTTCCTGGAGGACATCCTCGAGGAGCTCGTCGGTGAGGTTCGTGACTCGATGCAGCGGGCACGGCGGGCGTGACGCGCGACGCCGAAGGGCTTGTTCCGCGGGCCCCGTACCGGTATCCACGGACCGGCTCCCGGACACCACTCGTCCACACTCCGGATCGGACGATATTGGACGCACGCACCACAACGTCGTTATGGTTCCGTGACACATCGTTGACCGGGATCAATCCCGCGGCGCTCGGGGACGAGTCGCCGCAGCTCCACCCTCCGGAGGTTCGCCCGCCAATGTCGGATCGTGCTGTGCCCGACAAGCCGGCATTGACGCGACGGCAGATCCGGGAAGCCGAGCGTGCACGGGAGGCCGCGGAGGCTCGGAAGGCCGCCGAGGCTCGGAAGGCCGCCGAGGCCGAGAAGGCTACCGAGGCCCGGGGTGCCGAAGAGCCGCGGCAGACCACCGAGAGCCGGCTGACGACGGAGAACCGCCGGCCCGTGACGCAGCAGTACCGCGCCACCGCCGATGCGGTCGCCACGATCGACGCGGCGGTCGCTGCCGAGTCCGACCGGCCGTCCGTCACGAGAAGGGCGGTCCGGGCGCAGCAGCGGGACAAGATCGCCACCGAGGTGCTCACAGCGCGGGAGTCGTTCCCCAGCCGTCGCTCGCTCCGCGCGCAGCGCAGGAACGGCGAGCGACCGACGCGTACCCACAGCTGGGCCCCGCGGGTCGCGCTCCTCGGCGCCCTGGGATCGCTGACCATCGTCGCGCCGCTGACCGGCTTCGCCGCGGCCGACGGTCAGGTGGCCAGCGTCGAGGCCGCGGCGGCGCACGTCGCCGCCGCCGAGAGCGCGGCGGTCCGCACCAGCGACGTCACCGTGCTCGAGGTGCTCGACGGCGCCACCCCGATGACCTCGACGGTCCCAGCGAGCCTGCTGGCCGACCCGGCGGCCTCCACGCGAGCCACGCTCCTGCAGAGCTCTCGGGCGGCTGCGCGCGAGAACGTCACCTGCCGTCCCGTCGAGGGCGCGTCCGGCACCCGGGCGGCGGTCACCGAGCAGCCCGAGCAAGACGTGGTCCAGCCGGTCGCCGCGGGCACGTACCGTCACTCCTCCGGCTATGGCGACCGCTACCACCCGTTCGGTGGCTACGGTTTCCACACCGGGACCGACTTCGCTGCGCCGTCGGGCACGCCCATCCACGCGGTCGCCGACGGCACCGTGGACTATGTGGGCTACGGCAAGGACGGCCGCTCCAGCATGCTGGTGATCCTGCGGCACGAGATCGACGGCGAGACGTACTACAGCTGGTACGTCCACATGTACTCGTACGGCATCTTCGTCACGGAGGGTCAGCAGGTCTCCGTCGGTGACGTCATCGCCGAGGTGGGCAACAACGGCAACTCGACGGGACCCCACCTGCACTTCGAGATCCACACCGACGCCGAGGGCACCACCACCGAGCCGCTGGCGTGGTTGGAGGAGCACGGCGCCGTCGATGTGACGGAGCTCTGCTGAGGTACCGCTTCCGGGCTGGCGCACCGCTCCTGGGCGGTCAGGACCGGGCAGGATGAACCCGTGACCTCCTACCTCGCCGGACCCGGTCCGGTCGCGATCGCCCACCGCGGCGGCAGCCTCGAGGCTCCGGAGAACTCCCGCGCGGCCGTCGAGCACACCATCGGCCTGGGCCTGCAGTACTTCGAGACCGACGTCCGGTCCACCAGTGATGGCGTACCGGTCCTCGTCCACGACCCGACGCTCGACCGCGTCACCAACGGCATCGGCCGTGTGGCGGATCTCACGTGGGACCAGGTCGCCCGCCTCCGCGACTCCTCCGGCGAGCCGCCCCTGCGCCTGGACGAGCTCCTTGCCGACTACCCGGAGCTGCGCGTCAACATCGACGCGAAGGACGACGCTGCCGTCGCCCCGCTCGTCAAGGCTCTCCACCAGGCCGGCGCGCTCGATCGCGTGTGCGTCGCGTCGTTCTCCGACGCCCGGCTGCGCGTCTTGCGAGCCGCTCTCGGCCCGGCCGTGGCGACGAGCCTCGGGAGCAACGGCATCCGGCGGCTCGTGGTCGCCTCACGGCTGCCCGCGGCCGTGCAGCCCGGGGCGCTGCGTGGCCTGCCGGATCCCGCACAGGGTGCGGTGTGCGTCCAGGTTCCGACCCAGCACCGGAACGTGCCGGTGGTGACCCGGCGGTTCGTCGAGACGGCTCATCGTCGGGAGCTCGCCGTGCACGTGTGGACGATCGACGAACCGGAGGAGATGACGCGGCTGCTCGACCTCGGCGTCGACGGGCTCGTCACCGACCGGCCGAGCGTGCTGCGCGACGTGCTGTCGTCGCGCGGGCCGTGGCACTGACGATCGAGTGATTCATCCCTCACGAGAACCACGCTGCGGACGTGACAACGGCCCGGCCCCACAGAACGTGGGTCCGGGCCATTTCCGATGTCCTGAGACATCACACGGTGCCCCCTGCGGGATTCGAACCCACGACCTTCTGCTCCGGAGGCAGACGCTCTATCCACTGAGCTAAAGGGGCGCGGCAGCTTGGACAGCGCCACGTGATGCTACCAGCCGGGCGGGGCTCGGTTCACATGTCGGCGGCTCGGCGGCGTGCGCTTCGAGACGCCGACCACGTGCCGCGGTGATGCCGCTGGACGGCATGGGCGGAACGGATCTCGCCATGGCGGGACTCGTCCGCGGGGCGCCATGTCGCTCGGCCTTTCGCCTAACCTGTCCGCACCACCGACACCATCCAGCGCTCCGGCACCCCCGGGCGGCAGGGAGGAACAGGGTTATGTCTACCCCGCCAGAGAATCCGCCCGGTCAGCCGCACCCCGGCCGGCCGCAGAACGGGGACCAGCAGAACGGGGACCGGACGCCGTACGGCGGAGGGCCGAACGGCCAGGACCCGCAGCCCGAGAAGAACTGGCTCGTCCGGACGATCATCGGGGTCGTCGTCATCATCGTCCTCGCGGTGGCCGCGGTGTTCTACGTGACGAATCAGCAGGACGACGACCCGACGGCGGCATCCACCACCGAGGAGCCGACCACCGAGGAGCCGACGGCCGAGGAGCCCACGGCCGAGGAGCCGACCACCGAGGAGCCGACGGCGGAGGAGCCGACCGGCGAGTCCGGCGGCGACGTCTTCGCGGGCGAGCTCCGGGGCCACGTCGACGACGAGGTGGCTGGCACGGGTTATGCCCTCACGGACGCCGGCTGGAGCGAGAACTCGGCCGGGATGGAGGCCGGTGCGAGGCAGGCCATCGAGGGCGTCTACACCGACGGCACGAACGAGCTACCGATCACCGCCGCCGCGTTCGACAGCATGTCGGAGCACGAGGCCTACGCCGAAGAGCTCGTCGCCGAGTACGAGTCGAGCGGTGCGGAGCTCATCGGGGAAGGCACCCACTACGAGGACGACACCGGCCACTTCTGGGCGTTCGACAACGGGGACGGGACCCGCGCCGTCGTGTGGCGCACCGGCACCGGCATCGTCCTCACGCTGTCCGGCCCGGCCGGAGAGGTCAACACCGTCTACTCGGCCATGTCGATCTGACGGACCGCGGCGCGCCGGGAGGGCCGTACGCCTCGGGGTGCGGCCCGCATCACGTCCCGGGACCCGTCGAGGCGGTGCCTCTCGGCTACTACTCTGTTCCGGTGACACCTGCCGAGCTCGCCACCCTGATCCGCTCCGTCCTGCTCGACGCCGTCGCTGCGGGCGAGGTCGACCTCGCCGCCGACGACGTCCCGCTGCCCAGGGTCGAGCGGCCGCGTCAGCGCGAGCACGGCGACTGGTCGACCAACATCGCGATGCAGCTGGCGAAGAAGGCCGGGACGAACCCGCGCGTGCTCGCCGATCTGCTCGCCGCCCGTCTCGACGCCGCCGAGGGCGTCACCGCCGAGATCGCCGGCCCGGGGTTCCTCAACATCCGCCTCGCCGCCTCCACCGCCGCCGAGATCGCCCGCACCGTCGTCGAGGCGGGACCCGCGTACGGGCAAAACACCTCCGAGGCGGGACACACCGTCAACCTCGAGTTCATCTCGGGAAACCCGACCGGTCCGCTGCACATCGGGCACACCCGGTGGGCGGCGCTCGGTGACGCGCTCGCCCGCCTGCTGCGGGCGTCCGGCGCCGACATCTCGACCGAGTACTACATCAACGACGCCGGCAGCCAGATGGACAAGTTCGGGGCCTCGGTCCTCGCGCGCGCCAAGGGCGAGGACGTCCCGGAAGGCGGCTACCCCGGCGAGTATGTCGCCGAGCGTGCCGGCGAGGTCCTCGAGCAGCGGCCGGACTTGCTCGAGCTGCCCGACGACGAGGCGCTCGCCGTCGCACGTGACCTCGGATACCGGGCCCAGCTGGCGGCGATCCGCCGGACCCTGGACCACTTCGGCGTCCACTTCGACGTCTGGTTCTCCGAGAAGAGCCTGCACGACGGCGGCGCGGTCGACCAGGCCGTCGCGCGCCTGCGCGAGCAGGGTCACGTCTTCGACGACAACGGCGCCGTCTGGCTGCGCACCACCGACTTCGGTGACGACAAGGACCGCGTCCTCATCCGCGCGAACGGCGAGCCCACCTACTTCGCCGCCGACGCCGCCTACTACCTGTCGAAGAAGGACCGCGGCTTTCCCGAGAAGATCTACCTGCTCGGTGCCGATCACCACGGCTACGTCGGCCGGCTCAAGGCCATCGCGGCCTGCGCCGGCGACGACCCGTCGGTCAGCATCGAGGTGCTCATCGGACAGCTCGTCAACATCGCCGGCGAGCGCATGGGCAAGCGCCGCGGGAACGCGATCGACATGGACGAGCTGATCGACTGGCTCGGCACCGACGCGATCCGCTACTCCCTCGCCCGCTACCCGGCGGACTCCCCGCTGTCCCTGGAGGGCGAGAAGCTGCGGGAGCAGAACCTCGACAACCCGGTCTACTACGTGCAGTACGCGCACGCCCGAACCCGCAACGTCGCCCGCAACGCCGCCCAGCACGGCGTCACGCGGGACGAGTTCGACCCCTCGATGCTCGACCACGAGGCCGAGGCCACCCTGTCGGCGGCGCTCGGGCAGTTCCCCGGCGTCGTCGCGCACGCCGCCCGGCTGCGCGAGCCGCACCGCGTCGCCCGCTACCTCGAGTCCCTCGCCGCGGCGTACCACACCTGGTACCAGCAGTGCCGGGTCACCCCGCGCGGCGACGACCCGATCGAGGCCGTCCACCACTCGCGCCTGTGGCTCAACGACGCGACCACCCAGGTGATCGCCAACGGCCTGGACCTGCTCGGCGTCTCCGCACCGGAGCGCATGTGAGTAGCGACAACGCCCCGACGGCGGCCGGAAGCACGGGGGAGGCGCCCAGCACCTCCGGGCGAGCCGCCGCTCGCGCCCCCGAGCCGGACGGCGCCTTCACCGGGGTGTGGTCCACCGGTGCCACCCGCACGGACGACGGCGCACTCGCCGTGGCAGGGGCGGACCTGCGCGCCGTGGCGGCCGAGCACGGCACGCCCGCCTACGTCGTCGACGAGCAGGACGTGCGTGCCCGCTCACGAGCGTTCGCCACGGCGTTCGGCGAGGCCTTCACGACCGAGGCGGGCCTGGCCGGGGCGGACGTGTACTACGCCGGCAAGGCGTTCCTCTCCGTCGCGGTCGCGCGCTGGGTGCACGAGGAGGGGCTGGGCATCGACGCCTCGACCGCCGGTGAGCTTGCCGTCGCACTGCGGGCGGGAGTGCCGGGAGAGGCGATCGGCCTGCACGGCAACAACAAGTCCGACGACGAGCTACGCACCGCCGTCGACCACGGCGTCGGGCGGATCGTGGTGGACTCGCTGCCCGAGGTCGAGCGGGTGGCCGCCATCGCGGCCGAGGCAGGGTCGGTGGCGCAGGTCATGGTCCGCGTGACCACCGGCGTGCACGCCGGCGGCCACGAGTTCATCGCCACGGCCCACGAGGACCAGAAGTTCGGCCTGTCGCTCGCTGCCGGCACCGCACGGAAGGCCGTCGACGAGATCCTCGCGGCCGACAGCCTGGAGCTGGTCGGTCTGCACTCGCACATCGGCAGCCAGATCCTCGACCTTGCCGGTTTCGAGGCCGCCGCCCGCGCGGTGCTGCGTCTGCGCGCCGAGATCGCGGACGCCACCGGGCACCTCATGCCCGAGGTGGACCTCGGCGGCGGGTACGGCATCCGCTACACCGACGAGGACGCGCTGCCCCCGACGCCGGACCAGATCGCGGAGCGGCTGGCGACCGTGGTCAGGGCCGCCTGCGCCGAGCTGGGCCCGCGGCCGCCGCGCATCAGCATCGAGCCCGGACGCTCCGTCGTCGGACCGGCGGGCCTGACCCTGTACACGGTCGGCACGGTCAAGGACGTCGCCCTCGACGGCGGCGCCACCCGGGCCTACGTCAGCGTCGACGGCGGCATGAGCGACAACATCCGCCCAGCCCTCTACGGCGCCGCCTACACCGCTGCCCTGGCGAACCGTCGTTCCGCGGCGCCGGACGTCACGGCGCGCGTGGTGGGCAAGCACTGCGAGTCCGGCGACATCGTCGTCCACGACGTCGCGCTCCCCGGCGACGTCCACGCCGGCGACCTGCTCGCCGTGCCCGCCACCGGCGCCTACGGCCGCTCGATGGCCAGCACCTACAACCTCGTACCGCGTCCGCCGGTGCTCGCCGCCTCCGACGGCTCCGTCAGGGTGATCGTGCGCCGCGAGACGCTCGAGGACGTGCTCGGCCTCGACGTCGGCTGAGTACCCGCCGACCCGACGGCGCCCGCTCACCCGGGTCTGCCGAGCCATCCTCGCGGGGCGCCGCCGCCGGCCGCCGAACAAGCGCTAACTGCCTTTCCCCACGCCGAGACGGGCACTTCGGGCTTGTTCGACGGGACCTTCAGCGGGACCTTCGGCAGGGCCATCAACGGAAGCTTCGGCGGTGACACGGGCTGGCGTGACCGAACCGTCCTACGACTCCCGGGCGGCGGTCGGGATCGCTGGCCGGACACCTGCCCCTGCTCGGCGGCTGGGCCCTTATCCTTGGGGCGCCCGAGCCCTCCATGCTCCGGGCGCCCCGGTACCAGCACCGACACACCATCGAGAGGACGCGCGTGAGCACCAGTGACACAGCCCGTGCGGACGGCGTCGTGAGGATCGCGCTGATCGGCTGCGGGACGGTGGGCAGCCAGGTGGTGCGACTGCTGACCGAGCACGGCGAGGACTGGGCCGCACGCTCCGGCGCGCAGCTCGAGCTCGTGGGTATCGCGGTACGGGACGCCGCAGCGGAACGCGACCCGTGGGTCCCGCGCGAGCTGCTGACCGAGGACGTGTCCGGACTGATCGAGCGGACCGACGTCGTCGTCGAGCTCATCGGCGGCATCGAGCCCGCCCGTACCCTCGTGCTCGAGGCGTTGCGGGGCGGACGGACCGTGGTGACCGGCAACAAGGCGCTGCTCGCCGCGCACGGGCCCGAGGTGCACGCCGCGGTCGAGTCGGGCGACGCCGACCTGTACTACGAGGCCGCCGTCGCGGGCGCGATACCGGTGGTCTACGGGTTGCGCGAGTCCCTCGCCGGCGACAACGTCGTCACGGTCGCCGGTATCGTGAACGGCACCACCAACTACATCCTCGACGAGATGACGATGCGGGGCCTCTCGTTCGACGACGCGCTCGCCCAGGCCCAGCAGCTCGGGTACGCCGAGGCCGACCCGAGCTCCGACATCGACGGCCACGATGCCGCGGCGAAGGCCGCGATCCTCGCCTCGCTCGCGTTCCACACCCGCGTGGGCATCGACGACGTCCCGGTCACCGGGATCCGCGACGTCACGGTCGAGGACGTCACCCAGGCGCGCGAGAACGGCTACGTCATGAAGCTGCTCGCAGTGGCGCGGCGAACCCCCCGGCGAGGCCGTCCGGCCGGCATCGCGGTGCGGGTCCATCCCGCGCTCGTGCCCGAGACCCATCCCCTCGCGGCCGTCCACGGGCCGTTCAACGCGGTCGTCGTCGAGGCGGAGTCCGCGGGCCGGCTGATGTTCTACGGGCAGGGCGCCGGCGGAGTCCCGACCGCGTCGGCGGTGCTCAGCGACATCGTCGCCGCCGCCGGTCACGCCATCCGTGGCGGGCACGCGCCCCGGGAGTCCACCTACGCGCAGCTGCCGCTGCTCGGTCCGGAGGCGACGCCGGCGCGCACCCGGGTCCAGATCAGCCTCGCCGACCAGCCGGGCACGCTCGCGGCGGTCGCCGGGATCTACGGCGAGGAGAACGTCTCCATCGAGAGCGTCCACCAGCAGCGGTCCGACGAGGGAGTCGCGCGCATCACCATCACCAGCCACGTCGCCACCGAGGCGGCGCTGGAGCGCACCGTCGCTCGACTCGTCGCCGAACGGAGCGTGGAGGACGTGGTCTCGGTGAGCAGGGTCGAGGGGGAGTGAGCTGATGGCACGGCAGTGGCGAGGCGTCGTCGAGGAGTACCGGGACCGGCTCCCGATCGGGCCCGACGACCCGGTGGTCACCCTCGGCGAGGGGGGCACGCCGCTGGTCGAGGCACCCGCGCTCACGGAGCGTGTCGGCGCGCGGGTGTGGCTCAAGGTCGAGGGCGCCAACCCCACCGGATCCTTCAAGGACCGCGGGATGACGATGGCGATGTCCAAGGTGGCCGCCGGCGACGCCCGCATGGTGGTGTGCGCCTCCACCGGCAACACCTCGGCCTCGGCGGCGGCCTACGCGGTCCGCGCCGGGCTGGGCTGCGTGGTCATCCTGCCGGACGGGAAGATCGCCGCCGGCAAGCTCGCCCAGGCGATCGTGCACGGCTCGACCCTCGTCGCCGTCGACGGCAACTTCGACGACTGCCTGAACATCGCGCGCGGCCTCGCCGAGGAGTATCCCGTCGAGCTGGTGAACTCCGTCAACCCGTATCGCCTGCAGGGGCAGAAGACCGCCGCCTTCGAGGTCGTCGACGCCCTCGGTGACGCGCCGGACATCCATGTCCTGCCGGTGGGCAACGCGGGGAACATCTCGGCCTACTGGCTCGGTTACAACGAGTACGCGGGCCGCACCACGGCCGCCTCGGTAGACGACGTGGCCACCCGGTTGGAGCCCGTGGCGACGCGCGTCCCGCGCATGTGGGGAGTGCAGGCCGAAGGTGCGGCCCCCTTCGTCAAGGGTGCGGCGGTCGAGCACCCCGAGACCGTCGCCACCGCGATCCGCATCGGCAACCCGGCATCCTGGTCCTTGGCCCAGGCCGCCCGGGACGACTCGGAGGGGCGCATCGACGCCGTCGGGGACGCGCAGATCCTCGACGCGCAGTCTCTCATCGCCTCCGAGGTGGGCGTCTTCGTCGAACCGGCCTCCGCCGCATCCGTGGCCGGCCTCCTCGCCCTCGCCGAGCTCGGCGAGGTGCCCAAGGACGCGCGCATCGTGTGCACGGTGACGGGCAACGGGCTCAAGGACACCGCGACCGCCCTCGGCCGTGCCGAGGTGGCGCCGACCGTCGTCGCGCCCACCCTGGCCGCCGTCGTCGAGACGCTCGGCCTGTAACCGTATGCAGATCGCGCACGAGCACGTCCGGGTCCGGGTCCCGGCGACGTCGGCGAACCTCGGCCCCGGCTTCGACGCGTTCGGCCTGGCGCTTGGCGTGTGGGACGACCTCACCGTCCGTGCCGTGGCGGGACCGACCCGGGTGGTCGTCGAGGGCGAGGGCAACGGCAACCTGCCCGACGGCGAGGGCCACCTCGTCGTCAAGGCCGTCCGCAGCGGGCTGGAGATGGCCGGAGCTCCGCAGGCGGGCCTCGAGCTCCTCTGCCGCAACGCGATTCCGCACGGGCGAGGCATGGGGTCGTCGGCGGCCGCCGTCGTCGCCGGCCTGATCGCCGCGCGCGGCCTGATCTCGGACCCGGCGGCGCTCGACGACGCGACCGTGCTCGCGCTGGCCACCGAGCTCGAGGGCCATCCCGACAATGCTGCGCCGGCGCTCCTCGGCGGAGCGACGACGGCGTGGGTGGACGACGAGGGCCCGCACGCTGTCGAGGTTCCGCTGGCGCCGGGTCTGCGGCCCACGGTCCTGGTCCCCGACGCCAGGCTCACCACGTCATCCGCCCGCCGGGTGCTGCCGGCGCAGGTCCCGCACGCCGACGCGGCCCACAACGTGGCCCGTGCGGCGCTGCTGGTCCTCGCCCTCGGGGGGCGCATGGACCTGCTGCTCGCCGGCACCGAGGACCGGCTCCACCAGGGCTATCGTTCCGACGTCATGCGGCCGACGGCGGAGGCGGTCAGGGCGCTGCGGGAGGCCGGCTGGCCGGCGGTCGTCTCCGGCGCCGGACCGAGCGTCCTCGTCCTCGAGAGGCTCGACCGCCCCACCGCCGAGACGCTGTCCAGGCACGGATGGCGCGTCCTCGATCCCGGAGTGGCCGCGGAGGGTGCACACCTCGTCTCACCATGATGGGCAACGTCTCACCGTGACGGGGGCAACACCGTCCGCAGAACGGCATACGTGCTGCATCGGGACTGCTACCATCGGAAGCGCACCGAATCCCTCCGGCCGTCGTCCCAGTCTTGCGACGACCACTCCGGACAGACTGTGCAGATCTGCCCCGCCAGTCACGCTGTACGTTGCGTGCCCGGGGCCGTCACCACCGCCCAGCCTCCGGGTCGGGCGACCCGAACCCCGCGTCCCACATCTCAAGCAAGGGACGTACACCGAGGGAAGGAACCTCGTGACAGAAACCGTCGACGCCCCCCAGTCCGGCACGTCCGCAGGCAACGGGGGCTCGTTGACCACCATGCGTCTTCCCGAGCTGCAGGAGCTGGCCGGACGGCTGGGCCTGAAGGGCACGAAGCGCATGCGCAAGAGTGACCTCATCGCTGCGATCCGCGACGCGCAGTCGCCGGGTCAGGATGCCCCGACCGCACCGGCCGGCAGCCGGGACGGCGCGTCCGAGCCCGCGAGTCAGCCGGCCGAGAGCGAGCAGCGCACCGAAGCGCCCGCCGGCCCGCCCCAGCGCCGTCGTTCCCGCCGAGCCACCGCGCCGGCAGCCACCGCGCCGGCAGCCACCGCGCCGGCAGCCACCGCGCCGGCAGCGACGGCGCCCGCAGCGACGCCGACACAGCCGGAACCGGTCGCGCCCGCGAACGGGCAGGCGACCGTGAACCAGCAGGAACCCGTGAACGGCCAGAACCAGCAGACTGCCGAGAACGAGCAGGCGCCGGCGAACGCCCCGGAGGCCGCGAACCAGCAGGCGCCCGAGAGCCAGCAGGCGCCAGCGAACCAGAAGGCGGGCGCGAACCGGCGCCGCGGCGGCCGGAACGAGTTCGCCGCCGGCCAGGACCGCGACGCGAGCGAGGCCGGCGCCGCCGACTCGAAGGAAGCGCTCAAGCGTGAGCTCGCCGACCGTTCCGTGGGCGAGGGTGACGCCGGCTCCGCCGACGACTCGCCCCTGTCCCTGGACGCCCTCGGCGAAGCGGCGGCCCGCCGCCGCAGCCGCCAGGACGGTGACGGCGACGCCGGCCAGAACAACCAGGGCAACGGCCGGAACCGTCGCGACGACGACGACCGTGGCGGCCCCGGCGGACCCGGCCGCTCCCGCCGTCGGAACCGGGACCGCAACAGGGACCGCAAGCGCCGTGGCCGTGGAGGCAACGACTTCGCCGTCGAGGAACCCGCGGAGGTCAGCGAGGACGACGTCCTGCTGCCCGTCGCCGGCATCCTCGACATCCTCGACAACTACGGCTTCGTGCGCACCTCCGGCTACCTCGCCGGGGCGAACGACGTCTACGTGACGATGGGTCAGGTCAAGAAGAATGGCCTGCGCCGCGGTGACGCGATCACCGGTGCGGTCCGCCAGCCCCACGACGGCGATCAGCAGCAGGGCAACCGCCAGAAGTACAACGCCCTCGTGCGTCTCGACACGATCAACGGCATGAGCGTCGAGCAGTCGCGCAAGCGCCCGGACTTCACCAAGCTCACCCCGCTGTACCCGGAGGAGCAGCTGCGGCTGGAGACGTCGTCGAAGGCGATCACGCCGCGGGTCATCGACCTGGTCGCGCCGATCGGCAAGGGCCAGCGCGGGCTCATCGTCTCCCCGCCCAAGGCGGGCAAGACGATCATCATGCAACAGATCGCCAACGCGATCACCGTGAACAACCCGCAGGTCCACCTCATGGTGGTGCTCGTCGACGAGCGTCCTGAGGAGGTCACCGACTTCGAACGGATGGTCAAGGGCGAGGTGATCTCCTCCACCTTCGACCGGCCGGCGTCGGACCACACGACGGTCTCCGAGCTGGCGATCGAGCGGGCCAAGCGGCTCGTCGAGCTCGGGCAGGACGTGGTGGTGCTGCTGGACGGCATCACCCGACTGGGCCGCGCCTACAACCTGTCCGCTCCGGCGTCGGGCCGGATCCTCTCCGGTGGTGTGGACGCCTCGGCGCTCTACCCGCCGAAGAAGTTCTTCGGCGCCGCCCGCAACATCGAGAACGGCGGGTCGCTGACCATCCTCGCCACCGCGCTGGTCGAGACCGGCTCGAAGATGGACGAGGTGATCTTCGAGGAGTTCAAGGGCACCGGCAACATGGAGCTGCGCCTGTCGCGCCAGCTCGCCGACAAGCGGATCTTCCCGGCCGTGGACGTCAACGCCTCCGGCACCCGCCGCGAGGAGCTGCTCATGGGCGCCGAGGAGATCAAGGTCGTCTGGAAGCTCCGCCGCGTCATGGGCGCGCTGGACCAGCAGCAGGCCAGCGACCTCCTGCTGGGCAAGCTTCGCGAGACGAGCTCGAACGCCGAGTTCCTCATGACGGTGCAGAAGAACACGCCCGCGCCGTCGGGCGAGCCGGAGCTGGCGATCCGCTGATCGCCGCGGGGCCGAGGACACGCCGCGCCCGGGGGAACATCCGACCCGGGTGTGACGTTCCTCCAGCCGGGGCGGTGACGTCCGAACTACCGGCCAGGGTCAGACTCTGGCAAAATGTCCAGTCGGCCTCCGGTTCACGTGCGCATCCGCGTGCGACCCGGTGGCACACACGATCTAGGAGACAGCATGAAGCAGGGCATCCACCCCGAGTACACCACCACCACGGTGACGTGCACGTGCGGCAACACGTTCACGACCCGCAGCACCGCGACGTCCGGCGAGATCCGCGCCGACGTGTGCAGCGCCTGCCACCCCTTCTACACCGGTAAGCAGAAGATCCTCGACACCGGTGGCCGCGTGGCCCGCTTCGAGGCCCGCTACGGCAAGAAGAAGTAGCGACCCACCAGCGCCGGCGGTGACGCCGCGGACTTGTCCGCGGCTCCCGCCGGCGCTGTTGTATCTGCACGCTTCCAGCCCGTACATCTCCCGAGCCCCTGTGAGCCGATGAACAAGACCGAGACGGCGTCCGAGTCCTCCGATCGCGTCGTCGAGGCGATGCTCGACGAGCACGCCCAGATCGAGGAGGCCATGGCCGATCCGGCCGTGCACGCCGACCCCGGTCGCGCGCGCTCGCTCGGCCGCCGCTACGCCGAGCTCGGCCGCGTGGTGCGCGCCTACCGCGCCGAGCGCGCCGCCGCCGGGGACCTGGCCGCAGGCCGGGACCTCGCCGAGAGCGACCCCGCCTTCGCCGAGGAGCTGCCGGCGCTGGAGGCCGCCGCGGCCGAGGCCGCGGAGGAGCTGCGCCGGGTGCTGCTGCCGACCGACCCCGACGACGGTCGCGACGTCATCCTCGAGGTCAAGGCCGGCGAGGGAGGAGAGGAGTCGGCGCTCTTTGCCGGCGACCTGCTGCGCATGTACCTGCGCTACGCCGAACGCATGGGCTGGTCGGCGCAGATCCTCGGCGCCACCGAGTCCGACCTGGGCGGCTACAAGGACGTCTCCGTCGCGATCAAGACCCGGACCGCCCCCACTGAGCCTTCCGAAGGCGTGTGGGCACGCCTGAAGTACGAGGGCGGCGTGCACCGCGTCCAGCGGGTGCCCGTCACCGAGTCCCAGGGCCGGGTGCACACGTCAGCCGCCGGGGTGCTCGTGTTCCCGGAGGTCGACGACCCGGGCGAGGTCGAGATCCATGACAACGACCTGCGGATCGACGTCTACCGGTCCTCCGGGCCGGGCGGGCAGTCGGTGAACACCACGGACTCCGCCGTCCGCATCACGCACGTGCCCACCGGCATCGTCGTGTCGATGCAGAACGAGAAGTCGCAGCTGCAGAACCGCGAGCAGGCCATGCGTGTGCTGCGTGCCCGGCTGCTCGCCGCCCAGCAGGAGGAGGCCGACGCCGCCGCCTCCGAGCAGCGACGGTCCCAGGTCCGCACGGTCGACCGGTCCGAGCGCATCCGGACCTACAACTTCCCGGAGAACCGGATCGCCGACCACCGGACCGGCTACAAGTCCTACAACCTCGACCAGGTCCTCGACGGCGACCTCGGGCCGGTCATCGCCTCCGCCGTGGAGATGGACGAGGCGGCCCGGCTCGCCGACGGGTACTGAGACGGGTACCGACGTGCCTGGCCCGGCGCCCGAGCGACCGGCCGGCGAGTCCGAGACCACCGTGCCGACGTGGCGCGAGGCGATCCGTGGTGCCGCCCAGGTGCTCGCCGAGGCCGGCGTCCCGTCCCCGGAGGTCGACGCCCGGCTGCTCGCCGAACATCTGCTCGGCACCTCGCTCGTGCTCGCGCCCCCCATGGCCGAGGCCGACGCCCTCGCTCGCTACGCCACGCTCGTGGAGCGGCGCCGCCGCCGCGAGCCGCTCCAGCACCTCACCGGCACAATGGCGTTCCGGTATCTCACGCTCGTCGCGGGTCCGGGTGCGTTCGTCGTGCGGCCGGAGACGGAGGTCGTCGCCGGCGTCGCGATCGACGCTGCGAAGGACGTTCTCGCCGCCGGGCGCACACCCGTCGTGGTCGACCTGTGCACGGGCTCGGGCGCCATCGCGCTCGCCGTCGCCACGGAGGTGGCCGGCGCCGAGGTCCACGCCGTCGAGCTGTCCGCCGAGGCGCTCGCCATCGCAAGCCGGAACATCGATGCCCTGGCACCGCAGGTCGACCTCGTCGCCGGTGACGCGGCGACGGCGCTGCCCGCGCTGGACGGCGAGGTGGACGTCGTCGTGGGAAACCCGCCGTACATCCCGCCGGACCAGGTGCCGCTGGAGATCGAGGTGCGCGAGCACGACCCGGACGCTGCCCTCTACGGGGGCGGGACGGACGGGCTCGACGTGCCCCGCGCCGTCGTCGCGTCCGCAGCGCGGCTGCTGCGCCCGGGAGCCCGGTTCGTCATGGAGCACGCGGAGGTCCAGGCCGCCGCCGTGCGCGAGATGGTGACCGCGGCGGGGTTCTCGCGGGTGGTCACCGGTTCGGATCTGACGGGTCGCGACCGGTACGTGACCGCCGTCCGGTGAGCGAGCTCGCTGTTCCGGCCCCGGCCCTGCGGCCGGTGCGCGGATACCGGCGCGCGAGCGCGCGGGTGAGGGTGAGCGCGAGCGCCACGCCGGCGAGGTCGGCAAGGAGATCGAGCGGGTCACCGGTGCGCAGCGGCAGCCACAGGTGCTGGACGAGCTCGCTGAGAAGGGCCTGACCGAGGCCGTAGCCCACCACGAGGGTCCGCGGTACGCCGGCCCGCAGAGCGGCGTAGCTCACGGCGGCGAACACGAGGAGGTGGGCCGCCTTGTCGGCGCCTGGGATCTCGACGCCGCCCGGTGCGTCCGGCGCGTCGGGCATGTAGAGCACGAGCAGCTGAACCACCAGGGAGACCGCCACCACGGCGGACCGGGCGAGTCGGCGCCGGGGGATAGGGCTCATGTCACGGCCAGGATGTCACGGCGGCGCCCCGGCCCATGACAGACTCACCCGCGTGAGCGTGTACGACTGTCAGGACCCCGAGCAGCGTCGCGCCGGACTCGACGAGGCCGTCGACGTCCTCGGTCGCGGCGGGCTAGCCGTCATCCCCACGGACACCGTCTACGGCATCGCCTCGGACGCATTCGACCCGGCGGCCGTCGCCGCCCTCCTGGCCGCGAAGGGCCGCGGCAGGCAGATGCCGCCGCCGGTGCTCGTCGGCGCCGCGACGGCGCTCGACGGGCTCGCCACCGAGGTGCCGAAGGTCGTCCGCGACCTCGTCGCACGGTTCTGGCCCGGACCGCTGACGATCGTCTGCCTCGCCCAGCCGTCGCTCGCCTGGGATCTGGGAGAGACCGACGGCAGCGTCGCGTTGCGCATGCCCGACGACGAGACCGCGCTCGAGCTGCTGCGCCGCACCGGGCCGCTCGCCGTCTCGAGCGCCAACCGCTCGGGTCAGCCGGCGGCGACCACGGCCGCCGAGGCGGTCGGCTACTTCGACGACACCGTGCCGGTCTATCTCGACGCCGGCGAGTCCGGTGGTGCCGTCGCCTCCACCATCGTGGATGCGACGGCGGAGCGGCTCGTCGTGCTGCGCCGGGGTGCCCTGGCGGTGGAGGAGCTGGCAGAGATCGCGCCCGAGCTGCTTCCTGACGTGCCCGAGCAGGACGAGCAGACCGCGCGGGACGAGCAGGCCGCGCAGAGCAAGCGAACCGACACGGAGCAGCCGCGAGACGAGGGTTCGGGCCCGGCGTGAGGGTCTACCTGCTTGTCATGCTGACGGCCGCGGCGGTCACCTTCCTGTCGACGCCGGTCGTGCGTCGAATCGCTCTCGCCACCGGCGCCATCACGGCGGTGCGCGACCGCGACGTGCACGTCACTCCGATCCCGCGTCTTGGAGGAGTCGCGATGCTCGCCGGACTGGCTGTCTCGCTGCTGGTGGGCTCACGCGTCCCGTTCCTCGAGGGCGCCTTCTCCGAGACCTCGACGGTGTGGGCGATCCTCGCCGGCGCGGCCATCATCTGCCTGCTCGGGGTCGCCGACGACATCTGGGACCTCGACTGGATGACCAAGCTCGTCGGCCAGGTCCTCGCTGCCGGCTTCATGGCCTTGTACGGCGTCCAGCTCATCACCTTCCCCGTCTTCGGCCTCACCATCGGGTCCTCGCGGCTATCGCTGGTCGCGACGATCCTCGTGGTCGTCGTCGCCATCAACGCCGTGAACTTCGTCGACGGCCTCGACGGCCTGGCAGCCGGCATGATCGCGATCGGGGGCGCGGCGTTCTTCGTGTACTCCTATCTCCTGACCCGTGCCGCCTCACCGGGCGACTACTCGAACATCGCCACCGCGGTCATCGCGGCACTGGTCGGTGCGTGTCTGGGCTTCCTGCCCCACAACTTCCATCCCGCGCGAATATTCATGGGGGACTCCGGCGCCTACCTGCTCGGCCTGACGGTCGCGGCCGCGGCGATCGTGGTCACCGGGCAGATCGACCCCGGCCGGGTGAGCACCTCGCAGGTCCTGCCGGCGTACGTGCCGATCCTCCTGCCGGTCGCCGTGCTCCTGCTCCCGCTGCTCGACATGACGCTCGCCGTCATGCGGCGGGTGCGTGCGGGGAAGTCACCGTTCCACCCCGACCGGCTACATCTGCACCACCGGCTCCTCGACCTGGGGCACAGCCAGCGCCGTGCGACCCTGATCCTGTATCTGTGGACCGCGGTGGTGTCCTTCAGCGCCGTGGCCCTCGCCCTCTTCACCCCGACCCAGGTGGCGATCGGCGGGGGAGTCGCCGTCGTCGTCGCCATCATCATCACGTGGTCGCAGCTGTCGGGCCGGCGTGGGGCGGGCGACCTGCAGGGGGCGGAATAGGATCCCGGCGCGTCGCCGGCACGAGGCAGCAGCATCCCGGACCGACCGTGTGACCGACCATGAGAAAGAGCACCCGAGATGACCACCCCGAGCCGATCCAACGGCACCTCGACCGCACTGCGGCAGATGTACACCACCATGCTGCGCCGCATGGGCGTCCTCGTCGCGGTCCTCGCGGTCGGCGGCGGCGTCGTCGGCCACCTGGTCGCCGGGAGCCCCGGCATGTGGGGTGCGCTGCTCGGCGCAGGCATCGCGGCGCTGTTCATGCTCGCCACCGTCGTGACCATGCTTGTCACCGCGGAGAAATCGCTCACCGTCGTCACCGGCGCCGCGGTGGGTGGCTGGATCGTCAAGATGGCACTGGTGTTCGTGGTGCTCCTCCTCGTCAGCGGGAGGGACTTCTACTCGCCGGGGGTCTTCTTCGCCGTCCTCGTCGTCGCGGTCCTCGGCTCGCTGCTCATCGAGTCGCTCGGTGTGCTGCGTTCCCGGGTCCCGACCGTCGAGCCCTCATCGTCGGCGCCGTCGGCAGCCTCCGCCTCGACCTCCACCACGGCCTCACCGGCGACGTCCACCGGAGACGACGGCCCACGCGGCGGCGGTCCCGACCAGGCGACCGATACGGAACCGGACGAGCGCCGGTGACGACGAGGATGAACCGCCCGTCACTCGACGGATCGCTCGCGACCGGCGCAGCTCGCTATGGCGACCGACGCGGCGTTCTGGTAACCGGTGCACGGTGCGTCTCCGGTGGGCCGCCGCGGTTCGGAGCAGGCCGGCACATGCGTTAGGCTCTCTATGTTCCCGGGGATTCGTCCGTCGTCGGACGTGCCCGGACCCCGACTGTGACCGACTCGAGCCCACCCAGGGGGACGCCCTGTCTGCCGCATCGTCTTTGACGCTCCATAGCTACGTGACCGCCGCCGAGGAGGGCGGCGGGTTCCACGCGCCGAGCCTCGCGGACTTTTTCCCCCCTGCACTCTTTGCCGAGGGCACGCTTTTCGAGTTCAACCGGGTCATGCTCGTCCGCCTCATCGCGGTCGCCGGGCTGGTTCTCTTCTTCTGGCTCGCCGCCCGCCGGGCCCGGCTCGTCCCGTCGAGGGTCCAGTCGCTCGGCGAGATGGCCGTCGACTTCGTCCGCACGGGCATCGCGGAAGAGACGCTCGGCAGGGAGCGCGGCCGCCGGTACACGCCGCTGCTGGCCGTCATCTTCTTCGGTGTACTGGCAATGAACATCACCGGCGTCGTCCCGTTCCTCAACCTGGCGGGATCCTCCGTGGTCGGCGTGCCGATCGTCTTCGCGGCCATCGCCTACGTGGCCTTCATCCGCGCCGGCATCAAGGAGCGCGGCACCGGGCACTTCTTCAGGGACCAGCTCTTCCCGCCCGGTGTCCCGAAGGTGATCTACATCCTGCTGACCCCGCTGGAGTTCTTCTCGACGTTCATCCTGCGGCCGGTCACCCTGACGGTCCGACTCCTCGCCAACATGATCGCGGGCCACCTGCTCCTGGTGCTCTGCTTCTCGGCGACGCACTACCTGTTCTTCGAGGCCGGTGGCCCGCTGGCGCTGTTCGGTGTGGTGACCGGGATCGGCGGCCTGGCGTTCACCCTCCTCGAGATCTTCATCGCGACGCTGCAGGCGTACATCTTCGCGCTGCTCACGGCCGTGTACATCCAGCTGTCCGTCGAGGCTCACTGACCGCAACAACGACCCAGAGACTCCGTGGCTCTCGCTGCGGCTCGACCCACCGACGTGATCGCACGATCACGCCACACAGGAAGGAAGTACTCCCCATGGAGGGAACGCTCGAACTCGCCGGCAACCTCAATGCCGTCGGCTACGGTCTCGCCACCATCGGCCCCGGTATCGGTGTCGGTGTCCTCATCGGTAAGACCCAGGAGTCGATCGCCCGTCAGCCCGAGCTGGCCGGCCCGCTGCGCACCAACATGTTCATCGGTATCGCCCTGGTCGAGGCGCTCGGTCTGCTGGGCCTCGCGGCTGGCTTCGTGTTCCCGTGATGACTTCCGTGCTGCTGGCGGAGACGGAGCAGAATCCGCTGCTCCCGGCCGACTACGACATCATCTGGTCCCTGGTCGCCGTCGCCATCATCGCGTTCTTCATGGTCAAGTACGCGGTGCCGCGACTGACGCAGGTCCTCGACGAGCGTGCTGAGAAGATCGAGCACGGCCTGACCCAGGCCGATCGCGCGGAGAAGGCTGCCGCCGAGGCGGAGAAGCGCATCGCCGCCGAGCTGAACGAGGCGCGCCGCGAGGCCGCCGAGGTTCGCGAGCGGGCCCAGGAAGAGGGCAAGCAGATCGTCGCCGAGGCGCGGGACAAGGCACAGGCCGAGGCCGACCGGGTGACCGAGAATGCCACGCGCCAGATCGAGGCGGACCGCCAGGCCGCGCAGATCTCTCTGCGGGCCGACGTCGGGATGCTCGCTTCCGAGCTCGCGTCCCGGATCGTCGGTGAGTCCGTGAACGACCAGGCGCTGCAGTCGCGCGTCATCGACCGGTTCCTCGACGAGCTCGACAACACCGAGAGCGTCGGTGCCACCGGGAGCCAGACACGCGCTGGCCAGGAGGCGTGATGCGAGCGACCAGCACGTCCGCGCTTGCCCGGGCGGAGGAGCGGTGGGAGCCGGTCCTGCGCGATTCGGGCGAGTCCGCACGAGGCTACGGCGAGCAGCTGTTCGGCGTCGTCGACCTGCTCGACTCCGCCGTCGCCCTGCGACGAGCCCTCACCGATCCGTCCCGGGACGGGGCGGACCGGGCCAAGCTCGCCCAGGCGGTGCTCGGCGGCAAGGTCGAGCCGGAGGTGCTCGACCTGGTGGCCGGGCTGGTCCGTGAGCGCTGGTCCGAGGCTGCCGATCTGACCGACGCCGTCGAGGCCCTCGCGGCCTCGTCGGTCTTGGCGTCGGCCCAGCAGGCCGGCCGGCTGGAAGAGGTCGAGGACGAGGTCTACCGGCTGGACCGGATCCTCATCGACCAGCGCGAGCTGCGTCGGGCGCTGTCGGCGCACGAACGCTCGGACGAGGACCGCGGCCGCCTGATGTCGTCGGTCCTGGGCGGGAAGGTCACTCCGGAGAGCGAGCTGCTCGCTGTGCGGGCCGCCTCCGCGCCCCGTGGCAGGAGCGTGCACAGCCTCTTGCGCGGTATCGCTGAGCAGGCCGCCGCGCGCCGTCAACGACTGGTCGCCTCCGTGACGTCGGCGGTCCCGCTGACCGACGCGCAGATCGACCGGCTGACCGACATCCTGCAGCGTCAGCACGGCAGCGAGGTCCAGATCCACGTCGGCATCGACCCAGAGGTCGTCGGCGGCCTGCGCGTGCAGGTCGGCGACAATGTTGTCGACGCTACCCTCGCCTCGCGGATCGCCGACGCAAGGCGCAGGCTGGCCGGCTGATCCTCATCGAACTACACAGACCTGACCGACCGCCGCACCAGGCGGGGAGCAACAGAACGAAGGAAGATCAATGGCTGAGCTGACGATCCGGCCGGAGGAGATCCGGGCTGCGCTGGACAGCTTCGTGAGTTCCTACGAACCCACCAAGGCAGCGAGCGAAGAGGTCGGGCACGTCACGCTCGCGGCCGACGGCGTCGCACGCGTCTCGGGGCTTCCCGGTGCCATGACGAACGAGCTGCTGCGGTTCGAGGACGGCACGCTGGGACTGGCGATGAACCTCGAGGAGCGCGAGATCGGCATCGTCGTCCTCGGTGACTTCACCGGCATCGAGGAGGGCCAGGAGGTCCGCCGGACCGGTGAGGTGCTCTCGGTGCCCGTCGGCGAGGGCTACCTGGGCCGGGTCGTCGACCCGCTGGGTGAGCCGCTGGACGGTCTCGGTGAGATCACCGGCATCGAGGGCCGGCGTGCGCTGGAGCTGCGCGCACCCGGCGTCATGGACCGCAAGTCCGTGCACGAGCCGCTGCAGACCGGCCTGAAGGCCATCGACTCGATGACCCCGATCGGTCGCGGACAGCGCCAGCTCATCATCGGCGACCGACAGACCGGCAAGACCGCCGTCGGGCTCGACACGATCCTGAATCAGAAGGCGAACTGGGAGTCTGGCGACCCGGCCAAGCAGGTCCGCTGCATCTACGTGGCGGTCGGCCAGAAGGGCTCGACCATCGCCGGTGTGCGTGCCGCCCTCGAGGAGGCCGGAGCGCTCGAGTACACGACGATCGTGGCCGCCCCCGCGTCCGACCCGGCCGGCTTCAAGTACTTGTCTCCGTACACCGGCTCCGCCATCGCGCAGCACTGGATGTACTCCGGCAAGCACGTGCTGATCATCTTCGACGACCTTTCGAAGCAGGCCGAGGCCTACCGCGCGGTCTCGCTCCTCCTGCGGCGTCCGCCGGGCCGTGAGGCCTACCCGGGCGACGTGTTCTACCTGCACTCCCGTCTGCTCGAGCGGTGCGCGAAGCTCTCGGACGAGCTGGGCGCCGGTTCGATCACCGGTCTGCCGATCGTCGAGACCAAGGCGAACGACGTCTCGGCGTACATCCCGACGAACGTCATCTCCATCACCGACGGCCAGATCTTCCTGCAGTCGGACCTGTTCAACGCCAACCAGCGCCCCGCGATCGACGTCGGTATCTCCGTCTCGCGTGTGGGCGGTGACGCTCAGGTCAAGGCGATGAAGTCGGTTTCCGGCACGCTGAAGATCACCCTGGCGCAGTACCGCGCCATGGCTGCCTTCGCGATGTTCGCGTCCGACCTGGACCCGACGACGCGCCAGCAGCTGACTCGTGGTGAGCGGCTCATGGAGCTGCTCAAGCAGCCGCAGTACACCCCGTACCCCGTCGAGGAGCAGGTCGCCTCGATCTGGGCCGGCACCAACGGCTTCCTGGATGACGTCGAGGTCAGTGACGTCGCGCGTTTCGAGTCGGAGATGCTCGACCACCTCAAGCGGCACACCAACGTGCTGCCCGAGATCCTCGAGACGGGCAAGCTCGGTGGCGAGACCGAGGACGCGCTGCGCGCCGGTGTCGAGGAGTTCCGCAAGGGCTTCCTCGACTCCTCGGGCCAGGCGCTGAATGCCGAGCCGGGTGCGGACGAGGTCGAGGCGGAGCGCGAGCAGGAGCAGATCGTCAGCGCGAAGCGGAGCTGAGCCATGGCCGGTGAGCAGAGGGTCTACAAGCAGAAGATCAGGACGACGCAGACCCTGAAGAAGATGTTCCGGGCCATGGAGCTCATCGCGGCCTCGCGCATCGGTAAGGCACGCGACGCGGCCAAGGCCGCCGACCCGTACACGCAGGCGCTCATCCGAGCGGTGTCGGCGGTCTCCGCGCACGCGGATCTGGCTCACCCGCTCATCGAGGGCCGCAACGACACCAAGCGGGTCGCGGTGCTCGTGGTGACGGCGGACCGTGGCCAGGCCGGTGCGTACTCCGCGACGGTGCTGCGCGCCACGGAGCGCCTCCTCGCCGAGCTGGTGGAGGACGGCAAGGAGCCCGTGCTCTTCGTCAGCGGTCGGCGCGGCGAGAGCTACTTCCGGTTCCGCGGTCGTGAGATCGCCCAGTCCTGGACCGGCGGCTCCGACGCACCGACCGTCGAGCGCGCGCACGAGATCGCCGAGGCCCTGCTGGGTGCCTTCCTCGCCCCGGTCGAGGAGGGCGGCGTCAGCGGCGTGCACGTGGTCTACACACGGTTCGTCTCCATGGTCAGTCAGGTGCCGGAGGTTCGGCGCATGCTGCCGCTGGAGATCGTGGAGGGCGTCGCGGAGCCCGGCGCGGAGCCGATGCCGCTGTACGAGTTCGAGCCGAGCGCCGAGGAGGTTCTCGACGCGCTGCTGCCCATGTATGTGCGGCGCCGGATCCACGCCCAGCTCCTCATGGCGGCCGCGTCCGAGCTGGCTGCTCGCCAACAGGCGATGCGGACCGCCACGGACAACGCCGAGGACCTCATCAACGAGTACACGCGACTCGCGAACACCGCACGACAGGCCGACATCACCACCGAGATCACCGAGATCGTCTCCGGTGCCGACGCGCTCAGCGCGTCCAGCCGATGAAGCGAGAAGAAGGACAGGACCAATGACCGCCACTGCCACCGACTCGACGCAGCAGACCGGTGCGCCCGGCGTGGGGCGTATCGCCCGCGTCACGGGCCCCGTCGTGGACGTCGAGTTCCCGCCGGACGCCATCCCGGAGATGTACCACGCCCTCACCACTGAGGTGACCCTCGGGGACGAGACCACCACGATGACGCTCGAGGTCGCTCAGCACCTCGGTGACAACATCGTGCGTGCCATCGCCCTGAAGCCGAGCGACGGCCTTGTGCGCGGGTCCGAGGTCACGGACACCGGGTCGCCGATCACCGTCCCCGTCGGCGAGGTCACCAAGGGTCACGTCTTCAACGTCACCGGCGAGGTCCTCAACCTCCAGGAGGGCGAGCAGCTCGACATCACCGAGCGCTGGCCCATCCACCGTGAGCCCCCGGAGTTCGATCAGCTGGAGTCGAAGACCCAGATGTTCGAGACGGGCATCAAGGTCATCGACCTGCTGACCCCGTACGTGCAGGGCGGAAAGATCGGCCTCTTCGGTGGTGCGGGCGTCGGCAAGACGGTCCTCATCCAGGAGATGATCCAGCGCGTGGCCCAGAACCACGGCGGCGTGTCGGTGTTCGCCGGCGTCGGCGAGCGCACGCGTGAGGGCAACGACCTCATCGTGGAGATGGAGGAGGCGGGCGTCTTCGACAAGACCGCGCTCGTCTTCGGCCAGATGGACGAGCCGCCCGGCGTGCGTCTGCGCGTCGCACTGTCCGCGCTGACGATGGCGGAGTACTTCCGCGACGTCGAGAAGCAGGACGTGCTGCTCTTCATCGACAACATCTTCCGTTTCACCCAGGCCGGTATGGAGGTCTCCACGCTGCTGGGCCGCATGCCGTCCGCGGTGGGCTACCAGCCGAACCTGGCGGACGAGATGGGCCAGCTGCAGGAGCGCATCACCTCGGTGCGTGGTCACTCGATCACCTCGCTCCAGGCGATCTACGTGCCGGCGGATGACTACACCGACCCGGCGCCCGCCACGACGTTCGCGCACCTGGACGCCACGACGGAGCTTTCCCGCGAGATCGCCTCGCGTGGTCTGTACCCGGCCGTGGACCCGCTGACGTCGACGTCACGCATCCTGGACCCGCAGTACGTGGGCCGGGAGCACTACGACGTCGCGAACCGGGTGAAGTCGATCTTGCAGAAGAACAAGGAGCTGCAGGACATCATCGCCATCCTCGGTGTCGACGAGCTCTCGGAGGAGGACAAGGTCACGGTCGCCCGTGCGCGCCGGATCGAGCAGTTCCTCTCGCAGAACACCTACATGGCCGAGAAGTTCACCGGCGTGTCGGGCTCCACCGTGCCGCTGTCGGAGACCGTCGAGGCGTTCAAGAAGATCGCCGACGGCGAGTACGACCACGTACCGGAGCAGGCCTTCTACAACATCGGCGGCCTCGAGGACCTCGAGCAGGCGTGGTCGAAGCTCCAGTCCGAGATGCGCTGAGGATCCAGAACTAACGCGAGGAGGTCGCCACCGTGGCGATGAATGTCGACGTCGTCTCGACGACGGCCGCGCTGTGGACCGGTGAGGCGTCCAGCGTGGTGGTGCCTGCCGCGAACGGCTCCATGGGTATCCTCACCGGCCACGAGCCGGTGCTGTCCCTGCTGCAGCCCGGCACCGTGCGGATCACACCTACGTCCGGGAGCCAGGTCGAGGTAGAGGTGAGCGAGGGCTTCGTGTCGGTGGACAACAACGCGGTCACCGTCGTGGTCGAGAGCGGCACGCCCGCGGACGCGAAGTAGGCCTCATTGACGTCGGCGGGGATCGCATGGGCCGTAGTGGCCGCGGTCGCCGTCGTCATCCTCACCGGTCTCGTCGTCTTCGCCGTGCGTGTGCGACGCCTGGATCGCAGGGTCGGTTCCTTCGAGTGCGCCGTACGTTCCGGTGGGCGTGACTGGCGTGGCGGTATCGCCGTTTACGGGGTCGGTCGGGTGCAGTGGTACCGGCTCGTCTCACTCTCCCTGCTGCCGACGAGGACATTCACCCGTGAGAGCCTCGACCTCGTCGAGCGGCGTGGTGGAGCGCCCGACGAGTTCGTCGAGGTGCGCTGTCGTTACGACGGCGAAGAGGTGAGCCTCGCGATGCGCCGGGAGTGCCTCGCCGGGCTGGTGAGCTGGCTGGAAGCAGCGCCGCCGCGTGGGGAGCCGCTCGTCTAGTACTCACACCAGAGGCACAGCCGTCCAGCCCGCTGCTGCGTCTACGCCCTCGACCACCCGCAAGTGCTCGTCCCGTCTGTAGTCCGCTGCTCGTCCAGGAGGTCTCTAGGTGCGCGTGGTGATCGCGAGCTGCTCGGTGGACTACTCGGGCAGATTGAACGCCCATCTGCCGCTCGCCACGAGGCTGCTCATGGTCAAGGCGGACGGGTCGGTACTCGTCCACTCGGACGGCGGTTCCTACAAACCGCTCAACTGGATGAGTCCGCCGTGCCGGCTGGACGTCGCCGAGCCCTCCGAGGAAGAGGCGGCCACCGGGGTGGACGCGGTGTGGACCGTGCAGCACACCAAGAACGACGACAGGCTTGTCGTCCGCATCCACGAGGTCCTCGCTGACCACAGCGTGGACCTTGGCGTCGATCCAGGCCTCGTCAAGGACGGGGTCGAGGCGCACCTGCAGAAGCTTCTCGCCGAGCAGATCGACATCCTCGGCCCGGGACACCAGCTGATGCGGCGCGAGTACCCGACGGCGATCGGCCCCGTCGACATCTTGGCCAGGGACGAGGACGGCACCGCCGTCGCCGTCGAGATCAAGCGCCGTGGCGAGATCGACGGCGTCGAGCAGCTCACGCGTTATCTCGAGCTGCTCAACCGGGACCCGCTGCTCGCGCCGGTGCGGGGAGTGTTCGCGGCTCAGGAGATCAAGCCGCAGGCTCGCGTGCTGGCCGGCGACCGGGGCATCCGTTGCGTGGTGCTCGACTACGACGCGATGCGGGGCATCGATGATGTGGATTCGCGGCTGTTCTGAGCTCTAGCCCAGGCTGCTCCGGGCCCTCGCCCCGACTCCACCGGTTCGACCATGAATGCAACGCGAGACGAGCCCACCCGCATCGGGCGCCAGCCAAGTCGTGGTCGTGGACAACGGGGGCAGGTGTCGCCCTCCGCGGCACAGGCGAGGAGAAGACCCAGCGAGCGCCGCGTCGAGCAGGCGCCTCACGACGCTGGACGGACGGATTCGGGCCAGCACCGCCCAGGGGTGTTGGATGGTCCCCATGAATGAGACTGTCGTGCGTGGGCGAGTGGTCACCAAGGACTCGGTGATCGACGACGGCGTTGTCGTCGTGGACGGGGAGAAGCTCGCCTGGGTGGGCCCCGCCTCCCACGCCGCCGCGGCCGGCTGGGGTGGTGCGCTCAGCGAGATGCCGACTCATGACGGCTACGTGCTGCCGGGGCTGGTTGACCTGCACAACCATGGTGGCGGGGGAACGTCGTTCCCTGACGCGACGACCCCGGAGGACGTCCTCCGGGGCGTCGCAGAGCATCGCCGCCACGGCACAACCTCCGTCGTCGTCTCGCTCGTCACGGCGGCACCCGACGACCTGCGTGACCGTGTCACGTTGCTCGCCGACATCGCGGACTCCGGCGAGATTGCCGGCATTCACATCGAGGGGCCTTTCCTGTCAGCGGCCCGCTGCGGCGCTCAGAACCCGGAGCTGATCATCGCGCCCGACGCCCGCCTCACCGAGGAGCTCCTGCGGCTCGGCCGCGGACACGTCGTGACCATGACGCTCGCTCCCGAGGGTGACGGCGTCCAGGACGTCGCCGCGGCCCTCGTTGCGGGCGGCGCCCTCCCGTCATGGGGGCACACCGACTCCGATCCCGACTCGACCCGCAGCGCGGTCGCTGCCTCGGCCGACAATCTCGCCGCAGGGACGGGACGGTCCGCGCGCGCGACCGTCACCCACCTCTTCAACGGCATGCGGCCCCTGCACCACAGGGACCCGGGCCCGATCGGTGAGCTTCTCGCGGCCGCTGCCCGTGGCCAGGTTGTCGTCGAACTGATCGGCGACGGCACGCACCTGCACCCGGCGATCGTCCGTGAGGTCCACGGGATGGTGGGCCGCGACAGCGCTGTCCTGGTCACCGACGCCATGGCCGCGACAGGTATGGCCGACGGCGACTACGAGCTGGGCAGCAGGACGGTCACCGTCGCCGACGGCGTCGCCCGGCTGAACCCGGGCGGCAGCATCGCCGGCGGCACCGCCCATCTGCTCGACATCGTCCGCACGTCCGTCGACGCCGGCGTGCCGCTCGTCGACGCCGTCTACATGGCCTCGACCGGCCCGGCCGCCGTCCTCGGTGACCCCGGCATCGGAGCGCTCGAGGCCGGCCGCCGTGCCGACGTCGTCATCACCGACGACGGGCTCCATCCCGTTCGCGTCATCCGTCAAGGCAGGGAGATCACATGACTCAGCCCATCATCGAGCGTCGGTTCCCCGACTCCTTCGTCTGGGGTTCGGCGACCGCGTCGTACCAGATCGAGGGCGCGGCGAACGAGGGCGGCCGTGGACGGTCGATCTGGGACACGTTCTCCCACACACCCGGCAAGACGCTGAACGGCGACACCGGCGACGTGGCGGACGACCACTACCACCGGTGGCGCGAGGACATCTCCCTGATGCAGGAGCTGGGGCTGCAGTCCTACCGGCTCTCGATCGCGTGGCCTCGGGTCCAGCCGGGCGGCACCGGCGTGCTCAACGCGGAGGGCGTCACGTTCTACCGCGACCTCCTGGACGGGCTGATCGAGGCAGGGATCGACCCCGTCGTGACGCTGTACCACTGGGACCTGCCGCAGGAGCTGCAGGACGCCGGCGGGTGGGCGAACCGGGAGACCGCGTACGCGTTCGCCGAGTACGCCCGGGCGATGGCCCGCGAGCTGGGGGACCGGGTGAAGGTCTGGACCACCCTGAACGAGCCATGGTGCACGGCCTACCTCGGCTACGCGTCCGGCGTGCACGCCCCGGGCCACACCGATCCTGCCGAGGCTCTCACGGCAGCGCATCACCTCAACCTCGCCCACGGCCTGGCCACCACCGCGGTCCGCGAGGTTCTCGGGCAGGACGCGCAGGTGTCCATCACGCTCAACCTGCACGTCACCCGGCCGGCCGACCCGGAGAGCGCAGCAGACCTGGACGCCGCCCACCGCGTCGACCTCGTCGGCAACCACATCTTCCTCGGCCCGATCCTGGACGGCTCCTACCCGATGGAGCTGACCGAGCTGACGAGACACGTCACCGACTGGTCGTTCGTCCGCGAGGGGGACCTGAACCTGATCCGCCAGCGGGTCGACGTGCTGGGCGTGAACTACTACTCGACCAACTACGTACGCCAGCTCGCCCCCGGTGAGGCACCGGGCGGCGGCTCCGGCGGGCACGGGTCCGGGGCCGGCAGCCCGTGGGTGTCGCTCGACGACGTCGAGTTCCTCGCCCCGACGGGCCCCCTGACCGCGATGGGCTGGAACATCGAGCCCGACGGCCTGTACGAGTTGCTCACCGCCCTGGACAACGCCTACGACGGCCTTCCGCTCATGGTCACCGAGAACGGGGCAGCGTTCGACGACGAGGTCTCCGACGACGGGAAGATCCACGACACGAACCGCATCAACTACGTCGCGCGACACCTGGACGCCGTCGCGCAGGCCATCGAGGACGGCGCCGACGTGCGTGGGTACTTCGTGTGGTCGTTGCTGGACAACTTCGAGTGGGCCTGGGGCTACACCCGTCGCTTCGGCATCGTCCGCGTCGACTACGACACCCAGGTCCGCACCCCCAAGGACTCGGCACGCTGGTACGCCGACGTCATCCGCACCGGCATCGTGAACGTTCCCGCCACCGCGAACGTGGGAGCCACGGAGGGCGTCTGATGCCCTCGTCCCGCCGCTCGAGCCGCCGGCCCTACGGCCAGGGCCACGTGCCGCTGGACGAGGGCCGGCTGCGGGGGATGACGCGCACGGAGCACGGTCCGGGCGGCGAGGAGTACGCCGTTCGGCGGGTCTCCGGGTCAGACAAGTCCTACCGCTGCCCGGGATGCGACCAGCTGATCCCACCCGGCGTCGCGCATGTGGTCGCCTGGTCCACCGAGCACATCCTTGGCGCCCAGGCCGGCCTGGACGAGCGCCGGCACTGGCACAGCTCCTGCTGGACGGCGAAGCGTCGCCCCACGCGTTGAGGCAGGGCCACCGCCAGGTGTCGGCACCTGTGGCCGACCGCGCCCGATCCAACCGCGGGTCCCGCTGCGTAACAGGCGATTCCCGCTCCGTAACAGGCGGTTCCCGCCTAGTGTGAGCGTGACGGCCACGGCGGTCGTCGGGCGGTCGGCGCGGTCGGCCGCGTCCCGCGGACGCAGTCCGACGTGCGCGCGGCGATCGTCGGAGAGGAGCGGACGGTGAGCAGCCACGCCGCACCCACAGCTGCTTCCGACGATGGTCCCGGTCACGCTTCCGACGGCACCGCCGCCCGCACGCCACCGTGGCGGTACGCGATCGGCATGTTCGGCACCTCGATCCCGATCAACATGGTCAAGGGATCGGTGATTCTCTACTACGTCGACATCCTCGGCCTCGACGTGCGCGCGTACGGCGTCGTCATGACGATCTACGCGATCATCGACGCGATCGACAACCCGATCCTCGGCTATCTCTCCGACCGCACCCGGACCCGGTTCGGCCGGCGCCGGCCGTGGCTCGTCGTCGGTGCACCCCTGCTCGCGGCGAGCATGATCGCGCTCTTCTCCGCGCCCGCCGGCCTGGACGGCGTCGCGCTCGTGCTCTGGTTCGCCGTGTTCGCGATTCTGACCGAGGCGTTCGACTCCGTCCTCAACGCGAACTACGGCGCCCTGCTGCCCGAGCTGTTCCCGCGCGAGCGGCAGCGTGCCGTCGCCAACGGCCTGCGGCAGGGCTTCCAGCTGGTCGCGCTCGTCATCTCTCTGGCCGTGACCCCGCTGCTCACCACCCAGGTGTTCGGCACCGAGGAGACGACGGGCGGCTTCGCGACGACGGCAATCCTCTACGCCGCCGTGGCCTGCATCGTCATCGTCTACATGGCGGTCGGTGTCCGCGAGAACCCGCGCTATGCGGCCGACCGTCGTCCTGCGCTCCTGTCCGGCGTCGCAGCCATCGTGCGCAACCCGCTGTTCTGGAAGGTCGGCCTGGTCGGGGCCTGCTACGGCGTCGCGATGGCCCTGGTCCTGTCCGGCGTCCAGCTGTACGTGCGCTACTCGCTCGGCCTGCCGGTCGCCGACGCACTGTTCCTGCAGGCCGTCGTCATCCTCGTCGCGGCCGGCGGGCTCGCCGTGTGGACCCGCATCGTCGCTCGGCGCGGCGCGCTGTGGACCTGGCGCGTGGCGTACGCGATCCTCGCCGTCAGCTTCGCCGGGCTCTTCCTCGCCACCGGACTGGTCCCCGCGATGCTGGCCGGCGCTCTCGTCGGCATCGGTTGGTCAGGAATGCTGGCCACCAACGACCTCATCGTCGCGCGTGTTCTCGACGCCGATGCCTCGACGCACGGTGAGCACCGCGAGGGGCTGTTCCTCTCGGCGTTCGGCTTCTTCGGACGTCTGAACGGCGTCATCACCGGCCTGGCCCTGACCTCGCTCGGAGTCTTCTTCGGCTACAACTCGGGCGACGACCCCGGCCAGGACCCAGGTCTCGCGTTCCGCATGTACCTGTGCGTCTATCCGTTCGTCCTCACCACGATCGGTGCCGTCGCCTCCCGGCTCGTCTCCGTACCCGAGCCGACGGCGGACCAAGCCTTGGGCGGCACCGCGGCGGCCGCCGTCGAGAAGACGGGTCGATGACGCGCCAGCTGGTCATCACGGCCGACGACCTCGCGCGGGACCCGGCTAGCGACGTCGTCGTCCTCGACCTCCTCGGCGACTCCAGCGTCACGGCGACCACACTCATCCCCGTCTCGCCGCACGCGGGCGTCGCGGCACGTCGCGCACGGGAGCTGGACGTCCAGCCGCGGCTGCACCTGACCCTGACGAGCGAGCGCGGGCGCCCGCCCTGGCGAGCGCTCAGCGGCGTCTCGAGCCTCACGGGCCCGGACGGCGCCCTCACCGACGACCCGCACGTCCTCGCCGAGCGGGCGCAGACGGCCGACGTCGTCGCCGAGCTGGAGGCGCAACTGGGCTGGATGCACGCGCACGACCTTCGGCCGGCCGCCGCGGACTCGCACGCCGGCACCCTCTACGGGTTGCACGGACGCTCCGACGGCTCTTGGCTGGCCGAGACCCTCGCCTGGTGTGCACGGAACCAGCTCGCGTTCCGGCTGCCCCGCGATGCCGAGCCCTACATGGGCCGCCTTCCGCCCGAGCTCGCCGAGCGGCATGCCGCGGCCGTGGCCCTCGCTGACGACCTCGGCGTGCGCCTTCCCGACGTCATCCTCACGAACCGGCGCGCGGCGCAGGACCTGGGTTCCTACGAGACCCTCTGCACCGACCTGCTCGCCCGCCTCGAGACCCTCCCGGAAGGAGTCAGCGAGCTGTTCCTGCACCCTGCCGACGACCGCCGCACGGCCGCCGACGGTCGCGACGAAGGCACGCCTGACCGGCTACGCGCCTGGGAAGCGCGACTGCTGCGTGACCCCGTGTGGCGCGAGACCCTGGACCGCTCCGGCATCGAGCTCGTGGGTGGGTGGTGGTCGTGACCCGGCTGGTCCGCGCCCTGCGGTTCGGCCTCGACGATCTCCTCGCCGAGGACCTGCGCACGGTGCCGTTCGAGGTCGACGGCGAGCAGAGCGTCGAGGTGACGCTGGAGTACGACCGCGAGCGCGCCGTCGTCGACCTCGGTTGCGCCGGCCCGGACGGCTGGCGCGGCTGGTCCGGCGGGGCCCGCGAGGGCTTCGTCATCCGCCCCGCCGCCGCCACCCCGGGATACGTGCCCGGGCCGCTCGAGCCGGGGGAGTGGCACGTCCAGCTCGGGCTGTACCGGCTGCCGGTCGAGCCGATCGAGGTGCGGGTCACGATCGAGACGCCGGCGACCTCACAGGTGCCGCCCGAGCCGGCCGGCCGGCGCCAGCCGGCCACTCCACGAGCGAGTGCACGGGCCCTGCCTGCGCCCGACGGGCTCACCTGGTTCGCGGGCGACTTCCACGCCCACTCGACCCACTCCGACGGCGAGCAGTCGCTCGGCGAGCTCGCCGCGCTCGCAGTCCGCAACGGCCTCGATTTCCTCGCCGTCACCGAACACAACACCGTCTCCCACCACCCGCTGCTCGCCGACGTCGGGGCAGCGCACGACATCACCCTCCTGCCCGGGCAGGAGGTCACGACGTCGCGGGGGCACGCGAACGCGTTCGGCGACATCGGCTGGATCGACTTCCGTGAGCATCCCGACCGCTTCGTCTCGGAGGTGGCGGACCGCGGCGGCGTGCTGAGCGTCTGCCATCCCCTCCAGGAGGAGTGGGCGTGGCAGCACCCCCTCGCAACGCTTCCCCGGGCGATCGAGCTGTGGCACGTGACCTGGCTACGCGAGTCCACCGCGACCGCGCCGTGGACCCTCCTCTCGCGCTGGCGGGACGACGCGATCCTGCTCGGGGGCAGCGACTACCATCACCCGCGGCACGGGTACCTGCCGGGGACGCCCGTCACCTGGGTCGCGGCGGAGGACCGCAGCCCGGACGCGCTCCTCGACGGGCTGCACGCCGGCCGCACGGCCATCACCAGGCTCCCGAGCCCGGACGCGCCGGCCCTCGTGCGCATCGGCGACGACCTGGTGGCGCTCGCGGCCGCGGGCACCGTCCTGGGCGACATGGAGGGTCGGCGTCGCCTGCTCCACGGCGACCGGGTGGTCCTGCCCGCCGAACGTGCCGGCACCGGCCCGTTCCGCCTCGAGTCGCCGGGTGGCGAGATCCTCGCGGTCTCGCCCTGAGCACGCCGCAGCCCCGTGCATACTGCTGCAGGCCGTGCCATCCTCGTCGCATGAGTGTGCGGTTGTCGCTGGAGACATTTGGACCCTCCGACGGGCTTCCACTGGTCCTGCTGCACGCCTTCCCGCTCGACTCCCGCATGTGGCAGGACGTCATCAGCGAGCTCGACGACATCCGCGTCGTGACGCTCGACGCGCCCGGCTTCGGTGACTCGCCGTCGCCCCGCGAGCTCGCCGACGAGCTGGGCTGTCCCGTGGCGCCGTCGCTGAAGACCTACGCCGAGGCGATCGCCCTGACGCTCACCGACGCCGGCGTCGACCGCGCCGTGGTGGCCGGCCTGTCCATGGGCGGGTACGCCGCCCTCGAGGTGGCGGAACGCCACCCCGGCCTGCTCGCCGGGATCGGGCTACTCGACACCAAGGCGGGTACGGACGGGCCGGAGGCGCGGGCGAACCGCATCCGCGTCGCCGATCAGGCCGTGGGAGCGATGGGTTCTCGCGCCGTGGCACCCATGGTCGACGCGGTGCTCAGCCCGAGAACGCACCGCGAGCGTCCGGACGTCGTCGCGACGGTCAGGGACTGGTTGGCCACGGCCCCTCCGAACGGCGTCTCGTGGGCGCAGCGGGCCATGGCGGCCCGACCCGATCGGCTGGCGGTTCTCGAGCGTCTCGAGGTGCCCGGCCTGGTGCTACGCGGAACCGACGATGCCAGCAGCAGCATGGACGACGCCGAGGCGATGGAGCACGCCCTGCACGACGGCGAGCTCGTCGTCGTCCCGCGCGCCGGTCATCTCAGCGCGGTGGAGGAGCCCCGCGAGGTGGCGACGGCGCTGCGGTCGCTGTACATGCGCTGCCGCTGAACGGCTGAGACTCAGGGCGACACCGACGTTCGCGGACCGGCAGGATGGCGCCGCCCACGACCGCGCAGGCCCATGACGAGGACGATGGCCATCACCGCGGCGGACCCGACGACGGGCACGGCGATCGCCACGAATATCAGGGCGATGCGCTGCAGAAGGTTCGACGTCATGGGCCACGCAGCAAGAGCGGCGGCGACTCCGAGAATCCAGAGGACGACCACCATGACCTCGGTCGCGTTCAGTGCGAACATCGAGCTCGCCACCTCCTCGGGATAGGGCCGTTCGTGTTCGTCAGCTGACGGACGAGCGGCCGTCGAGCATCCGGCCGGGGCCCTTGCTCGACCTGTCCTTCCTACACCGACAGAGCTGAGCCGTCCACAGCCGCGACCGGTTCCGTCCGGAGGTAGGTGGGCGTGCGGTCTTTGGATTCGTGGACGTGCGGATCTCGGGCAGCGCGCCTGCGTACTGCGGGCCCTCAGCCCGTGGAGCTGCGCCAGGCCGGCTGCACCCGATCGAGCGCGACGTCGAGCGCGATCGAGTCGCCGTCCTTGCCGGAGGCACCGATCACCAGCGGGGGATCCGACGGTGCGACCTCGGCGCCGCGGAGCCGGTCCGCCAGGCTCAGCTTGCCGGTGAGGATGTAGAACTGACCGTCGGTACCGACCGCCACGGTGCGGTCGCGGCGCAGGTACCAGCCGCTGACGTCGGTCCGGGCCGTGCCACGACCGTTGTAGTCCTGCAGCCGCAGGGGTTCCGGTTCGGGCCCGGACCGTTCCGCGGCGGCGACGAAGGCGGTCAGCATGGCGCGCGCACGCTCGTTCTCGGCCCGGCGCCGGCGATCCAGCAGCTCGGCCTTTGCCGCGGCGTCCTCCCGGCGCCGCTCCGCCCAGGACTGCGTACCGTTCACGCTGCCAGCCTACGGCCGTCCGGCCGACCCTGAACCGCTGCGTCGGGAAACGTGGCAGCCGGTCAGGCAGCCCACCACGGTCGAGTGCCCCGTGATGGCCGATCTAGGCTGGGCGTATGCCGACCAGGAACGCCCCGATCCGCCCTGCCACCGTGCTCGACACCGCCGCGGTGGCCGCGGTGCACCTCCAGGCCTGGCGCGAGACCTTCGGTGACCGTGTTCCGGAGGAGGTCTACACGGATCGGGCGGTGCGTTGGCCGGGGGAGTGGGAGGCCACGCTGGCCGACCCGGACGGCCCCGCCACGTGGCTCGCCGAGCGTGACGGCGAGGCGGTGGGGGTCGCCCAGGCGGTGGCTACCGGCGCCGGCAAGATCCGCTCGCTCGAGCTGAAGTACCTCTTCGTGCTCGCCGCCGAGCACGGCAGGCGTACAGGCACCCACCTGCTCGAGCTCGCAGTCGGGGACGCGCCCTGCCTGCTGTGGGTGGTCGAGGACAGCGAGGAAGCGATCGGCTTCTATCGGCAGCACGGATTCGAGCTCGATGGCGCCCGGCGCCCGGCCGTCGACGGTCACCTCACCGAGGTCCGCATGCTCCGGTGACGGCTCGGCCTCAGCGCTTGGGTCGCGGGGCCTCGTCCGTGGGTGCGGTGCCCTCGCCGGCGTCGGACCTCTGGTGCTCGCCGTCGTCGCCCGCAGGCTTCGACGTCGGCTCGGCGGAGCCTGCGCGCTCGGGCTCCGCGGGGGTCGCCTGACCCTTCGGCGCTGGTGAGGTCGGTTCGGCCGAGGCCACCTCGGCTGAGACCGGGCCGGGTGCGGTCGACTCGTCCTCCGCAGCGGTCGCAGTGTTGACCGGCCCGTCCACCCCGGCCCCGGACGAGACCGGAAGGTCATCGGCCGGTGGCGCGGGCGGCGGCGTCTCGCCCTCCCGGTTCGCGAGCAGGGTCCGCATGTCGTCCAGGTAGGACGAGATCGACTCGCGCTGCTTGGTCAGCTCCTCCACCTGCCGGGCCGCGGTGGCCCGGGCCGAGTCGGCGGCCGACTCGGCCTCGGTCCGCAGACGTGCGGCCTCGCCGCGGGCGTCATTGAGGGTGCGCGCGGCCTCGGACTCCGCCTCCTCGCGCCGGGTCCGGGCCGCCCGGTCCGCCTCGAGCACCATCTTCTCGGTGCGCTCGACGGCCTCGGCGAGGCGCCGTTCGGCCTCCCCGGCCCGACGCTCGGTGTCCTGGACGACCGCGGCCGTCTTCGCGACCGCCTCGTCGTGAGCCTCCTTGGCCGCCTGCTCCGCCTCGGCGCGCAGCTGGACGACCTCGTTCTCCGTGCGCAGCCGCAGCTCGGCGACCTCCTTCTCGGCCAGCGCCCGGGCGAGCCCGACCTCCCGCTCGACCCCGGCCCGCTTCTCCGACACCTCGGTCTCGATCCCGATGCGCAGGCGCTCGGCCTCTCGCTCCGCCGAACCGACAAGTTCCTCCGCGCGGCGCCGTGCGTTGTCCTCGCTGGTCTGTGCTGTCTCGTTGGCGGTCCGGGTGACCTGCTCGGCCTCGCGGCGCGCGTCGGCGAGCAGCGTCCCGGCCTCCTGCTCCGCCTGCTGCGTCAGCGAACGGGCGGCCTGCTCCGCTCGTGTCACGATCCGCTCGGCGTCGGCGTTCGCACGCGAGACGACGTCGAAGGCCTGCTCCTCGGCCGAGCGCAGCAACCGCTCGACGCGCGAACCGAGACCCGCGTAGCTGGGCCGCTCGTTCTCCTTCAGGTGCAGCTGCGCCTCCGAGAGCTCGCCCGAGACCTTCAGGAGGCGCGCGTCGAGCGCACCCACCTTGTTCCGGGCGTCCGCAAGGGCTGTCTCGAGGGCGTGCAGTCGCTGGTCCACCTGGGCGCGGTCGTACCCGCGGATGACCACCGGGAAGGCCGGGCGGTCGTCGTGGTCGGCGGGCTGGTTCATCTCCGGGGCTCCTGACGCTCGTGTTACCTCGACAAACCGTAGTCGGCCCGCGGTGCCAGCAGAAACGGTGACACGTCCCAGACGGCGTCCAGGTGCCGTCCAGACAGCGTCGACGCTGGTCCGGCTACCCTTGTGAGGCGCCCCAGCACCGGAGTGAAATGGCGCACGACGGGGCACACCGCTTGATCGAGATACGTATTGTGACGTGCTGACGATGCCGTTTCGGGCATCCCGACGGGAGGACACCCACTCACGTGACACGACGGATCATCTCCGTCGCGCTGATCGTCCTGGGGCTCGTCGCCGTCCTGGCGGCGATCGCCTCCGCGACCATCTGGCGCCCGACGGACACTGCAACGCTCTCGCTGCCCTCCCGTCCGGACGCTCCCGTGGTCGTCTCCGACCCGGGCGTGCTCGACGCCGTGGCGCCCGAGGTCACCATCCGCGCGACGGCGGGTGACGACCAGCCCGTGACCCTGGCCATCGGCCGGAGCGCCGACGTCGACGCCTGGGTCGGCGAGGCCGCGCACCAGCGCATCACCGGCCTGGCCTCTTGGGAACAGCTCGAGGTGGGCACTTCGGGCGCCGAGAGCCCCGAAGCCACGGACGAGGCCAGCCCGACCGGCGAGGGCACCGAACAGGCTACGGAGGCAACCTCGCCGACGGAGGGGTCCACCGAGGAGTCAACCGGGAACGACGGCGAAGGGGAGTCTTCCGAAGGGGAGACGACCGTCCCGAACCCCGCCGGCTCCGACCTCTGGGTCGCCGAGCAGACCGGCACGGGATCCGCCGAGATGCAGTGGACCGACCAGGAGGGCCGTTGGAGCCTGCTCGCCGCAACCGACGGCGCGGGCCCCGCCCCCGAGGTCTCCCTCACCTGGCCGGTCGAGGTACGCACGCCGTGGCTCGTGCCGGGCATCATCGCGGGTGCTGTACTGATGCTCTTGGGCATCGGGCTGCTCATCCTCCAGATCCGCGCCGACCGACGGGTCAGCCGCAGGGCCGCGACCGTGGACGCCCGCGCCGACGAGACCGCCGTGATCACCGCCGTCGGCTCCGAAGACACCCGGCGCGAGCACGGCCGCCGCAGCCGCCGTAGCCGCCGTGACGCCTCACCCGAGGCGACGGCCGCCGCGGCGCTGGACGACACCTCGACGACGGACACGACGACCCGGGCGGTCGACGAGGCCGGCACCGCTCGAGGCGCCGGCATCCTGCCGGCGTCTCCGCGTGCCGCCGAGCTCCGGACCGCACGGGACCCCGACCAACGGTCGGACGGCGATGCCTCCGACGACGCGCGATGCCAGGCCGAGCTCGATCACCAAGGTAGTACCGACCATGAAGGCACTGCCGCTCACGAAGGCACTGCGGGCGCCGACGAAGGAGCCCGCGCCGACGACGCCACGCCGACGGCACCGGCCTCCGGCTGGCGCGCCATGTGGGGCTTCGGCACCTCCAGCGAGACGAGCACCGACGAAGGCCCGGCCGACGACGAAGGGAAGGAGCAGCGATGAGTGCACGCCGCGCCCTCGCCGGGCTGACCCTCGCGATCTCCGCCGGGCTCCTCGCCGGCTGCACCACCGAGCTGCCGCAGCCGCAGCCCGAGGCGGCCCCCGAGACCCCGCCGCCCGCCCTGGACAGCGCGCGGCTCGAGGACATCCTGTCCGAGATCGACGCCACCCTGGCCGAGGCGGACGAGGCCAGGGACGCCGAGCTTCTCGGCCCCCGGATCATCAGCCCCGCGCAGGACATGCGCGCCGCCGAGTACCGGCTCGCCCGGGCCACCGACGGTGACTTCTCCCCGCAGCCCATCGTCACGGCCCCGCAGGTCGCTGCGGTCGCCGCTGCCGAGGGCTGGCCACGACCGGCGATGGTGGTCACCGAGATCCCGGAGGGTGAGAACCTGCCGCTGCTGCTCGGTCTGACTCAGCAGAACCCGCGCGATCCCTACTCGCTCTGGGGCTGGGTCACCCTCTTTCCGGGCATCGAGGTGCCACCCATGGCACGGCCGGAGACGGGCTCCGCCGCCGTGCCGCCGGATGCGGAGGGACTCGTGGCCACGCCGGAAGAGGTCGTCGCCCGGTACGCCCAGACCCTGAACGACAACGACAGCGAGCACGCCGACGCCTTCGCGGACGACCCGTACAAGGACACCTCGCGATCGACCACCCAGGAGCTGGACGACGCCATCGAGGCCGCCGGCTCGGCGTCGGTCGAGGCCGAGGTCGCCGACGACGGCCCGCTGTCGCTCGCCACGGCCGACGGCGGCGCCATCGTCCTCGGCGAGCTGCGCTCTACGCTGACGATGAGCCGCACCGTCCCGGAGAGCGAGCTCACCGCAGGTGGCAACATCGCGGCGCTCCTGGACGACGACGAGGTGGTCGGGACGGTCTCCGGCGTCTCCGACGTCACGGTGGCGTTCTACGTGCCGCCGGCCGGAGCCGAGGACGAGACGATCAGGCCCATCGGCGCGACGAGCGTCCTCACAGAGGTCAACCGCGACGACGAGGCCGCGCCGGAGTAGCAGAGCTCTGAGGCTGGGGCCGCTCCCGAGCACCGCCGGCACCCCTACGTCGCGCCCCTCGCGCCGCGAGCGGCGTAGGGTTTCCCCCGGACCGACCAACCGAAACCGAGATCAGGGACCACCAGGGATGAGCCAGCCCACGTCCGGTATGAACCTCCATGGCGCCGTCGACCTCTCGGCGCTCGCCCAGAGCCGCCCCGGCCAGGCCGGGAACGGCGGTGCGCCCGGCGCGGGGCCCGGGGCCCCCGCCGGCGCCAGCGTGCCCGGTGAGCTCGTCATCGACGTCACCGAGGCCACGTTCGGGGACCTCGTCCAGCGCTCCTCCCAGGTGCCGGTGCTGGTCAATCTCACCTCCGCGCGCTCGGCCGCCTCCGCCGAGCTCACCCCCGTGCTGGAGAAGCTGGCCCGCGAGTACGGCGGAAGGTTCCAGCTCGCCAACATCGACGCGGACAACAACGCACAGGTCGCCGGGGCCTTCCAGGTGGAGTCCCTGCCGACCGTGGTCGCCGTCGTCGGTGGCCGTCCCGTCCCGCTGTTCCAGGGCGCCTACCCCGAGGACCAGCTCCGCCAGGTCCTCGACGAGGTCCTGAAGCTCGCGGCGCAGTCCGGCGTGACCGGTGTGCTGCAGCCCTCCGGCGAGCCTGCCGAGGGAGCCGAGCAGGAGCCCGAGGAGCCACCGCTGCCGCCGCTGCACGCCGAGGCGATGGCCGCCATCGAGAGCGGCGACCTCGCCGCCGCCGAGGAGGCCTACACCAAGGCCCTCAAGCAGAACCCCGCCGACGGCGAGGCGCACGCCGCGCTCCTGCAGGTCCAGCTCATCCGCCGGGTCGAGGCCCGTGACCCCGACGAGGTGCTGGCCTCCGCCGCCGAGGCGGCACCGAGCGACCTCGAGGTCCAGCTCTCGGCCGCCGACGTCGAGGCGACCACCGGCCAGTTCGGCGCGGCCTTCGAGCGGCTGCTCGCGGTCGTGGGTGCCACAGCCGGGGAGGACCGGGACAGGGCCCGCGTGCGGCTGGTCGAGCTCTTCGAGATCGCCGGACCGACGAATCCCGAGGTCGGCCCGGCCCGCCGGGCGCTCGCCAGCGCGCTGTACTGACCAGCGCGCTGTACCAAGCCGTCCCGGCGATGTCCTCGGCGGGTTACGGGGTACTCGGGCGGGTTACGGGTGCTCGGGGACCAGCCAGACGGCCCCCATGGGCGGCACCCGCAGGGTCGCCGACGCGGGATAACCGTGCCACGGTGAGTCCTCGGCCACGACCCGGCCGAGATTCCCGACGCCGGAACCGCCGTACTCCTCGGCGTCGGTGTTGAGGGCCTCCAGCCAGGTCCCGCTCTGCGGCAGGCCGATCCGGTAGTCCTCGTGCGGGGAGCCGGCGAAGTTGACGGCGCAGGCGACCACGTCCGGCGCGCTGCCACTGCCGCTACCTCCGTCGTCGACGGGCTTCTGCCGCCTCAGGTAGCTGAGCATGTTGTGGTCGCCGTCGCCCGCCTCGATCCAGGCGAACCCGTCGTGCGAGAAGTCGTCGGACCAGAGCGCCGGCCGGGCGCGGTAGATCTCGTTGAGCCGCGCCACGAGCCGGGAGACGCCCGCGTGCCCGGCGTCGTCCAGGTGCCACCAGTCCAGCCCGCGGGCCTCGCTCCACTCGGCCTCCTGAGCGAACTCCTGACCCATGAACAGCAGCTGCTTGCCCGGGTGCGACCACTGGTACGCCAGGAGCGCCCGCACGCCGGCCAGCTGCTGCCACCGGTCGCCCGGCAGCTTCCGCAGCAGCGAACCCTTGCCGTGCACCACCTCGTCGTGGCTCAACGGCAGCACGAACTGCTCCGAGAACGCGTACACCAGCGAGAACGTCAGCTCGCCATGGTGGTAGCGGCGGTTGATCGGCTCCTCCGCGAGGTAGCGGAGGGTGTCGTTCATCCACCCCATGTTCCACTTCAGGCCGAAGCCCAGGCCGCCCACCGACGTCGGGGCCGTCACCCCCGGGAACGCCGTCGACTCCTCGGCGACCATGACGATGCCCGGCACCTTGCGGTACGCCGTCGCGTTGGTCTCCTGCAGGAGGCTGATGGCCTCGAGGTTCTCCCGGCCGCCGCGGGCGTTGGGCCGCCACTCGCCGGCCTTGCGCGAGTAGTCCAGATAGAGCATCGAGGCGACCGCGTCCACGCGCAGCCCGTCGATGTGGAACTCCTCGAGCCAGTACAGGGCGTTGGCGACGAGGAAGTTGCGGACCTCGTGCCGACCGAAGTTGAAGACGTACGTGCCCCACTCCTCGTGCTCACCGCGCAGCGGGTCGGGGTCCTCGTACAGGGCGGTGCCGTCGAACCGGGCCAGCGCCCAGGCGTCCTTCGGGAAGTGGGCGGGCACCCAGTCGACGAGCACCCCGATGCCTTCCTGGTGCAGCCGGTCGACCAGGTGGCGGAACTCGTCGGGGGTGCCGAAGCGGCTCGTCGGCGCGTAGTACGAGGTGACCTGGTAGCCCCAGGACCCGCCGAACGGGTGCTCGGCCACCGGCATGAGCTCGACGTGGGTGAAGTTGTGCGAGCGGACGTGCTCGATGAGCTCGTCGGCGAGCTCGAGGTAGCTCAGCCCTGGCCGCCAGGAGCCGAGGTGCACCTCGTAGAGGCTCATCGGGCCGGTGTGCGGGTCGTTGGCGGCGCGCTGTGACAGCCACGCGTCGTCACCCCACGTGTACGTGGACTCGTCCACCACGGAGGCGGTCGACGGCGGCACCTCGGTGCGCCGGGCCATCGGGTCGGCCTTCTGGTGCCAGCTGCCGTCGCGGTACCCGATCTCGAACTTGTAGCGCTCGCCGGCGCCGATGCCAGGGACGAAGAGCTCCCACACGCCGGTGGACCCCAGCACCCGCATCGACGTGCCGCTGCCGTCCCAGGAGTTGAAGTCGCCGACGACCCGAACGGCCCGTGCGTCGGGCGCCCACACGGCGAAGCCGACGCCCTCGACCTCACCGAGGGCGCTGGGGTAGCGGTGCACGTGGGCGCCGAGCGCCTTCCACAGCTCCTCGTGGCGGCCCTCGCCGATGAGGTACTGGTCCATCTCGCCCACGGTCGGCAGGAACCGGTACGGGTCGTCGGTGTCGACGGTGCGCTCGCCGTAGGTCACGCGCAGCCGGTAGTCGGGCACCTCGGTACCCGGCACGACGGCGACCCATACGCCGTCCTGCTCGTGCACCGCGTCGTGGGTGCCGTCCGCCGTGACGACGGTGACCGCGTCGGCCAGGTGCCGTGCCGTCCGGATCGTGACGCCGGCCGGGCCGGGATGCGCGCCGAGCACGGCGTGCGGGTCGTGGTGGCGGCCGAGGGCGACCTCGTGCAGCAGGCCAGGGTCGACCGGGGCCGGAGTTTCGTCCATGCTGCTCACTCTCCCATCCTTGCCCCACGCGGGCCGTCGACGCACGTGGAGAGGATGTCCGACCGCGAGGCGGCGTGCCCGTCCGAAGGAGCGGCGGGTCTCACGCGAGGATCCGTTCGATGCCGCGCAGCGGCACCGGCAGCCAGTCGGGCCGGTTGCTCGCCTCGTAGGCCACCTCGTACAGGGCCTTGTCGAGCTCGAGGGCGCGCAGCAGGGCGGGCTGCTCGCGCGGGTCGCTGCGCGCCAGGTGGGTGTACCCGTCGAGGAACGCCTCACGGGCACGGGTGGCCCAGGCGTTCGCGGTCTCGGCGTCGAGGCCGCCGGCAAGGGCCACCGACGCGGCGGCGTAGTCGTAGGACCGCAGCATCCCGGCGACGTCGCGCTCGGGCAGGTCCGGCAGGATCCGCTCGGCGAGCGGGCGCAGCGGCTCGCCCTCGAAATCCAGCAGCACCCAGCCGCGGCCCGGGACGTCCAGGACCTGGCCGAGGTGGTAGTCGCCGTGGATGCGCTGCAGCCGGGGCCAGTCGGCGTCCACGGCGGCCGTGAAGACCGCCCTGATCTCGTCGTCACGCTGCCGCAGGGCGGGGACGCGGAGGAGGGCCTCGGCCTGCCGGGCGCCCCAGGACGTCATGAGCCGTCCGCGGGCGTCGACGTCGGGTTCCGCCGTCGGCAGGACGACGGCCAGGGTGGTGTGGACCTCCGCCGTCGCCTCACCGAGGGCGCGTGCCCTGTCCGCCGGATCCTCCCCACGCTCCAGCGCCCCGCGGGTGACGCGCCAGGCGTCCGGGGAGCCGGGCAGGAACTCCTGGGCGAGCGCGAGGTGACCGTTGACCTGCTGTCCGTCGGGGCCGGGCCACTGGCCCAGGAGGTCGCCGACCGGCTGGGGCACACGGTCCGCCCCGGCGAGCGCCAGGGCCTGCTGGACCTCGACGTCTGGGTTGTCTCCGGCGTGCAGGACGCGGAAGACCTTGAGGATGACGGGGCGGACGGCGCCCTCGGCCGTCGTGGTCGCGTCGACCGTGTCGATGACGACGGAGGTGTTGGACTGCTCGCCGCCGAGCACGCGGGCACGGAGCACCCGCAGGGCCGGCAGCAGGCCGGTGCGGTGACCGTGGGCCCGGCTGCTGTCTTGCGGGCCGCCGTCGTGCAGGCCTTCGCCGGTCAGCTCGAGCTCCTCGGTGAGGGCGCGCAGCAGCGCCGCGGCGCCCGCCGGGTCGTGGCATGCGTCGTAGATCCAGAGCGTGCCGAGGTCGCTGTGCTCGGCCGTGGCCACCAGCGCTTCCGGAGCGGCGCCCTCGAGCGGCGCGTCGCGGTAGGCCAGCGGCACCTGGTACAGCACCGGCGTGCGCGGCGACTCGTCGAGGACGAGGAGGTCCTCGATGCCGACGAGGCCGCCCGCAGCGCTGTCGACGGCGGGGTCGACAGCACCGTCGACAGGGAGGTCGCCCTCCGAGGGGCCGGGCACCCGGAGCACGCCGACCTGTCGCAGCCGGGGCTCGCTGCCCTTGCCGGTGTACCAGCGCTGCCGCGCCAGCCAACGGGGGAGGAGCTCCGCCAACGGTGGGTCGAGTGCCGCCATCAGTCCTCCGTCTCCTCCGGGGTGGGCCCGGACCGGTCGGCGTCCGGGCCCCACGGCGCGGCCGGCACCTCGGGGGCCGGGTCGGCGTACGTCGTCGGGAACGAGGGTGCGCGTGGCGCCGAGGACGACGTCGGGACGACGTAGGTGCTCGGCCGGGCGTGGCTGTCCGGCGCCGGGTGTGCCGGGCTCACCGCGTGCACCTCGCCCGTCGGCGCCGCCTCCGGCTCCTCCTCGGGCAGCACCTCCGCCGGGATGCCGCTCAGCGGTGCCTCCTCGGTCCCCTCGGGGCTGGAGACGAGCAACCAGAAGAAGTCGCGCGAGCCCAGCGTGACCGACACCGTGCCGTCACGGCCGACCGAGGGGAAGCGGGCGCCGCCGAAGACGTCGGTGAGGTTGCGGCGGGCGTGCCGCGGTATCCGGATCGTTGCCGCACGTGGGGTGTTCGCCAGGTTCATCAGGCACAGCATCGTCTCGGTGTCGTTGCTGCGGGTGAAGGCGAGCACGGCGTCGTTGTCGGCCTCCACGGGCACGAAGTCGCCGTCGCCGAAGACCGGGTGACGGCGCCGGACGTCGAGGATGCCGCGCACCCAGTGCAGCAGCGACGTCGGCTGGGCCAGCTGGGCCTCGACGTTGATCGCCGCGTAGTGGTTGACCAGCGACTGCACGACGGGCAGGTACAGCTTCCCCGGGTCGGAGGTGGAGAAGCCGGAGTTGCGGTCCGGCGTCCACTGCATGGGCGTACGCACGGCGTCGCGGTCGGGCAGCCAGATGTTGTCGCCCATGCCGATCTCGTCCCCGTAGTACAGGGTCGGCGTGCCCGGCAGGGACAGCAGCATGGCGTGGGCGAGCTCGATCTCCGCCCGCGAGTTGCCCAGCAGCGGCGCGAGACGACGGCGGATGCCGACGTTGGCGCGCATGCGCGGGTCCTCGGCGTACCAGCCGTACATGGCGGCGCGCTCCTCGGTGGAGACCATCTCCAGCGTCAGCTCGTCGTGGTTGCGCAGGAACGTGCCCCACTGCGCCCCGGCCGGGATGTCGGGAGTGTCGGCGAGGATCTCGCGCACGGCGCTGGCCCGCTGCTCGCGCAACGCGTAGTAGAGCCGCGGCATGACGGGGAAGTGGAAGCACATGTGGCACTCGGGACGGTCCTCGGTGCCGTAGTACTCCACGACCTCCTCGGGCCACTGGTTGGCCTCGGCCAGCATGATCGTGCCGGGGAACTCCCGCTCCATCATCGCGCGGAGGTCCGCGAGGAAGGCGTGGGTGCGCGGCAGGTTCTCGCAGTTGGTGCCCTCCTCCTCGAAGAGGTACGGCACGGCGTCGAGCCGGAAGCCGTCCACCCCCGCGCGGCACCAGAACCGGACGACCTCATACATCGCCTCGCGCACGTCTGGGTTCTCGAAGTTCAGGTCGGGCTGGTGCGAGAAGAACCGGTGCCAGTAGTACTGCCGCCGCACCGGGTCGAAGGCCCAGTTGGACGTCTCGGTGTCGACGAAGATGATGCGGGCGTCCTGGTAGAGCTCCGTGGTGTCGGACCAGACGTAGAAGTCGCCGTACGGGCCGTCCGGGTTGAACCGGGACGCCTGGAACCAGGGGTGCTGGTCCGAGGTGTGGTTCATCACCAGATCGACGATGATCCGGATGCCCCGGGCGTGCGCCTCCTCCATCAGCTCGGTGAAGTCCTCGAGCGTGCCGTACTTCTCGTCCACCGAGGTGTAGTCGGAGACGTCGTAGCCGCCGTCGCGGAGCGGGGAGGGGTAGAAGGGCGGCACCCAGAGGCAGTCGATGCCCAGCCACTGCAGGTAGTCGAGCCGGTCGATCAGCCCGCGCAGGTCGCCGATGCCGGAGCCGTCGGAGTCGTGGAAGGCGCGCAGCAGCACCTCGTAGAACACCGCGGTGCGGTACCAGTCGGGGTCCTCACCGATGCCCGGGTGGTCCGCGCCGAGGTGTCTGACCGGCTCGACGCGCGGCGGCAGGGCGCCCGCCGGTGGCTCCGGTGCCGCCCCCGACGGCGGGTGCACGGTACTCACAGGGCCCTCACGGACAGCACGTGCGCACAGACGCCGTGCGGGTCGAGCCGGACGTAGGGATGGCCACCCCAGTAGTACGTCTCGCCGCTCAGTTCGTCGTGGACCTCCATGACCGGCACGTCCGCGCCGCCCTCCGTCAGGCCGAGCGCGCTCAGGTCGAGGTGCACCAGCCCGTCCCGGGTGGTGTACGGGTCGAGGTTGACCACGACGATGACTGTGTCCTCGACGCCGTTCGGGCAGTGCTCGGGCAGGACGCGTTTCGAGAAGCAGAGGATGGCGTCGTCGGTGGTCGGGTGGACGTGGACGTTCCGCAGCCGTTGCAGCGCCGGGTGCTCGCGGCGCACCCGGTTGAGGGTGCGCAGCAGGTCCGCGATGCCGAGCTGAGCCGCACGCGACCAGTCGCGCTCCTTGTACTCGTACTTCTCGTTGTCGATCTGCTCCTCGGCACCGGGGCGGGCGACGTTCTCGACGAGCTCGTACCCGGCGTAGACGCCCCAGGAGGGTGAGCCGGTGGCGGCCAGGACGGCGCGGATCGCGAAGGCCGCCCGGCCGCCCTGCTGCATGTAGGGCGTCAGGATGTCGTGCGTCGTCGGCCAGAAGCTCGGGCGCAGGTGCGCGTCGGTCTCGGTGGCGAGCTCGGTGAGGTACTCGCCGACCTCCTCCTTGGTCGTGCGCCACGTGAAGTACGTGTACGACTGGTGGAAGCCGATCGCGCCCAGGGTGCGCATCATCGCCGGCCGGGTGAAGGCCTCGGAGAGGAAGAGCACGTCCGGGTGGCGCTCGCGGAAATCGGTGAGCAGGCGCTGCCAGAAGTTCAGGGGCTTGGTGTGCGGGTTGTCGACGCGGAAGGCCGTCACGCCGTGGTCGACCCACACCTGGAGGACGTCGCGGACGGCGACGTAGATGCCCTCCGGGTCGTTGTCGAAGTTCAACGGGTAGATGTCCTGGTACTTCTTCGGCGGGTTCTCGGCGTACGCGATCGAACCGTCCGCCCGGGTGGTGAACCACTCCGGGTGCTCGCTCACCCACGGGTGGTCGGGGGAGGTCTGCAGCGCGACGTCCAGGGCCACCTCCATCCCCAGCTCGCGAGCCCTGGCCACGAACGCGTCGAAGTCCTCGAACGTACCCAGCTCGGGATGGATGGCGTCGTGCCCGCCCTCGGGCCCGCCGATGCCGTACGGCGAGCCCGGGTCGTCCGGGCCCGCCTCGAGCGTGTTGTTGCGGCCCTTACGGTTCGTCGTACCGATCGGGTGGACCGGCGTGAGGTAGACGACGTCGAAGCCCATGTCCGCGATGGCCGGGAGCCGCTCGGCGGCCGTGCGCAGCGTCCCGGTGCTCCACTCGCCCGTCTCCGGGTCGCGGTGGGCGCCCTCGGAGCGCGGGAAGATCTCGTACCAGGAGCCGTACAGCGCGCGTTCGCGGTCCACCGCGAGCGGGTAGGTGGCCGACGGCGAGACGTGCTCACGCAACGGGTGGGCGGCGAGCACGCCGCGGACCTCGGTGCTGGTGGCCGCGGCGAGCCGGGCCGGTGCGGGCCGGTTGGTGTCCCGCAGCGCCTGCACGGCGTCGGCCAGGATCTGTGCCGCCTCCTCGGGCATGGGGGGAGCGGACGGCCCGCGCAGCGCTCGTTCGATGACGATCGCGCCCTCGGCGAGCATGAGCTCGGTGTCCACCTCGGCGGCCACCTTGATGGCCGCGTCGTGGGACCAGGTGCCGTAAGGGTCGGACCAGCCCTCCACGCGGAACGCCCACGCGCCGGGCGCGTCCGGGCACAGCCAGGCCTCGTACCGGTCCAGCCCCGGGGCGATGTCCGCCATCGGGGCCGAGGAGTGGTCGGTGCCGTCCGGGGCCACGAGGACGGCGGTGGCGGCGACGGCGTCGTGCCCCTCCCGGAAGACCGTGGCGCGGACGGGGAACGCCTCGCCGACGGTTCCCTTGGCCGGCCAGCGGCCGTCCTCGACGACGGGTGACACCTCGACCACGGGGATCCGTCCGACGGGTGCGAACGGCGCCGGGCGCGGTGTCGGTGACACGGTCTCGTGCGCGGGGGCGGGGTCGCGTCTGAAGGTCACACGAAGAACCTAACCAGGTCGGGGCGGGAGCTGCAGTCTCTCGAGGGTCGCGGGACCGGCTCGCCAGGCATCCGTGGACGAGGAAGAGGCACGCCGGGCGCGCCTCTAGACTCGCTCGAGTGAGAGCCATCCGCCGATTCACCGTCCGCAACGTTCTGCCCGAGAGGCTGGCCCCGCTCGACACGCTGGCGCTGAACCTGCGCTGGTCGTGGCACACCCCGACGCGGGACCTGTTCGCCTCGCTCGACCCCGAGCTGTGGGAGCGGGTGCACGGCGACCCGGTCGAGCTGCTCGGTTCGCTGAGCCCGCAGCGGCTCGAGCAGCTGGCGCAGGACCCGGGCCTGGTGGGTGAGGTCGAGCGCCTCGACGCCGACCTGCGGACCTACCTGACGGAGCCGCGCTGGTACCAGCAGCTGGACGGGGACGGGCAGCACGCCGACAAGCCGGACACCATCGCCTACTTCTCGGCCGAGTACGGCGTCACCGCGGTCCTGCCCCAGTACTCCGGCGGCCTCGGCATCCTCGCCGGCGACCACCTCAAGTCGGCCTCCGACCTCGGGGTCCCCATCGTCGGCGTCGGGCTGCTGTACGGCGCCGGCTACTTCAAGCAGTCGCTGACCCGGGACGGTTGGCAGCACGAGACCTACCCGCTGCTCGACCCCGACAACCTGCCGCTGACCCTGCTGCGGGAACAGGACGCCACCCCGGCACGGGTCTCCCTCGCGCTGCCCGCCGGGCGCACGCTGCACGCCCAGATCTGGGTGGCGCAGGTCGGCCGCGTGCCGCTGCTGCTCCTGGACTCCAACATCGCCGAGAACGACGACGTCTCACGGCGGGTCACCGACCGGCTCTACGGCGGCAGCGCCGACCACCGGCTCCGGCAGGAGCTCCTCCTCGGCATGGGCGGCGTCAAGGCAGTGCGGGAGTACTGCCGCATCACCGCCACCCCGGCGCCGCAGGTCTACCACTGCAACGAGGGGCACGCGGGGTTCCTGTCGGTCGAACGGATCCGCGAGCTCGTCCAGGACGCGGGCCTGACGTTCGAGGCCGCGCTCGAGGCGGTCAAGGCCGGCACGGTCTTCACCACGCACACGCCGGTGCCCGCGGGCATCAGTCGCTACGGCACCGACCTGGTCTCCGAGTACTTCGGCGGCGGCGCCGAGATCGACGGCGTTCCGCTGGAGCGGGTGCTGGCGCTCGGCTCCGAGGAGTTCGAGGGCGGCAACCCGGCCGTGTTCAACATGGCGATCATGGGCCTGCGGGCCGCCCGCCGGGCCAACGGCGTGGCACAGCTGCACGGCAAGGTCTCCCGCGGGATGTTCCACCAGCTCTGGCCCGGTTTCGACGTCAGCGAGGTGCCGATCACCTCGATCACCAACGGTGTCCACGGCGCCACCTGGACCGACCCGTCGTTCTCGGATCTGGTCAGCGAGCGCCTGAGTCCCGAGCAGATCACCTCCGGCGAGGGCTTCCTGCTGCAGCCGGAGGAGGGTGGGATCTCCGACGAGGAGCTGTGGGCCATGCGCGCCAGGCTCCGGGAGAAGCTCGTCGTCGAGGCCCGAGCCCGGGTGCGCAGGTCCTGGCTGGACCGAGGTGCCTCGCCGGCCGAGGTCGGCTGGACCGACGACGTCCTCGACCCGGACGCCCTGACCATCGGCTTCGCCCGCCGCGTCCCGACATACAAGCGGCTGACCCTCATGCTCTCCGAGCCCGAGCGGCTCACGAGGCTCCTCACGGACCCGGAACGGCCCATCCAGATCGTGGTCGCGGGCAAGTCCCACCCCGACGACGAGCAGGGCACGGGGCTCATCCAGCGGCTCGTGCAGTTCGCCGACGACGCTCGCGTGCGCGACCGGATCGTCTTCCTGCCGAACTACGACATCGCGATGGCGCAGAGCCTCATGCCGGGCTGTGACGTCTGGCTCAACAACCCGTTGCGTCCGCTGGAGGCGTCGGGGACGTCGGGGATGAAGTGTGCGCTCAACGGCGGCCTCAACCTCTCGATCCTCGACGGCTGGTGGGACGAGTGGTACGACGGGCGCAACGGCTGGGCCATCCCCACCGCCGACGGCGTCCACGACCAGACCGAGCGTGACCGGCTCGAGGCGGCAGCGCTGTACGACCTGCTCGAGAACACCGTGGTCCCGCGCTTCTACGAGCGCGACGAGGCCGGCGTCCCGCGGCACTGGATGGAGATGGTCCGGCACACCCTGGGCACCCTCGGCCCCAAGGTGCAGGCGACCCGCATGGTCAAGGAGTACGTCACCGAGCTGTACACCCCGGTCGCGGCGAGCTCGCGCGCTCTCGACGGCACGAGCCACGGTGCCGCGCAGGAGCTGGCCACGTGGAAGGCCAGGGTGCGCGCCGCCTGGCCGTCCGTGCACGTCGACCACGTAGAGTCCGAGGGCATCGGAGACGTCGTCAACGTCGGGGACCAGGTGGAGGTGACGGCGTACGTCTCGCTGCACGACCTGTGTCCCGACGACGTCGAGGTCCAGGTCGTCGGCGGCCGTGTCGACGATCAGGACAACCTCACCGAGGTGCGCGTCTTCCCGCTGCGCCTGAAGGAGTCCTACGAGGGCGGCCGGTACGCGTTCTCCGTGTCCCGCGTGCTCGAGGGCACCGGCCCGTTCGGCTACACGGTCCGCGTCGTGCCGAGCCACCCCCTGCTGGCGGCCCCCGCCGAGCTGGGCCTGGCCACCTCCACCTCGTAGCCCCGCCGAAGGTGACATCTGGCCGAGCGGGTGACGTCTGGCCGCGCGGGTGACATCTCACGGAACCAGTGACATGCCGCTCGCTCGGCGGCGGAGTGGACGCCTGGCGCCGCCCGACGTCGTCCCGGCAGATGTTCGGTCGAGAGCGCTCAGTACACCATCTGCATGGCCTCGCGAACCTCGGCGAGCGTGGACTCCGCGATCGCGTTGGCGCGCTCGTTGCCGGTCCGGAGCACCTGGAGCAGGTAGCCCGGGTCGGCGGCCAGCTCGGCGCGCCGCGCACGGATGGGCGCGAACATCTCGTTGACGGCCTCGGTGGCGACCTTCTTGAGCGTGCCGCCCCCGCCGTCGCCGATCTCCGCGGCGACGTCCTCGGGCCGGCGGTCGCTCGCCAGGGCGGCGAGCAGGACGAGGTTGGAGACCTCGGGCCGGTTCACCGGGTCGTAGGTGATGTGCCGGTCGTTGTCGGTGACGGCCCGCTTGAGCAGCTTCGCCGTCGTGTCGGCGTCCATGCCGATGTCGATGGTGTTGCCGCGGGACTTGCTCATCTTCTGCCCGTCGGTGCCGAGCACGCTGGCCGCCTCCGAGAGCAGCGCGTCCGGTCGCGGGAAGACCGGCACCGATCCGTCGCCGGCGCGGCCGTAACGCTCGTCGAACCGCCGGGCGACCACGCGGGACTGCTCCAGGTGCGGCAGCTGGTCCTTGCCCACCGGGACGAGGTTGGCCTTGCAGAACAGGATGTCCGCGGCCTGGTGCACGGGGTACGTGAGGAGCAGCGCGGACATCGGACGGTCGCCGGTGGCCTCGAGCTCGGCCTTGACGGTGGGATTGCGGCGCAGCTCGGCGTCGGTGACCAGCGACAGGAACGGCAGCATCAGCTGGTTCAGCGCCGGTACGGCGGAGTGGGTGAAGATCGTGCCGGCGCTCTCCGCGTCGATACCGACGGCGAGGTAGTCGGCGATGAGGGACAGCACGCGTTCGCGGATCGGTCCGACGCCGTCCCGGTCGGTGATGACCTGGTAGTCGGCGACGAGCACGAACGTCTCCACGCCCGCGCGCTGGAGCCGCACCCGGTTGCGCAGCGACCCGAAGTAGTGCCCGACGTGGAGGCTCCCGGTGGGACGGTCGCCGGTGAGGACGCGGAAGCGGCCCGGGTCCGTGGCGATCTGGTCCTCGATCTCCTCGCTCCGGCGTCGGGTGCGCTCGAGGGAGGCATCGGAGGTGGACTCCGCGAGGTCGGTCACGGCGTTCTGCTGCTCGGTCATGTGGTCCTCGGTGGTCGGGGCCGTCCCGCGGGCGGACGGCCGCCGCGCAAGGACGGCCGGGGCGTCGGGTCGCTCGGTGTGGCCGTCGTCAGGACGGCCACCGCCGGGACCGGGGAACGCGGGGGCGCTGCATGGGGACAACTCTAACGGGAGGGCCGCGCCAGGTAGATCCGCATGCTGAGGGACTCCATCTCGACGGCGTAGCCCGGCTCCGGCGGGACGTGCTGGCCGTTCCCGTCCTCACCGTCGGACTGCTCGGGCCAGTCGTCGGGGTTCTCGAGGCTCGCGCCGTGGCCGTCGCCGGGCGTCTCCCAGGCCGAGTCCCAGACGAGGTCGTAGCCCGTGCCGCGACCGATGGGCGGCACCACGGTCTGCTCGTCGAGCGAGCCGTTGAGCACCACGAGGGCGTCGACGTCGCCCAGCGGACGGCCCGAACGGTGCATCTGCAGGACCCGGCGGTGCGGGTCGGCCCATGCCTCCGGGGTCATCGGCGTGCCGGTCTCGTCGTACCAGGACAGGTCCGGGACGGTGTCGTCGCCGGCCGGACGCCCGGTGCAGAACCCCTCGGGCCGCAGCACCGGGTGCTCGCGCCGCAGCCGCAGCAGGCACGTCGAGGTGGCGAGCAGGTCCGCGTGCCAGCCGTCCCGGTTCCAGTCCAGCCAGGAGATGTCGTTGTCCTGGCAGTACGCGTTGTTGTTGCCGCCCTGAGTGCGCCCCATCTCGTCGCCGGCGGTGAGCATCGGTGTGCCGGCCGCGACCAGCATCGTGCCGAGCATGTTGCGCATCGATCGGCGCCGCACGGGCACGATCTCCGCGGCGGGGGAGTCACGCGGGACGGATCCTTCGACGCCGTGGTTCCAGGACCGGTTGTCGTCCGTGCCGTCGTGGTTGTCCTCGAGGTTCGCGGCGTTGTGCTTGTGGTCGTACGTGACGAGGTCGGCCAGCGTGAAGCCGTCGTGCGCGGTGACGAAGTTGACCGACGCCAGCGGACCGCGACCGCCGGGCACCTCGCCGTGCGAGAACAGGTCCGCACTGCCGGCGAGCCGGGTGGCGAGCTCGCGCAGGTCCTTGCCGGTGCCGCCCTTGGCCGCCGTGGCCGGGTCGGCGAGCCAGTAGCGGCGGACGGTGTTGCGGAATCTGTCGTTCCAGTCGGCGGCCGGGGCGGGGAACTGGCCGGTGCGCCAACCGGCGGGTCCCAGGTCCCACGGCTCCGTGATGAGCTTCGTCGCGCCGACCACGGGGTCGGTGGCCATGGCCACCAGGAACGGGTGGCGAGGGCTGAAGTCGGCGGCGTCGCGGCCGAGGGTGACGGCGAGGTCGAAACGGAACCCGTCCACACCGACCTCGCTCGCCCAGTAGCGCAGCGAGTCCAGGGTGAGCTGGACCACCCGGGTGCGGCGGAAGTCGAGCGAGTTGCCGCACCCGGTGACGTCGACGAGCCGGGCGGGGGCGGCGCCGTCGTGCAGGTAATAGCCGGTGTTGTCGAGGCCGCGGAAGCTGAGGGTGGGTCCGTCACCACCGCCCTCGCAGGTGTGGTTGTAGACGACGTCCAGGATCACCTCGAGGCCGGCCGCGTGCAGCAGCGCGACCATGCCCTTGACCTCGGCGAGCACCGCCTCGGGCCCGGCCTGCTGCGCGGCCTTGGTCGCGTAGCTGGGCTCCGGCGCGAAGTAGCCGAGCGTGTTGTAGCCCCAGTAGTTCGTCAGGCCCTTCTGGGTGAGGAACGGCTCCGGGAACTTCGCGTGGACGGGGAGGAGCTCGACGGCGGTCACGCCGAGCTCCTTCAGGTGCGCCACCGTCGCCGGGTGGGCGAGCCCGGCGTAGGTGCCGCGCAGCTCGGGCGGCACCTCCGGCAGCCGCATCGTCAGGCCGCGCACGTGGGCCTCGTAGAGGACCGTGTCCGCCCACGGGGTGCCCGGGCCGGGCACGGCGGCGTCGAAACGGTCGTCGACGACGACGCCGTGAGGGACGTGCGGAGCCGAGTCCCGGCCGTCGGCCTGCCAGGGGCCGTCCAGGGGCGCGAGGTCGTCGCCGACCACGTGCGAGTAGATCGCCGGTGCCGGCTCCACGGCGCCGGCCAGGGCGCGGGCGTACGGGTCGAGGAGCAGCTTGGCCGGGTTGTGCAGCAGCCCGGCGTCCGGGTCCCACCGCCCGTGCACGCGGAACCCGTAGCGCTGGCCCGCGCCGACTCCCGGGACGTGCCCGTGCCAGATCCCGTCGACCGGACCGCAGAGGGAGAACCGCCGCTCCGTGGGGGTCCCGTCGCCGCCTTCGTCGAGGAGGCACAGGTCCACCCGCTCGGCCTGCGAGGCATGCACGGCCACGTCGATGCCGTCACCCACCAGGTGCGCACCGAGACGCCGCGGGTTCGCGGCGGGTGACCGGGCGGGCTCGGCGGGGACGTCGGCGTACGTCCTGCCTTCGACGGCGGTGTAGGTCATTTTGCCCATTCAACTCCACGACGCTGCGCAGCCGGGCCGTCTTGGACACGTTGCGCGACATCTCACCTCGCGTGGATGGCCGCGCCTCGGACGTCCGTCTCCCGATTCCGCGCCGACGGCGCCCAGGTGGCACCCTGGTGCCATGCGGATCGTCGTGTGCGTGAAGTACGTCCCGGACCTGCAGGCGGAGCGGTCGCTCGACGCCGACGGGCACCTCGTGCGAGGCCTCGACGACGGCATCAACGAGCTGGACGAGAACGCCGTCGAGGCCGCCCTCGGCCTCGCCGAGGCCGCCGGCGAGGACACGGCCGCCGAGGTCGTCGCCCTCGCGGTCGGCCCCGACGACGCCGTGGACGCCGTGCGCAGAGCCCTGCAGATGGGCGCCGCCTCAGGCGTGCACGTCCTCGACGACCGGGTCGCCGGCGCCGACGTCATGGGTACGGCGCGGGTGCTCGCTGCCGCCGTCCGCACCATCGAGCAGGACGGTCCGGTGGACGTGGTCGTCACCGGCATGGCGACCATGGACGGACTGTCCTCGATGGTCCCCGCCGCGCTCGCCGCGGAGCTCGACCGCCCGGCGCTGACGCTGGCCAGTCGCGTGTCGCTCGAGGGCAGGACCCTGACCATGACGCGGAGCATCGGCGAGGCGGACGAGGAGCAGGCCGCGGAGCTGCCCGTGGTCCTGTCGGTGACCGACCAGCTGAACGAGCCGCGGCTGCCGGGAGCGAAGTCCCTGATGTCCGCGCGGAAGAAGCCGGTCGCGACCTGGTCCCTCGACGACCTCGCGGGCGGCGCGGAGCTGGCCGGAGACGCGGAACCCGGCGGCGACGGCGCACTGGCCGCGACGACCGTCGTGACCGCCGAACCCTTGCCGCCGCGCGAGGCGGGCCGCATCATCACCGACACCGGGGACGCCGGCACGAAGCTGGCCACGTACCTGGTCGAGAACAAGCTGGTCTGACGGGAAGACATGCGCACTGATCCGGTCCTCGTCGTCGTCGATCACGTCGACGGCGCCCTCACGACACCGTCCGCCGAGGTCCTCACCCTGGCGCGCACGCTGACCACCGGCCCGGTCGACGCCGTGGCGCTCACGACGCCGGACCTGGCCGCGCTGGGCAGGTACGGCGCCCGCGCGGTGCACGTCCCGCAGCTCGACGGCCTGGCGCCGTCGGTCTCCGCCGTCGCCGCGGAGGCGGTCCTCGCGGCCGTGCACGGCGTCGAGCCGGCCGCCGTGCTGCTCGTCTCCACCTTCGCCGGGAAGGAGCTGGCGGCCCGCCTTGCCGTGTCGCTGGGCTCCGGCGCCATCGTCGACGCCACCGGCGTCGAGGCGTCGGACGATGGCCTCGTCGCCTCCAAGGTCGTCCTGCAGGGCACCTGGTCCACGACGTGCCGGGTCACCAGCGGCGTCCCGGTCATCGCCGTCAAGCCCACGGTCGTCGACGCCGAGCCCGCCGAGCAGGACGAGACGGCGGACGTGCCGGAAGTCGTCGACGTGCCCGTCACCTTCTCCGCCACCGCACGGGCCGTCCAGGTCCTCTCCCGCACGGAGCACCCGCGCGGGCGCGCACCGTTGACGGAGGCGCGGACCGTCGTCGTGGGCGGGCGGGGCGTCGAGGGCGACTTCTCGCTGGTCACCGAGCTCGCCGACGAGATCGGCGCGACCGTGGGCGCCACGCGCGTCGCCACCGACGAGGGCTGGATCGACCACGCCGCCCAGGTGGGTCAGACCGGCGTGACGATCTCCCCGCGGCTGTACATCGGCGTCGGCGTCTCCGGCGCCATCCACCACACCGCCGGCATGCAGAGCGCCCAGACGATCGTCGCGGTGAACAACGACACCGACGCCCCGATCTTCGAGATGGCCGACCTCGGCGTCGTCGGGGACCTGAACGACATCATCCCGCAGGCCCTCACAGAGCTCCGCCGCCGCAAGGCGCAGCAGTAGGCCCACGCGGGCCGACACACGGTCGCCGGCTGGCGGCCGCCCCGAGGTGACCGGCGGCCCCGCCCGACTCGTCGCGCGTCCCTACACTGGCTCGGTGACCACGTACCTCGACCACGCCGCCACCACGCCGGTGCGCCCCGAGGTGGCCGCTGCCTACACCGAGGAGCTCGGCCGCCTCGGCAACCCGTCCTCCCTGCACGGCGCCGGCCGGGAAGCACGGCGCCGCCTCGAGGAGGCACGCGAGCAGCTCGCCGCAGCGATCGGCGCCGAGCCGGCCGAGGTCGTCTTGACCTCCGGCGGCACCGAGGCCGACAACCTCGCGGTCAAGGGCGCCTACTGGGGCCGCCGAGCCACCGACCCGGCGCTGCGCGCCGTGGCCATCTCCGCCGTCGAGCACCACGCCGTGCTGGAGGCCGCCGAGTGGCTCGGCGAGCACGAGGGCGCCGACGTCACCCAGCTCCGGGTCGACTCCGACGGCACGCTCGACCTCGACCACCTCGACGAGGTGCTCGCCCCCGGGACGGTCGCCGTCGTCTCGACGATGTGGGCCAACAACGAGACCGGCGTGCTGCTGCCCGTTCCCGAGGTCGCCGCCCGAGCCCACGCCGCCGGCGTGCCCGTCCACTCCGACGCCGTCCAGGCGGTCGGCAAGGTCCCCGTGCACTTCGCGCGCTCCGGGCTCGACGCCATGACCCTGACCGGCCACAAGCTCGGCGCACCCGTCGGCACCGGCGCCCTGGTGGCGAGGCGCGATCTCACCCTGACCCCGGTCGAGCACGGCGGCGGACAGGAGCGCGGGGTGCGCTCCGGGACCCTCGCGGTCGCAGGCGCACGTGCGCTGGCGCTCGCCGTCGAGCTGGCCGTCGCCGACCAGGAGGCCGAGGCCGACCGCCTGCGCGGGCTGCGGGACCGGCTGGTCGCCGGGGCGGTCTCCGCCGTCGACGGGCTGCGGCTCACCGGACCGGCCGATGCCGAGACGAGGCTGCCCGGCCACGCGCACCTGACCGTGGCCGACGCTGACGTCGACGCGATGCTGCTCGGCCTCGACATGGCCGGTGTCGCGGCGTCGTCCGGGTCCGCCTGCCAGGCGGGCGTCCAGCAGGCCTCGCACGTCCTCGTCGCGATGGGCCGCGACCCGCAGGAGGCCCGGTCCGCGCTGCGGTTCTCGCTGGGCCGGACGTCGACCCGGGACGACGTCGACGCCGTCCTGGCCGCCCTTCCCTCCGTCATCGAGAATGCCCGGAAGGCGTACGCCACCCGGCGGCCACGACCCGCCGCGACCTCGGGGAGCGTGGCCTGATGCGCGTGCTGGCCGCTCTTTCCGGCGGCGTCGACTCCGCGGTCGCCGCGGCACGAGCCGTCGACGCCGGGCACGACGTCGTCGGTGTGCACATGGCTCTGTCGCGCTCACGTGCCCAGCACCGCAACGGCTCACGCGGCTGCTGCTCCATCGAGGACTCCTCCGACGCCCGACGGGCCGCGGACGTCCTGGGCATCCCGTTCTACGTGTGGGACCTGTCCGAGGAGTTCGAGGAGACCGTCGTCGCCGACTTCCTCTCTGAGTACGAGGCAGGCCGCACCCCGAACCCGTGCGTGCGCTGCAACGAGCACATCAAGTTCTCGGCCCTGCTCGACCGCGGCGTCGCGCTCGGGTTCGACGCGGTGGCGACCGGGCACTACGCCCGCATCGTGGACGTGCCCGACGACGGTGGTGGCACCGCTCGGCGCGAGCTGCACCGCGCCGCCGACTCGGCCAAGGACCAGTCCTACGTGCTCGCAGTCATGGGGCAGGAGCGCCTGGAGCGCTCGCTGTTCCCGCTCGGGGACGTGGTGTCCAAGGAGGACGTCCGCGCCGAGGCCGCCGCCCGGGGACTCAGCGTGTCCGCCAAGCCCGACTCCTACGACATCTGCTTCGTCGCCGACGGCGACACTCGCGGGTTCCTCCAGTCCCGCCTGGGGAGCCGGCCCGGCGAGGTGGTCGACGTCGACGGGGAGGTCCTCGGCGAGCACGACGGCGCCTACGCGTTCACGGTCGGGCAGCGCAAGGGCCTCGGCCTGACTCGGCCCGCGCCCGACGGCGACCCGCGCTACGTCCTCGAGGTGCGGCCGGAGAGGAACCAGGTCGTGGTCGGACCGAACGAGCTGCTCAGCGTCGACGAGCTACGAGCGGACCAGACCGTGTGGCTCGCCGAGGACGTGCCCGCGGGCGAATGGACCGACGCCGAGGTGCAGATCCGCGCCCACGGCGAGCCCGTGCCGGCGCGCGTGCGCCGGGACGAACGGGACGCCGGCAGTGTCTTGGCACGGCTGGTGACGCCCCTGCGCGGGATCGCACCGGGCCAGTCGCTCGTCGTCTACGCCGGCCCCCGGGTGCTGGGACAGTCGACGATCACATCGGCCCGCCGCGGTGCTCCCGTGCACGCCTGAGGTCGCGACGGCTGCTGAGATCGGCACCCGGTCACCCCACGCGGCGTGCCCGCGGGTCTTTTCGCCCCCGGTCGCGCACGTCGGCCGGTGCCGCCGGCTGAGCGCCGCCTGCGCCCTCGGTCCCGTGGGCCTACGGTTGCCAGCGTGCACGATCTTCTTCCGCTCGCACGGACCGCGGTCGACCCCGACGCCGTCTCCCGCACCGACGACACGCTGGTGCGCCGGCTGGTCGCCGACCCCACGACGCGGGTGCTGCTGCTCCAGCGGGGCCTCGTCGCCTGCGACGGTGACGCGCTCGACCTGCGCGAGCCCGCCGATGTGCCGGGCGACGCGTGGACCGGCGAGGTCGTCTACCTCGGCCGCGACGCCGACCATGCGTACCTCGCGGTGACGCTGCCCGCGCAGCTGGGCGCGCAGCGCGATCCCGACGGCGGGCCGGCCGTCGAGGACGCACGCCTCGCCGATCTCGTGTCGGGGCTGCGTCTGACCCACCTGCGTGATGTCGGCGACGTGCTCGACGACCGCGACGCCGGCCTCGCCACCACGGCCGTGGCCGTCAGCGCCTGGCACGAGCGGCACCCGCGGTGCCCGAGGTGCGGCGAGCCCACGGAGGTGATCGACGCCGGCTGGGTGAGACGCTGCAACACTGACGGCTCCCTGCACTACCCGCGCACGGATCCCGCCGTCATCATGGCCGTGACCGACCACGGCGACCGCATCCTGCTCGGGCATGCCGCCCATTGGCCGGAACGGCGGTTCTCGACGCTGGCCGGCTATGTCGAGCCGGGCGAGTCCATCGAGGTGGCGGTGGCTCGCGAGGTCATGGAGGAGGTCGGCCTCGAGGTCGGGGACGTGGAGTACGTCGCCTCCCAGCCGTGGCCGTTCCCCGCCTCGCTCATGCTCGGCTTCCGCGCCGCCCTCGCCGAGGGAGCGAGCGACGACGTACGCGTCGACGGCGTCGAGATCACCGATGCAAGGTTCTTCACCCGCGCGGAGCTGGCACACGCCGTCCGGGCGGGCGAGGTGCTGCTACCGATGCGCTCGTCGATCGCCCGCTCGCTCATCGAGGAGTGGTACGGCGGACCGCTCGAGATCTCCGGGACCTGACGCCTTCAGGCGCCGAGACGCTGCACGACCTCCTTCAACGACGGGTTCGTCGCCGCACTGCCGTCCGGGAAGACGACGGTCGGGACCGTCTGGTTCCCGCCGTTGACCGACTCGACGTACGACGCCGACTCCGCACTCTCCTCGATGTTCACCTCGTTGTAGGCGATGCCCTCGCGATCGAGCTGCGACTTCAGCTGGCGGCAGTAGCCGCACCAGCTGGTGGAGTACATCGTGATCGTGTCGTTCTCGGGGACCTCTGTGGTCATGGAGTCTCCTTCCGTCGTCGGCGCCAACGCCGCCGACCGCCACATTCTTCCCTGTGGGACCATCACCTTCTGGCCCGCCGACGTCCACAGGGCCCACGGCGCGTACCGACCATGTCGGTGCGTCCTGAGACACTGGGCGGGATGAGCATGGACCAGCTCGCGACGAGCACCGACGAGCTCCTGGACGCCCTCGACGAGGACCAGCGCGCGGTCGCCGAGCGGCTGACCGGACCGCTGTGCGTGCTGGCCGGCGCCGGTACCGGCAAGACTCGAGCGATCACCTACCGCATCGCCAACGGAGTGCGTTCCGGAACCTACAACCCCCAGACCGTCCTCGCCGTGACGTTCACCGCGCGGGCCGCCGGCGAGATGCGTTCGCGCCTGCGTGATCTCGGTGTCGGCGGCGTCCAGGCACGCACGTTCCACGCCGCGGCGCTGCGCCAGCTCTCCTACTTCTGGCCCTCGGTCATCGGCGGCGGCGTCCCGCGCATCGCTGAGCACAAGGCCTCCCTCGTCGGCGAGGCGTCGGGTCGCCTCGGCCTGGGCGCGGACCGGACCGCCATCCGCGACCTCTCCAGCGAGGTCGAGTGGGCAAAGGTGTCCCTGATCACCGCCGAGGACTACGTCTCCAGGGCCGCCCGCGCGGGACGCGAGGCGGTCGGCGGTCACGACCACGCGACCATCGCGCGCCTGCTGAGCGTCTACGAGGACGTGAAGAACGAGCGCGGAGTGATCGACTTCGAGGACGTGCTGCTGCTCCTCATCGGCATCCTGCTCGAGCGCGACGACGTCGCTGCCCAGGTCCGTGGCCAGTACCGGCACTTCGTCGTCGACGAGTACCAGGACGTGTCGCCGCTCCAGCAGCGGCTCCTCGAGCTGTGGCTCGGCGACCGCCGCGAGCTGTGCGTGGTCGGCGACGTGTCCCAGACGATCTACTCGTTCACCGGCGCCACACCGCGATTCCTCACCGACTTCCCGCGCCGGTACAACGACGCGCCCGTGGTGCGGCTCGTACGCGACTACCGGTCGACCCCCCAGGTGGTCGACCTCGCGAACAACGTCCTGACCCGGGCGGGACGGTTCCGCGACTCCGGCGCGGTCGAGCTGGTGGCGCAGCGTCCGTCGTCGGCCGCGGTCCGGTACGAGACCTACGACGACGACCTGGCCGAGGCGCGCGGCGTCGCAGAACGCATCGCGGCCCTGGAGAAGGACGGCGTCCCGCTGAGCGAGATCGCCGTCCTCTACCGCACGAACGGGCAGTCGGAGGCCCTCGAGCAGGCCCTGGCGGACGCCGGTGTCGGCTACCTCGTCCGCGGTGGCGAACGGTTCTTCTCCCGACGGGAGGTCAAGGAGGCGATCGCCATGCTGCGGGCCGCCGTGCGCTCCAGCGCCGGGCAGCCGGTGACCGAGGCGGTGCGCGACGTGCTTGCCTCGGTCGGGTGGTCGGTGACCCCGCCTGCGGCGCGGGGGGCGGCGCGCGAACGCTGGGAGTCGCTGAACTCGCTGGTCAACCTCGCCGACGACCTCCACGTCACCAGGGACGCCGGCATGGCCGAGCTCGTCGCGGAGCTGAATGAGCGCGCGACCGCTCAGCACGCCCCCACGGTCGACGGCGTGACGCTGGCGACCCTCCACGCCGCGAAGGGCCTGGAGTGGGATGCGGTCTTCCTCGTCGGGGTCTCCGAGGGGCTGCTCCCGATCTCCTTGGCCGACGGCGACCAGGCGATCGCCGAGGAACGGCGGCTGCTCTACGTCGGGATCACCCGCGCCCGCGAACACCTCCAGCTCTCCTACGCGCGCGCCCGCACGGTCGGCGGCCGAGCCTCCCGGAAGCGGTCCCGGTTCCTCGACGGCATCTGGCCCGACGACGGTGCTGCCGGTCGGCGCGGCGGCATGTCCCGTCGCGGGGCAGCTCGGCAGCGCGCGGAGACGTTCCTGGAGGAGAATCCGGCCGACGTCGAGCTCTACGAACGATTGCGCAGCTGGCGAGGTGAGGTCGCCAAGGCCATCAGCAAACCGGCGTACACGGTGTTGCACGACACGACGCTCCAGGCCATCGCGACGGCGAAGCCCAAGGATCTGCGCCAGCTTGCGGTCCTGCGGGGGATCGGCGCGACCAAGCTCGACGCGTACGGCGGTCAGGTGCTCGCGGTCGTCCGGGGCGACGCCGTGGACGTGGACGCGTGGTTGACGCGATGAGCCAGGTCGACGGCGCGCGAGGAGCCGTAGGAGGGCGGAACGCACCGAGGAAAAAGTTCCGAGAAAAAGACATTGCCCTCCATGGAACGGCGGGTCTAGGCTCAACGTGTCTTGAGTCCGCCGGACCCTGCCTAGCCAGCACAGAGGGTTCCCGATCCCGAGGGAGGTGTCGAAAACGATGAAGCTTTGCCACATTCGCGTCGATCTGATCGCGCCGGTTTTCGCCACCCCCGGGGGCAAGTACGCCCTCGCCACGGATGGCGCCGTCGTGCGCAACCGCATTGGCGAGAAGGGGATCGCTGTCCGGACCTAGCTCATCGAGCTGTTTGCTCCGGCCGCGATCCCACCGGGACCGCGGCCGTCGTTGTCAGAGGCGTCCGGAGTCCCCACGACCAGGACACTGACACTGAGAACGACCAAGGAGCAGCAGTGCAGCTCACGGCTCTACTCGACCAGATCAGCCAGGGATCATCCGTCTCCTGGCCCGCGACCCCGCCCGCGACGAACCGCGACGGCGAGGCCGGCTGGGGAGTCCTGCCCGCGTCCTCGGCCGGCGGCGCGGCGATCCCGTGCCAGTCCGCCGAGAACAGCGACCTGTGGTTCGCGGAGCGTACCGCCGACGTCGAGCTGGCGAAGGCGTTGTGCCGCGAGTGCCCCGTGCGTGAGGCCTGCCTGGCAGGCGCGCTCGAGCGCGGGGAACCGTGGGGAGTCTGGGGCGGCGAGGTCTTCGCCAACGGCGTCGTCGTCCCGCGCAAGCGTGGACGTGGCCGCCCGCGCAAGGACGAGGCGGCCTGATACGCCGTCGGGTGCGGCGGCGAATCAGCGGACGCGGAGAACGTCGGCAGCGGCCGGTGGTCAGGCGGGTTCTTGTGCCCGCCCGGCCACCGGCTTCTCCGGCGTCGGTTCATCCAGGGACACTCCTGCGCACCCGCAGTCGGGGTGCACGGCCCACGGTCGCAGCACCGGCAACGGGCTGAGAGCGCTCACCTCGAGGCTGGCACGGTCCGCCACGAGCTCTCGCCCGTCGATCGCGGCGAGCACCTGGTGCGCCGTCAACGCCGCGCCCATCTGGCCCAGCTGGCTGGTCGCGACCGCCGCCGGTGAGCACCGCAGCTGGGTGGCGACGGCCGGCCAGGCCGGGTCGGCATCGGTCCGGTGCAGGTCCATGCAGCGCGTGCACGGCCCGTCGCCCGGGATGATGAGCGGGCCCACCACGACGTCGACCTCGCCGACCACCACGGGAACGTGCGCCACGTCGTCCCGCACGAGCGGCAGCAGCAGCACCGGATCGGCGACCCGGGAGCAGACCACCACCACCATGTCCGGCCGCCGTCCCGGCGGGGCCTCGGTCCTCAGCCGGTCGAACGTCGACCGCAGCCTCGCCTCGGCCCGGACCCTTCGCCGGTCGCCGACATCGGCGGGATGGTAGGGACCGACGTCGAACGGGTCGACCGGCCCGTCGTCCTCCAGCAGCACCGTGCCGATGCCGGCCTCCGCCAGGTGCGACGCGATCCGCAGGCCCACGTGGTCCAGGCCGACCACGGTGACCACCGCTTCCGAGCGGCGTCCGAGCAGCGCCGGGCCGTCACCGTCCGGCAGCAGGCGCGACCAGTACGCGTCCTCCGGCGGCACGGGCGTGCTGGTGGCCCGGTCGGCCACCGGGTCGAGCACTCCGGAACGCTCGAGCAGCCGGATGAGCTCGCGGACCCGACCTGCCCGTACCCCCGCGGTCCGGCCGACCCGGACGAGGTCCGCCTCTGTCGGTTCGTAGCCGCCCCTGTCGAGGTGGTCGAGGACGCGTTGCTCGCCGGGGGAGAGGTCCTCGAGGACCACCGCGCACCGCGGGTCGACGCCGATCTGGCTCTCGCCCTGCCCGCGCCACAGCACCGAGAGTCCTGTCCGTAACCGCATGCCGCCTCCTCGTCGTGCGAGGGACTCTCGCACGCGGCCGAGCGTCGGTGCAGACGGCTTCCACAGCGTGTGGACAAGGGGAGCAGCGGCGGGTGCGGTGGACGCGGAGGCGCCGAAGACCGCCGCTCAGCGCGCCCGGCCCCCGGTCACCACGCCGAGTGCCGGCGAACGCCCTACGAGTCCCGGCCGTCCGCGTCGCCGGTCTCGCCGGTGCTGCCCGTCCCGCCGGTCTCGGTGCCGGCATCGTCGGACGTGTCGCCCTCGTCGGAGGTGTCGGACCGGTCGGTCTCGTCGGTGTCCTCGCTCGCCAGCGTGCCGTCGAGCATGGCCGCGAGCGCGGCGTCGACGTCCTCCTCGGCGGCGCGGGCGGCCTTGCGGCCGGCGACGAAACCGCTCGGGTCGTCGAGCTCGTCCGCGCTCGGCATGAGGTCCGGGTGCGACCACAGCGCGTCACGCTCGGCCGTCCCGTACTCCGCCCCGAGCGCAGCCCACAGCGCGGCCGCCTCCCGCAGCCTCCTGGGCCGCAGCTCGAGCCCGACGAGCGTCGCGAACGTGTGCTCCGCGGGCCCGCCCGTCGCCCGCCGCCGCCGGAGCATCTCCTGAAGGGCGACCGCCTGTGGCAGGTGTGCGGCGACGGCCTTGCCGGCGACCTCCTGCACCCAACCCTCGACGAGGGCCAGCGCCGTCTCCAGGCGGACCAGGGCCGCCTGCTGGGCGGGGGACTGCTCGAGCGCGAACACCCCTCCGGACAGCGCCTCGCGGAGCTCTTCGGGGTTGGTCGGGTCGATCCCGCGGACGGCCTCCTCCATCGCCTCGACGTCGATGGTGATCTCGCGCGCGTACGCCTCGACGATGCCGAGCAGATGCGCACGCAGCCACGGCACGTGCGCGAAGAGGCGCGCGTGCGCCACCTCTCGCACGGCGAGGAAGAGGCGTACCTCCTCCTCCGGCACGTCGAGGCCCTCGGCGAAGTCGGTGACGTTCGCGGGGACGAGTGCCGCCGTCGTGTTCTCGACGAGCGGCAGACCGGTGTCCGAGGGGCCGAACGCCTCGCGGGCGAGGGCGCCGACCGCCTGACCGACCTGCATGCCGAACACGGCGCTGCCCAGCTGACGCAGCATGCCCTGCACGGGCCCGGAGTCGGCGGCCATCGCCTGGACCTCGGGCGGCAGCTGCTCAGCCTGCGACCGGATGGTCTCCACGAGCGCGTCGGAGACGGAAGTCGCCACGGGCTCAGACAGCCGCTTCCAGGTCGGCATCGTGCGCTCGACCCAGTCCGCCCGGCTCCACGCCTCCTGTGTCCCGCCGGCGGGATCGAGCTCCGTGGCCGTGTCCAGCCACAGGTCGGCGACCGAGAGGGCCTCTCGGACCCGCTGCGCCTCGGCGGCGGTGACCGCGGGGTCGCCACCCGCGTGGGCGGCCTGACGGGCCAGGTCGTGGGCGACGCGCCAGTTGACCGGCTCGCCACCGCCGGAGGCCAGCATCTGCTGCATCTGGGAGATCATCAGCATCAGCTGATTGCGGTCGGCGGGCAGACCGGCCGCCTGCGACATCGCCTCGGGATCCATGCCCGAGGCCCGCATGGCACGCATGGCCTCCTCGGCGGCGGGTCCACCCATCATCGAGCGGAGGAGCTCCTCCCAGCTGCCGGGCTCCTCGCCCTCGCTGCGCGCGGGTTCCTGACTCATGGCGGCTCCTGAAACGGGTGGTGGGACTCCACGGTAAACCGCCGCGGCCCGGCGGGTGAGCGGCAACCGGCCCGCTCGGCCGGGGTTCGCTCAGGGCGCAGCGGACGCGGCGCTCCGACACGTGCGGCATGATGGGCCGGTGCGTGAGCAGGAGTCCGCGGCCCCGGTCGAGTTCCCAGGGCGGGACGAGACCGCCGCGCCGGCCGAACGCTCCTCGCGGCGCGCCGTCACGCTCGTCATCTCCGGCGGCCTGCTCGCGCTCGCGCTCCTGGTCGCCATGCTCGTGCCGCTGCCCTACGCCGTGCAGCGGCCCGGGCCGACGGTGGACACGCTCGGTGAGCACGACGGCGAGCCGCTCATCCACGTCGATGGCGCCCAGACCTATGCCACCTCGGGCGCGCTGATGCTGACCACCGTCTCGGTGATCGGGGGACCGGAATACCCGGTGGGGGCGTTCGACGTGCTCATCGGCTGGCTCCGGTCCGACCAGGTGGTGCTACCGGTCGAGGCGCTCTTCCCCGACGAAGCCACCCGCGAGCAGCTCGACGAGCGGTCCAGCCAGCAGATGGCCTCGTCGCAGACAAACGCCACCGTCTCCGCCCTCGAGGAGCTCGGCCGCGAGGTACCCATGGTGCTCACCGTGACGGGCACGGCGCAGGGGAGCGGTGCCCGCGGCGTCGTCGAGAACGGCGACGTGATCACCTCGATCGAGGTGCCCGGGAAGGAGCGCACAAGGGTGCAGGCCTTCTCCGAGCTCGTCGAGGTGCTGCGGCGGACCGAACCCGGCACCACGGTCAGCCTCGGCGTCACGCGCGACGGCGAGCAGGTCGAGCTCGAGGTCGAGACCAGCGATCCCGGGCACGGTTCCGATCAGGAGGGGTCCGTGCTGGGCGTCTTCCTCGAGCCCGACGTCGAGATCCCGTTCGAGGTCGACTTCGACATCGACGACATCGGCGGACCCAGCGCCGGCACGATGTTCGCGCTCGGGATCATCGACCGGCTCACGGAGGGCGAGATGACCGGCGGCGAGCAGATCGCCGGTACGGGGACGATGGACCTCGCCGGACAGGTCGGGGCCATCGGTGGCATCGAGCAGAAGCTCGTGGGTGCCCGCCGCGACGGTGCGCAGTGGTTCCTGGCCCCGGAGGGCAACTGCAGCGACGTCGTGGGCCACGTCCCGGACGGCCTTCGTGTGGTCAGCGTCGACACGCTCAGCGAGGCGCGGGACGCCGTCCAGGCCATCGGTGCGCACGAGGGCGACGACCTTCCCACGTGCGCGGCCGAAGCTTCCTGACCTACGCCGGCCGCCCCTTTGCGCCAGACCTCTCGCGGTCAGCGCAGGGTCGCGTGCAGCGCCTCCACCAGCCCCGGCACCGCGTCGGCAGACCCCGCGACCGCGTCGTCCGAGTCGTGGCGCCGGCTCCGGATCGCGCACCAGGACTCGCCGCTGCGCAGCACGCCGGCCGCCATCCGGACGTCCTGACGCTCGGGGTGGGCCATCAGCTGCTCGACGGCCTCCTCCTGGTCCTCCGGCAGTCCCTGCTCCGCCTCCGGCGGCACCACCATCCGCTCGAGGACGACGGCGGCGCCGTCCACCTCTTCCGGCCACCCGAGCTGGCCGAGCAGCTCCTCGATCGTCTCCGCGGCCGGGAGGCCTTCCTGCTCGATGCTCGTCAGGTGCTCCGGATCCCGCTCGGCCGCGGCGAGCGCGTCGGCGGGCAGCTCCTCGCCGAGCGCGGGAGTGGCGGCGAGCGCGTCGGTCGTGCGCACGAGCGCGAAGACGGCCACCGGCCCGTCCCAGCCACGCGCCGCGACGTGCCGCTCGATGTCGCCGACGGCGACGCGCAGGGCGAGCGCGCGACCCGTCGGTTCGGTGGTGGGTGCCTCTGGGGTCGTGTCGTCCGTCATGCCCCCATCATCGCGTGCTCGGCTCCGGGCGCTCCGAGCACCGGACTTCCGCGGCGTTTTGCGCACCGTGGCCCGCGGTATGGGAACCTAGTACCAGGCCGGCACGTTGGCCATGGTGGCTGCGCACGTCGTGCGCGGCCGGACCAGGGCGCCCCAGGCGGCCACACACACGCTTGTTCGAGAACCTAGAGGTGCTACTCAGTGACGTTCGCATCCGTCCCCCGTTCGTCCGGCCGGGAGGAGAGGGGCCCGCGCCGCCGAGGCGCCCTCGTGCCGACCCTCGTGGTCCTCGCCGTGGTGGCGGCCGTCGTCCTCGCGCTGGCGCAGGTCTGGACCGAGATCCGGTGGTACGAGCAGCTCGGCTTCACCGACGTGCTCATCCGCGAGTGGACCACCCGTGGGGTGCTCTTCGTCATCGGCTTCCTGGTCATGGGAGCGGCGGTCTGGCTCAACCTGCACCTGGCGTACTCCCGGCGCCAGATCTACCCGCCGACGACGCCGGAGGAGCGCAACCTCGACCGTTATCGCGAAAGCATCGAGCCGCTGCGCCGCCTGATCATGTTCGGTGCCCCCGTCGTCCTCGGCCTCTTCGCCGGCGCGTCCTTCAGCGGCATGTGGCGTTCGGTGCTCACCTTCCTCAACCAGGAGCCCTTCGGCGCGACGGACCCGCAGTTCGGTATCGACATCGGCTTCTTCGTCTTCACCCTGCCCGTCGTGCGCTCGATCGTCTCGTTCCTCATGACGGTCGTGTTCCTCAGCGCGGTGGCCGCGATCATCACCCACTACCTCTACGGTGGCGTCTCGCTGGCGCCGCGACAGCAGCGCGTCAGCACGGCCGCCCGCGTGCACCTGTCGATCCTCGCCGCGGTGTTCGTCCTGCTGATCGCCCTGAGCTATTGGCTGGACCAGTACTCCCTGCTGGTCGGTGACAACGGGCGCTTCTCCGGCGCCTCGTACGCCGACATCAACGCGGTGCTCCCCGCGAAGCTGATCCTGGCCGGGATCGCGCTCATCGTCGTCGTGCTGTTCGTGGTGACGGCGTTCCGCGGCAGCTGGACGCTGCCCGCGGCCGGCATCGCCGTCATGATCGTCTCGGCCCTCGTGGTCGGCACGGCCTATCCCGCCATGATCCAGCGCTTCCAGGTCGACCCGAACGCCATCTCGGCGGAGAGCCGGTACATCCAGCGCAACATCGACGCGACGCGCGCCGCCTACGGACTGCAGGACGTGCAGTCCGAGACGTACTCGGCGACGACGGAGGCCGAGGCCGGCCAGCTGCGTGAGTACAGCGAGTCGACCGCCTCCATCCGGCTGCTCGACCCGAACATCGTCTCGCCGACGTTCAACCAGCTGCAGCAGTCCAGGCAGTACTACGGCTTCGCCGACGTCCTCGCGGTCGACCGCTACGAGATCGACGGCGAGAGCCGGGACACGGTCATCGCCGTACGGGAGCTCAACCTGGACGGGCTCGCCCCCGAGCAGCGCAGCTGGATCAACGACCACACCGTCTACACGCACGGCTTCGGCGTCGTCGCCGCGTACGGCAACACCACCGGCCCGGACGGGCGTCCGGCCTTCTTCCAGCAGGGCATCCCCAGCGTCGGCGAGCTCGGCGACTACCAGCCCCGCGTCTACTTCGGCCAGCAGATGCCGACGTACTCCATCGTCGGTGCGCCCGAGGGCGCCGACCCCTGGGAGCTCGACTACCCGGACGACGACGCCGCGAACTCCTACGAACCGACCACGTACAGCGGCGACGGCGGCCCCACCATCGGCTCGTTCTTCGAGAAGCTGCTGTACGCACTGAAGTTCGGCGACACGCAGATCATGTTCTCGGACCGGGTCACCGACGAGTCCCAGATCCTCTACGACCGCGACCCGCACGAGCGCGTCGCCAAGGCCGCGCCGTACCTGACGCTCGACAACCGTGCCTACCCGGCCGTCGTCGACAACGACGACGACTCCTCGACGCCCAAGCAGCTCGTCTGGATCGTCGACGCGTACACCACCACGAACGACTACCCGTACTCGGCCCGGGAGTCCCTCGAGGAGGCGACGACCGACACCATCGTCCAGGCGCAGGGTGGCAACGCCTCCGTGGGGGCGCTTCCCGAGCAGGTCAACTACATCCGGAACTCCGTGAAGGCCGTGGTGAACGCCTACGACGGGTCGGTGACGCTGTACGAGTGGGACCAGGAGGATCCCATCCTCGACACGTGGCAGAACGTCTTCCCCGGCCACATAACGCCCACGTCGGAGATCAGCGGGGACCTCATGAGCCACCTGCGCTACCCCGAGGACCTCTTCAAGGTCCAGCGCACGCTGCTCTCCGAGTACCACGTGACGAACCCATCGACCTTCTACTCCGGCTCGGACGAGTGGAACCTGCCGACCGACCCGACCACGAACACCGGTGAGCTGCAGCCGCCGTACTACCTGTCGATGCAGATGCCCGACCAGGAGGACGCGAGGTTCTCGCTGACGTCGAGCTTCATCCCGGGCGGTCAGACGGACCGCAACATCCTCACCGGGTTCCTCGCCGTCGACTCCGAGACCGGGGACTCGGCCGGCGAGGTGCGCGAGGGGTACGGCCAGATGCGGCTGCTTGAGCTGCCCTCGGACATCACCGTGCCCGGCCCCGGCCAGGTGCAGAACAACTTCAACTCCAACCCGCAGATCTCCTCCGCGCTGAACCTGCTGTCGCAGGGCAACTCCGAGGTGACGCACGGCAACCTGCTCACGCTGCCGATCGGTGGTGGACTGCTGTACGTCCAGCCGGTGTACGTGCAGTCCTCGGCCGGCACGTCCTACCCGCTGCTGCGTCGCGTGCTCGTGTCCTTCGGCGAGGAGATCGGGTTCGCGTCCACGCTCGACGAGGCGCTCGACCAGGTCTTCGGTGGCGACTCCGGTGCCGAGACCGGTGAGACCGACGTTCCGACGGAGGAGGGGCAGCCCGAGGATGAGCAGCCCGAGGAAGGCGCCGAGGAGCCCGGCGGCACCACCGAGGTGCCGGCCGAGGCCCAGCAGCGGCTGAACGAGGCGCTCGCCGCGGCGCAGGAGGCCATGGTGGAGGCCAACGAGGCGCGCACCTCGGGTGACTGGGCGGCGTACGGCGAGGCCCAGCAGCGCCTGCAGGAGGCCATCGACGAGGCCCTGGCCGCGGAGGAGGAGATCGCCGCGGCCGAGGGGAGCGGCGGTGAGACGCCCACCGACCAGCCGACCGAGGGCTGACCACCGGTGTGAGTCAGCCCACCCCTGGCAGATTTGCTGAGCGGAGCACCCGCGAAGTAACCTGTACAGGACGGCGCGGGGTGGAGCAGTTCGGTAGCTCGCCGGGCTCATAACCCGGAGGTCGCAGGTTCAAATCCTGCCCCCGCTACGAGAAGACGAAGGCCCGGACCGATTGGTTCGGGCCTTCGTCGTTGTCGCGAGCTCCGGTCTGTACGGCTGGTCCGCAGTGTCGGGGCGGAAGCTCAGAGCCGGGGGTCGACGTGGATCTTGGGGCCGGGCCCCGCCGTCGGCGGTCGCTCACCCGCAAGGACGTCCCCGACCCGTTCCAGGCCGACCGTCGCGGCGACGAGCGGTCGCGGGTCGACCCGCCCCGAGGCGTACAGCTCCACGGTGCCCGCCAGCCCGCCGGACGCGGACAGGACGCCGACGGCGGTCACGTCCTTGAGGGCGAGCCGGCGCGTGTCGATGACGCTCTGCTGGGCTGCGAGTCCGATCAGGACCACCCGCCCGCCCGGTTCGACCCGCTCGACGGCGAACGAGGGCATCTCCGCGCCGTTGGTCGCATCGACCACCGCGTCGAGGGCGAGCCCTTCGAGGTCACGCGCCGTCGCGACCTGGTGGAACCCGAGCGAGGCGGCGAAGTCCCGTGCGTGTTCACTGCGTTCCAGTACGCTGACCTCCCCGCCGTGCGCACGAGCGACCTGGGCGACGAGCAGGCCGATGGTGCCGGCGCCGAGCACGAGCACCCGTGCGCCGGGCCGGACGTCAGCGGCGCGCACGCATCGCACGGCGTTGCCGCCCGGCTCGACCAGTGCCCCGAGCGTCTCGTCCACGGCGTCCGGCAGGGGCACGAGCGCCGAGACCGGCACGGGGAGCCGCTCGGCGAGCGCACCCGGCCAGCCCCCGCGCACGCCGATCTCGAACCGGTCCGCGCACAGGTGCTGGCGATCGGCGCGGCACCGCTCGCACCGCCGGCAGCCGAGCATGGTGTCGCCGGTGACTCGCCGGCCCGCCCACGTCGGGTCGACGCCGGCGCCCACGGCCGAGACCCGGCCGCACCACTCGTGGCCGATACGCACCGGGTACGACGCGTCCCCGGTGGCGAGGTAGGCCATGTGGCCGCTGAAGAACTCGGCGTCCGTGCCGCACACGCCGGCGCGCTCGACGTCGACGACGACCTGTCCCGGACCGGCCTCCGGCTCCGGGACGTCCCGAACCTCGCCGTGGCCGGGGCCGGTGATCACGAACGCACGCATCGATCGACCTCCTGACCGGGACCGTACGGGATGCCGGTCACGAGGGAGCGCCGCGGGGTTGCCACACGGGTGCCACGTCGCGGGCCGGTACGCGGCCGACGGCGATCACGTGAATCGCCGACCGCCGACCGCCGACCGCCGACCGCCGACCTGCTCGACGCGGCGTTCACGCGGTCGGGTGAGCGCCACGGAGGACTAGGAAGCGGCGGCCGCTGTTCGGGTAAGGCACGATGTCCGCCGCCAGCGGAGAGTGTGTGTTTTCCGAACATGTTAGGCTGTTCGGGAAAGTCTCAAATTCCGCCGCCAGCGGAGTCCGCCTGATACCTGAACAGAGGTGGTGAACCCATGGCAACCGATGTGGTGCTGAATGCTGCGGAGGTAGAGCGTCGCGTCGTCAACCTCTTGCGTGACCGCCTGCCCGTTACCTGGATGGTCACGGACGCCGCTGAGCCAGGGCCGGACTCGCGGCGGCCCAATCTGTCGATACAGCTTGATGGGCCTGACGGGAGGGCTGCGAGACTCGTCGTCGAGGTCAAGCAGGTCGTCGAGCGCCGCGACGTTGCGCGTCTCGCGGACCAGGTTCGCCTCATGGCGGCGGACGCCGGCGACGTTCCCATCGTGGCAGCTCGCTATCTGTCGCCATCGGTTCGCGAGGCTCTGGCGGAGGACGGTCTCTCCTACGTAGACGCCACGGGCAACATGCGCGTCGTTGTCCACTCTCCGGCCCTGTTCATCGCCGACCGGGGTGAGGACCGGGATCCGTGGCGCAAGGGCCGGCCGCGGGGAACGCTCAAGGGTGAGCCCGCCGCGCGCGTCGCTCGCGCTCTGTTGGACTACGACCGCGACTGGACAGTCCGTGAGCTGATTGTTGCGTCGGGCGCATCCACGGGTGCGGCCTACCGGGTGCTGGAGTACTTGGAACGCGAGGATCTTGTCGTCAAGGATGGCAAGCGTTATCGAGTGACCGACTGGGAGCGGTTGCTGCGCGCATGGAGTACCGATGCCGCCTTCCAGCTGACTACGCGCGTGATGGCGTTCATCGAACCGAGGGGAGTGGATGCCTTCCTGGCGAAGGTAGCCCAACGGTCGACATTCCCCAAGGCGGTGACGGGATCAATCGCTGCCAAGGAGTGGGCGACCTACGCGCCAGCCAAGGCCGCCTACGTCTATGTCTCGTCGATTCAGGAGGCATCGGAGCAGTGGGGGCTGCGACCCAATGCGGCTGCGCCAAACGTAATCCTCTTGGAGCCCAAGACGGTCGGCGACGTCCCGTTCCAGAACACCGCGCCGGCCGAGGGAGGCTACCTGGTAGCGGCTCCCGCGCAGGTGGCGGCCGACCTCCTGAACGGACCGGGGCGCGAACCCGCCGAAGGTGAGTACCTCATCGAATGGATGAAGGCCAACGAGAAGCGCTGGCGCCGTGGCTGACGAAGTGACCCGTGACCCTGGCGCGCATGGGGCTGCTTGACGCGCTGGAAGCACTGGAGTCGCATCTCGACGCGCTCGTCATCATCGGCGCACAGGCCGTCTACCTCCACACGGGGGCCACGGAGATTGCCCTTGCCGAGTTCACTACCGACGGCGACGTCGCAGTGGACCCCGAGGTGCTGAGTTCCGATCCGCTGGTGGAGGAGGCGATGAGCGCCGCGGGCTTCACGCCGGATCGGCGGCCGAGCGCGATCGGCTCCTGGATCTCCGCGCGCGGAGTTCCGGTCGACTTGATGGTGCCCGACGCTGTCGCGGGAGCCGGACGCCGAAGCGTCCGCGTGCCGCCGCACAACGACAAGTCGATGCGAAGAGCGCGAGGGATCGAGGCGGCGCTGGTCGACAACTCGAAGATGCTGATCCGGGCACTCGACCGTGCAGTTGACGCTCGAGAGTTCGAGGTCTCCGTGGCCGGGTCCGCAGCGCTGCTGGTGGCCAAGCTGCACAAGATCCACGACCGGCTCGAGAAGCCTTCGAGGCAGGACAACAAGGACGCCCACGACGTCTACCGTCTGCTGCGCGCAATCGAGACCCAGGACTTCGTCGAAGCGATCAGTCGGCTGCGGGCCGAGGACGTCAGCGCGAAGGTGACCCGCGAGGCGCTCGACCAACTCCGAGACCTCTTCGCACAAGGAGCAAGTGCCCGCGGCTCCCTCATGGCCGGCGCCGCGGAGGAGTTGGTTGGTGACCCGGCTGCCGTGTCGGAGAGTGTGGCGCTGCTGGCGCAGGACCTCCTTGAGGCCCTTGTCTCCTAGGTTTCCTGGGAGCGCGGAAGGCCAGCGCGGTCGAACTCCTGCTGCAACCGCGGCCGGCGCTGATGGGTCTCACGCAGTCTCGCGATCAAGTCGTCGACGTCGGCAGCGTGCTCGGTCCCCGCGGCCAGCTTGCGCATCTTCCCCAGCCTCCGTGCCGCGAGTCGGTAGTACTGCGCGCCCGCATTCGCCAACTCCTTCTCCACGAGTCGCTGATGGATCGGGAGGACTGCGGTCGGGTCGATCTTCTCGTAGGACTTCACCAGTTCCGCCCACGTGTGGTCGCTGTCGAGGGCGAGTGAGTGCGCGAGTTCCCAGGCGAACTGAGGCTCCTTAAGGGTGAGGAGCACAAGGAGGGCGGCGTCGTTCGGGCTCGCTGCCAAGGTGGCAACGACCTCGTCGCGGAGCTCGGGCCACGCCTTCCCCGCAGCCTTGTGCAATCGAGCCGCAGTTGTCGACGAAGGCCAGCGCCGGAACATCGCAAGCCTCGCGTTGAGAGCTTCGTCGGGCCGGTGCTCCTCGAGAAGTCGGCACCGGTAGTCCGCGGCCTTTTGCGACTGGTGACCATGGTCGAAGTCGCTGGCCTGCTTTGCCCAGTCGATGGCGACGTCGATCTCGCCGATCTCCTCGAACGCCTCGGCGGTGTCCTCCAGCCAGGCCGCGACCCTCCGGTCCTTCGCGTGCGTACGGATGATCGCGTCGATGTCGCGGTCGAGCACCGCGAGCCGTTGTGCGTTCCAGTCGAGGGCGAACCACTCGTGCGAGTGACGCGATGTCCAGCGATCCTCTTCGGAGGGCCGGGGTCCGAGGCCGGCTTCCACTTCGGATAGCCGCCTCCGGTACGCCGCCATGCCGACATCCCCAAGCGCCGGTGCATACGCCACAGGGTCGAGCTCGAAGTAGTCGACCTGGTCATCGTCGAACTGAAACGTGATCATCCAGTCGACCAGCTTGTCGACCGGAGTCTTGGCGGCGGCAGCCGCCTTCGGGTGTAGGTCCAGCAGACGACGGCATGCGTCCCCGATGACCCCGCTGGAGTCGTCCGCGCGTGCGATCACCCTGATCGCCGATGCCAGGGCCTTGTGCGTCACGGTGTAGATCTCGGCCGGATCCGTCGTCGGGATCGCGTTCTCGAGGATGTCGACGGCCTCATGCATTTCGCAACCATGGGCGTTCGCGGCGCTGTAGCGGTAGAGGTCCGAGCGTGTGCGGATTAGCGGGAGAACGGTGTTTTGCCAGCGAGGTCACCCTCTCATTCTCTACGCCCAGAACTTTCACAGCCTCGATCCCGGCCCGGGGACGTCCCGCACTTCGCTGCGGCCGGGCGCGGTGATGACGAACGCACGCATCGATCGACCTCCTGACGGGGACCGTACGGGATGCCGCATCGGATCTCTGCGGTACCGCGGTCGCCGACCGGGCGCCACGTCACGGACCGGTACGGAAGCGGCGGAACGTCATGGGCTAGCCTGCTGACGGCCGTGCGGCGAACCGGCCGCCCCGACGAACGGAAAGCGCGACGATGCCCCTGCGCAGTGACGCCTGGTACTCCGGCGAGGACCGCAACGCCTACATCCACCGGGCGTGGATGCGCCGCGGCGTACCGGGCTCTGCGTTCGAGGGCCGGCCACAGATCGCGATCGCGAACACGGCGTCGGACCTGACGCCCTGCAACGCGCACCTGGGCGAGGTGGCCGCCTCGGTCCGCAACGGCGTCTACGAGGCGGGCGGCATCCCGCTCGAGCTGCCCGTCGTGTCCCTCGGGGAGACCCAGGTGCGGCCCACCGCGATGCTGTGGCGGAACATGGCCGCCATGGCGACCGAGGAGATGCTCCGCGCCAACCCGGTCGACGGCGTGGTGCTGCTCGGCGGCTGCGACAAGACGATCCCCTCGCTCCTCATGGCGGCGGCGTCCGTTGACCTTCCGGCCGTGCTGGTGCCCGGCGGGCCGATGCTGACCGGCACCTTCCGCGGCGCGCCGCTGGGCTGCGGCACCCACGTGTGGCGACTGTCGGAGGAGGTCCGGGCGGGCACGCTGTCCCAGGAAGATTTCGTGACGTCGGAGTCGGCGACCATCCGCAGCCGCGGCCACTGCAACACGATGGGCACCGCCTCCACCATGGCGGCGCTGGCGGAGGTCCTGGGCACGGTCATCCCCGGGACGGCCGGCATCCCGGCACCGGACAGCCGCCTGCTCGAGTCCTCGCACGCCGCCGGACGGCTCGCCGTCGAGCTGGTCCGCGAGGAGCGCCGTCCCAGCGACGTGCTGACCACGGCCTCGTTCCACAACGCGATCGTGGCGCTCGGCGCCATCGGTGGCTCCACGAACGCCGTCGTGCACCTGCTCGCGATCGCCGGCCGTCTCGGCATCGACCTGACGCTGGACGACTTCGACCGGATCGGGTCACGGGTGCCGCTCCTGGCGGACCTGCTGCCGTCCGGCCGGTTCCTCATGGAGGACCTGCACCGCGCCGGCGGGCTGGCGGCCGTCATGGGAGAGGTGCGGGACCTTCTCGACCCGGCGGCCCTGACGGTGACGGGCCGGCGGTACATCGAACACCTCGACGACGCCGCCGTGTGGGACCGGGAGGTCATCCGTCCGCGCGCGGCCCCGGTCCTGGAGGAGGGCGGCATCGCCGTTCTCCGCGGGAGTCTCGCGCCGCAGGGTGCCGTCATCAAGCCTGCGGCCGCCTCGCCGCACCTGCTGCAGCACCGCGGCCGTGCGGTGGTCTTCGACAGCATCGAGGACCTGCACGCGCGGCTCGACGACCCGGACCTCGACATCGACGCCGACTCCGTCATGGTGCTGCGGGGCTGCGGCCCGCAGGGGTACCCCGGCATGCCGGAGGTGGCCAACATGCCGCTGCCGACGAAGCTCCTGGAGGCGGGCGTGCGCGACGTCGTGCGCGTCTGCGACGGCCGTATGAGCGGCACCGCCTACGGCACCGTCATCCTGCACGTCGCCCCGGAGTCCGCCGCCGGCGGTCCGCTGGCGAAGGTGCGCACCGGTGATTGGATCGAGCTCGACGTGCCCGGGCGGCGCCTGAGCCTCGACGTGCCCGCGGCCGAGCTCGCCGAACGGGAGCCCAGCGCGACGGCCGCGGCCGCCTACGCGGCGCCGACGCGCGGCTGGGAGAAGCTCTACATCGAGCACGTCCTGCAGGCCGACACCGGCGCCGACCTGGACTTCCTCGTCGGCGCGACGGGTGACCGGGTCGCACGCGAGTCGCACTGACGTCGGCTCGGCCGAGGCCTTCAGCGGCGGTAGGTCAGGAACCGGTAGCGCGGGCCCTTGGCGGACACGTGCCAGCCCTCGGCCGGGTCCGCAGCGGTCAGTCGCCACACGGCCGGGTCGATCTCCGGGGCCCGAGTGTCGCCGTCGACCGTGACGTCGATGTCGGTGACCTCGAGGACGTCGGCACGGCCGATGGTCCGGGCGTACACCTCCCCGCCGCCGAGGATCCACACGTCACCGCCACCCTCGCCGGCCAGCTCGAGAGCGGCCGCGAGATCCGGCACCGTGTGCGCGCCCGGCGCCTCGTAGTCCGGGCGGCGGGTGAGCACGATGTTGCGACGGTCGGGCAGCGGCCGGAAGCGCGGCGGGAAGGACTCCCACGTGGTGCGGCCCATCACCACGCTCGTCCCGGACGTGACGTCCACGAACCGGGCCATGTCCTCCGGCACGTGCCAGGGCATGGTGCCGTCCGCGCCGATGATGCGGTCGTGGGCCTGGGCCCAGATGAGTCCCAGCACTAGACCGCGACCGGCGCCTTGATGGCCGGGTGGTGCTGGTAGTCGAGCACCTCGACGTCGTCGAAGTCGTAGTCGTCGAGCGAGGCCGCCTTGCGGAGCACGAGGGTGGGGAACGGGAAGGGGTCGCGGCCGAGCTGCTCGCGAACCTGGTCGACATGGTTGTCGTAGATGTGGCAGTCGCCGCCCGTCCAGACGAAGTCGCCGACCTCGAGGCCGGTCTGCTGAGCGACCATGTGGGTCAGCAGGGCGTAGGACGCGATGTTGAACGGCACGCCGAGGAACAGGTCGGCGCTGCGCTGGTACAGCTGGCAGCTCAGCCGACCGTCGGCGACGTAGAACTGGAAGAACGCGTGGCACGGCATGAGCGCCATCTCGCCGAGGTCGGCCACGTTCCAGGCGGAGACCAGCATGCGACGCGAGTCGGGGTTGCTGCGCAGCGTCTCGAGCACCCGCTCCAGCTGGTCGACGTGCCCGCCGCCCGGGGTGGGCCACGAGCGCCACTGCACGCCGTACACCGGGCCGAGCTCGCCGTCCTCGTCGGCCCACTCGTTCCAGATCCGGACACCGTGCTCCTGCAGCCAGCGCACGTTGCTGTCCCCGCGGAGGAACCACAGCAGCTCGCCGATCACGGAGCGCAGGTGGACCCGCTTCGTCGTCACGAGGGGGAACCCTTCGCGCAGGTCGAACCGCATCTGGTGCCCGAAGACGCTGCGCGTCCCCGTTCCGGTGCGGTCGCCCTTCGGGGTGCCGTTCTCGAGCACGTGCCGCAGCAGGTCCTCGTACGCGGTGTTCGGGCCACGGGTCTCGGCCGTCGCGGCGGCGTCCTCGCCGGGGGGACGGGTCGGCGTCTGAGTCACGCGACCATCGTAGGTCCGGGTGGCGACACGGCAGGAGAAGCCACGCGAAGACGCCCGCGTCCGTGGCGGACGCGGGCGTCTGGAGCGGTCGGAACGTCAGGCGACGGCCGGCTCCTGCTTGCGCTGCTCGACCTCGGCGCGGTTGCCGGAGTGCGCAACCTCGATCTTGCGGGGCCGCGCCTCCTCGGCCACCGGGATCGTCAGGGTGAGCACGCCGTCGGCGTAGCCGGCCTCGATGCGGTCGAGCGCCAGGCCGTTGCCGAGGGAGAGCTGGCGGGCGAAGGTGCCGGTCGGACGCTCGTGGCTGAGCCACTGGGCGTCCTGCGGGACCTCCGTGCGCCGCTCGGCGCGGACCGTCAGGGTCCGGTCCTCGACGTCGACGTCGATGCTCGCGGGGTCGACGCCCGGCATGTCGATGCGTGCCACGTAGGACTCGCCCTCGCGGTAGAGGTCCAGCGGCATGCCCGGGACGGTCGGGGCCTGGCGCCGCATGGTGGCGAGCCAGTCGTCCATCTCGCGGAACGGGTCGAAACGGGTTGCCATGAAGATCACCTCTGGTTCAACTCTGCCGGCCCGGACCCTCCGGGCCGCCCGGCCGGGACCGCCCTCGTGGCCCGGTCGGATGCTTCGTTCACAGCAACAGTTTTAGCACTCTCCTTATTCGAGTGCTAAGCGGTGATCGCTCAGGGCGAAAACTTGAGCGCGTCGCGCTCAAGCAGCGGTATCGACGCAGGTCAGGCCGATGCTCCGGAACCAGGCGAGGCGGCCCAGAGCGTCGTGGAGGGGCGGATTGAGGGCGGCGAAGGTGCCGGCCGGCGGCCCGGCACTTCAGACACGGCCCGACCGCTCAGGACCGGCCGCTCTCGATCCGGTCCGCGTGCCGGGAGTTCGCCGCGCACCACGCCTGCACCATGTCGCCTCCGCCGTGCCCCTCGCCCTCGTCGACGAGCAGCTCGCTGCCGGGCCATGCTCGGTGCAGGCGCCAGGCCGTCACCACGGGCCCGCTGACGTCACGGCGCCCATGGATGAGCGTGGCCGGGATGCCGGCGAGCCGCTCCGCGCGCTCGAGGAGCGGTGGGTCGAGGAAGGCGTCGTGCGCCCAGTAGTGCGTCACGAGCGTCGTCATGACGTGCCGGAACCTGTCGTCGTCCCAACGCGGGTCACGGTGGACCCTGCCGGTGCCGATCGAGATGTGGGTGTCCTCCCAGTCCGCCCATGCCTGGGATGCGGCATCGCGCACGGCGGGGTCCGGGTCCGTCAGCAGCCGCAGGTACGCCTCGACGAGCCGGTCGTCACCCCTGCGGCAGGCACCCGCCCGTTCCGCGTGGCCGGCGAACCTCTCCCAGGCCTCGGGGAAGAGCGCACCGACCGTCTCGGTGATCCAGTCGACCTCGAACCGGCTCGTCGTCGTCACAGCCATGAGGACGACGCCGTGCACCCGGTCGGGATGCTTCTGCGCGTAGGCGAGGGCGAGCGTCGAGCCCCACGAGACCCCGTTGACCAGCCACGCCTCGACCTGCAGGTGCTCGCGGAGCCGCTCGATGTCGCGGATCAGGTGGGCGGTGGTGTTCTCGGCCAGGTCGTAGCCCGGCTCGGTCACCAGCGGTCGCGACCGCCCGCAGCCACGCTGATCCAGGGCGATGATGCGGAACCGCTCGGGGTCCAGCTTGGCGCGGTACCCGCCGTTTCCGAGACCGCCGCCGGGTCCGCCGTGGAGGTAGATCGCCGGGATGCCGTCGGGGTTGCCCGACTCCTCCCAGTAGATCTCGTGGTCGCCCTCGACGGGCAGATGACCGGAACGCCGCACGGGCGACTTGGGGAACACAATCGGGACGGTAGCAGCGGCCTCAGCTGCCGAGGGCGTCGACGGCCGCCATCTCCTCGTCCGTCAGATCGAGGTCCGCCGCCGCGAGGTTCGCCTCGAGCCGATCGGCGTGGACAGACTTCGGGATGACGACGTAGCCGTGCTGGACGTGCCAGCGCAGCACCACCTGCTGGGGCGTCGCGTCGTGGGCCGCGGCGACCTTCGCGAGCACTGGGTCGTCCATGTCGGTCCGCTTGAACGGGCTGTACCCCTCGAGCACCACGCCGCGCTCGCGAAGCGCGTCGACGAGGGCGGCGTCGTGGTCGGACGGGCTCCAGGGGACCTGGTCGACGGCGGGGGAGACGCCGGTGGCGCCCACGAGCTCGTCGATGAGGTCCGGCGAGTAGTTCGAGACCCCGATTGCTCTGGCGCGGCCGGCCTCCTGCGCGGCGACGACACGCTCCCACATGCGGACGCCGGCGTTGTCGCCGCGCGGCGGCCAGTGCACCAGCCACAGGTCGACGTGGTCGAGCGCGAGGTCCGACAACGAGCGCTCGAGCGTCTCGTCCTCCCGGCCGACCCGTTCCGGCGGGCACTTCGTCGTGACGAAGACGTCCTCACGGGCCAGGCCGGAGTCCGTCAGGGCACGCCCGATCTCTGCCTCGTTGCCGTACATGGTCGCGGTGTCGAGGTGCCGGTAGCCCAGCTCCAGCGCGGTGCGCACCATCCGGTACGCCTCCTCGCCACGCGCCTGCCAGGTCCCCAGTCCGAGCAGCGGCATGTCGACCGCGCCGTCGCGCGCGGTGAGGTGGACTGCCGGCACGGTGGGGCTCACGACGTCGCTCCGAACGTCGCCGGCGGGGGACCGAAAGCCTCCCGAGTGCCGTCCAGGACGTTCTTGCCCATGATCTTCGTCCCCTGATAACCGATGACTGCTCCGACGCCGAAGGGCGCCAGTCGGCCGAGGGAGACGGCTCCGGCGCGGGCCAGCCCTGCCTGGACGAGCCGGCGGGTCAGCGTCTTGTTCACCGCCCTGATGGTGCCGAGCGGCAGCCGGGTCAGCGCCGCACGGGCCCAGTAGAGGGTGCCGAGGCCCAGCTGACCGGAGACCGCCTTGGCGCCGTCCTCACCGAGCAGGGCGGCGAGGAGCAGGGCGCGGCGACGCTCGACGTCGTCCACCGCGACGCCGTGGACGGCGGCGACCGCCATGACGTGGTTGGCGGACGCCGAGAGGAAGGCTGCCGTCTGGGCCCCGGTGAGGCCGACGGCGGCCAGGGTGCCGATGCCGGGGAAGGCGGCGACCGCGCCCACCGCGCCGCCGAGGCGTGCGCTCCGGGCGAGATACCGCTTCTCGAGCCGGCCGATCAGCTCGGCCGGCGAGATACCGGCATGCTCGCGCCGCAGCTCGGCGACCGCGTCCTCGCCCTTGTCGGCCCGGCGGACCGCGGCGTCCAGCAGCCGGTCGAGAGCTCGGCGGTCGGCCAGATCGGGACCTCGGCTCTCCTGCCTCGTCATCGGACCGCCTCGTTCGTGAAGAAGACGGTGTTGCCGGCGCCCGCGGTGAGGGTGCGGCTCACGGTGCACTGCCGCTCGATGGCGGCGTCGGCACGTTCGACGGTCTTGGCCATGGTCTCCTCGTCGAGGCGGGAGAGGTCGGTGACGATCTCCGCCGTGATCGAGCCGTAGCGGTTGTCCTCGGCGTTCTTCTCGGCCGAGACGCCGACGACGGCGGCGAAGTCGTCACCCAGCGCATGGGCGAGGCGGTGGTCGGCGGACAGTGTGCTGCACGTCGCCAGGGCGATCTGGAGCAGCTCGCCCGGCGTGAACCGGCCCTCGCCGTCGCCCACGAGGACCTCCGCCCCGCGCGCGTTGCGACCGGTGTAGGAGCGGGTGCCCGTCCGTTCGGCCCACAGGGCCTTCGACGGCGCCTCTTCCTCGTCCGGCGTTGCGGACGGTTCCCTCTCGGGCATGCCTGTCATGGCTGCCATCGTCGCACGTGAGAGGCCGCTGTGCGCCCGCGCCGTTACGTTGGGAAACGTGACAACGTACGAGAGCCCGCAATCCCTGCCCGAGGCCGCCATCGTCGTCCTGTACGGCGCGACCGGAGACCTGGCCAGCCGCATGGTGCTGCCGGCGATCGACGAGGTCCGAAGGCGCGGCCTCATGCCCGCTCACTGGCGGCTCGTCGGGTGCTCGACCGGCCGGCTGGACGACGACGCCTTTCGTGACCGTGTCGCGGCCGCGCTCGAGGGCAGCGAGCAAGGAACCCCCGACGACGTCGACGAGGTGCTCGGCCGCGTTCGGTACGCCGGGGGCGGCTTCAGCGCCGAGGATCCGGGCGACCTGCCCGGCGTGCTGAACGAGGTACGGGAGGACCTGGCCGGCGAGACGGACGCCGAGCCGCTGGTCCTGCATTTCCTCGCCGTCCCGCCGGGAGCCTTCGCGCCCATCGCGCGCGGGCTGGGCGCGCACGGTCTCGCGGAGGGCGCTCGTGTCGTCTTCGAGAAGCCCTACGGCACGTCGTTGGAGTCGTTCGTCGAGCTCGACGGCGCTGTCAAGGAGGTCCTCGACGAAGAGCAGATCTTCCGGATCGACCACTTCCTCGGCAAGGAGGGGGTGCAGACCATCTACGTCATGCGGTTCGCAAACCAGCTCTTCGGCTCGGAGTGGTCCCGGGCGAGCGTCGAACAGGTGCAGATCGATGTGCCGGAGGATCTGGACGTCGCGAACCGGATCGGCTTCTACGAGGCGACCGGAGCGGCCCTCGACATGATCGTCACCCACCTGTTCCAGGTGGCTGGGCAGGTCGCGATGGAGCCGCCGCGCAGCCTGCGCGAGCCTGCCGCCATCCATCAGGCGAGGGAGGACGCGCTGCGTTCCTTCCGTCCGCTGGAGCCGGCCGAGGACGTCGTGCTCGGGCAGTTCGAGGGGTACCGCGACATCGAGGGCGTGGCGCCCGACTCCGAGCAGGACACGTACGTGGCCGTGCGGCTGTGGGTCGACTCCGAGCGTTGGCGCGGCGTGCCGTTCCTCCTGCGCACGGGCAAGCGGATGGCGGCCAAGGCGCAGCGGATCACGCTGGTCCTGGGCCCGCCCTACGGGCCGCTGGACCCCGAGCTGGACACGCCCAACTCCATCCAGATCGACTTCAGCGGTTCCGGCGAGGTCCGGCTCGGCATCACGGTCAAGACTCCCGGCCCGGACCTGACCTACTCCTCAGGCACGGCTGTCCTCGACCTCGACGACGTGCCCGGGGGCGAGCCGATCTCCCCGTACGCGTCACTGATCCACGACGTCCTCCTCGGGGACCGTTCGCTGTTCACGACGGCGGAGGCGCTGCAGGGAGCCTTCACCGCCTTCGCGCCGCTGCAGGGCGACGCGCGCCCGGCCCCGCTGCCCTACGTGCCCGGGTCCTGGGGGCCGGAGGAGGCCCGCCGACTGCCCGCTCCTCACGAGTGGTTCCTGGGCCAGTGAGAAATCGTTCCTGAAAGTGGCCGTGGCTTCGGTCACATCCGGGTACCGTGGTGCACGCACCTGGCTCAATGGCGAGCCAGGGCACCTCACTCGGCATCTCGCTACTGGCGCCTCGTTACTGACGCTTCGCTACGCGGGAACGCGTTCGGCACCGCCCGTTCGCCAGGCTCAGGACGTCTTCGCCAGGTGCTCCAGGCCCAGCCGCCGCTCGACCGCCACGACGTCGTCGACCGTGCCGACGGCAGTCCGCTCGATCTTGCGGCCCATCAGCGGCACTGACGCCGTGACGTCGCCCTCGTAGGTCTCCTCACACCCCTGCGGCGTCGGGACGAGGCGCTGGCCGCCGCGCACGCGCACCGGGACGCCGTTGATCTCGAGCGTCAGCGTCGAGGTGCGCGAGCCGTCGGCCGCCGGTCCGCCCCACGCCTCGACCATGGTCACCTCGAGCGACTCGCCGACGAAGGAGCGGAACGCCGACGGGATCTTCGTCGTCGGCATGTCCGCCCGTGTCGTCACGGTGAAGGCGGCCCCGTCCCGGGCGACGTCGCAGCTCGAGCGCAGCGCTCCGGCGGCCGACATCTTCCGCGTCACGAACTCCTCGTTCGCGAGCATGGCGGCGACGGTCTCGACGTCCGCGGGGTAGGCGATGGTGGCGGCGAAGCGCACGGTGACTCCTCGGATGGTGACGAACGGTGAAGTCAGCGTAGTGGGGCTCGCACCGGGCTTACGCTGGGGCCCGTGCCCCACACGCTCGCCCAGATGATCGCCCAGTCCGGCCACCTCGACGAGCGGGACGACGCCGAGTGGCTGCACCAGCTCGTCGGTGACTGGCAGGTGGTGGCCGACCTCGCCTTCGCGGACCTTGTGCTCTGGCTGCCCACGTCCGACGGCGACTTCGTCGCCTCCGCCCACTGCCGGCCCTCGACCGCGGCCACCGTGCACTACCAGGACATCGTCGGGGAGCACCCGACAGAGGTCCGCCGGACCTTGATGGCGCAGACCATGGAGGACCGTGGCATCCACGTCCGCGCGGACCCGCAGGGGCGCGCCTCGCTCCCCATGCGAGAGGTGCTGCTGCCCGTCGTGCACGCGGGGCGAGTGCTCGGGGTGCTGACCCGGGAGGTCGGTCTGCCGACCTCTCGGGTGCCCTCCAGGCTGGACGTCTCCTACATCGAGATCGCCGACGTGCTGTGCGGGATGATCAGCCGCGGCGAGTTTCCGCAGCAGGGAGCGCCGACCGGCCAGCGCCGTGGCGCTCCGCGCGTCGGCGACGGCCTGGTGCGCCTCGATCCCGAGGGCCGGGTCATCTACGCCAGCCCGAACGCGCTCAGCAACTTCCACCGCCTCGGTGTCATCGGCGAGATCAAGGGGCAGGTGCTGGGCGAGGTCGTCACCGAGCTCATCGAGGACCACAGCACGGTCGAGGAGACGATGGCGGTCGTCGTGATGGGCCGGGCGGCCTGGCGCACCGAGATCGAGTCGCGCGGCGTGACCCTGACCATCCGGGCGGTCCCGCTGACGGAGAACGGCGAGCGCCGTGGCGCACTGCTGCTGTGCCGCGACGTCTCGGAGGTGCGCCGCCGCGAGCGCGAGCTCATCACGAAGGACGCCACCATCCGGGAGATCCACCACCGGGTGAAGAACAACCTGCAGACCGTCTCGGCGCTGCTGCGGCTGCAGTCCCGCCGGAGCCCCAACCCGGAGACCAAGTCGGCCCTCGACGAGGCAGAGCGCCGGGTCTCGACCATCGCCATGGTGCACGAGACCCTCTCGCAGGGCCTGGACGAGGTCGTCGACTTCGACGAGGTGTTCGGGCGGCTGATGCGGCTGGCCGCCGACGTCGCCTCCCCGGACTCCAAGGTGAGCACGGTGGTCGAGGGTGGTTTCGGGAAGGTCGGTGCCGAGGTCGCCACCTCACTCGCCGTGGTGCTCACCGAGCTCGTGTCCAACGCCGTCGAGCACGGCCTCTCGGGCCGCTCGGGTACCGTCACGGTGGCGGCCTCCCGGACCGGCCCGCACCTGTCGGTGACGGTGCGCGACGACGGCACCGGCATCGAGGACGGCCGGGTGCTCTCCGGGCTCGGGACGCAGATCGTCGAGACGCTGGTCAAGGGTGAGCTGAAGGGCTCGATCGAGTGGAGCCGCCGCGAGGAGGGCGGCACCGAGGTGACCTTGTCGGCGTGGATCGGCGTGCCCGGCAAGATCATCCGCCGGTTCTGACGCCCCGCCCGTGCCGATTCGTCACTGCCGTGCCGATTGGTCATCGGCGTGTCCGTTGGTCATCACCGTGCCCACTGGTCATGTCTCGACATCGAGACGTGACCAGTCGTCACAGAGGTGACGAGTCGGCACAGGGATGACGAGTCGGCACAGAGGTGACGAGTCGCGGCCGGACAGACGACGACGCCGCCGGTCACCCGGCGGCGTCGTGTCGGAACGTCCTGTGTGTCAGCCGGCGCGGCGTGCGCGGGCGGTGCGGCGCTTGAGCGCCCGGCGCTCGTCCTCGCTGAGTCCGCCCCAGACACCCGAGTCCTGCCCGGTCTCCATCGCCCACTTCAGGCACGTGTCGACGACGGTGCACCGGTGGCAGACGGCCTTGGCCTCCTCGATCTGTACGAGTGCAGGACCGGTGTTGCCGATGGGGAAGAAAAGCTCCGGGTCCTCGGTGAGGCAGGCAGAGCGGTGACGCCAGTCCATGAGGGTCTCCTTAGTGCATGCAAGGACCGGCAGCTCCGGAAGAGGCGGTCCAGGATCAGGTGCTGCGACAACCTTTTCACGGCCCTTGAATCCCTCACAAGGGTTTCCGGAAAATGACGTGAGGGTGACGCCGTGCGGTTTCTCACAGGGTCGGCACGGCTGGTCGGGCGGCTCTCAGCGGCCCGTCAGGGCGGTTCGAAGGCGGTCCGGCCGCGGTCACGACACGGCCCCGAAGCGGCCGTAACCGGTAGATTCGTCACCCATGAGCCCGACCTTCTCGGACGTCCCCGCCCCGCTGCGGCTGGCCCTGGCGGGGGCGTGCCTGGAGGCGCTGTGCCTCGCCGCATTCGCCGTCGGAGCCGTTGCCTCGGCGGTGCTCGGCGGGCCGGGCGGATTGGGCGTCGCCGTCCCGTTCGCGGTCCTGCTCATCGTGTTCGCCCTCCTTCTCGTCGGTTCCTCACGCGCCCAGTGGCGCGGCATGCGATGGGGCCGTGGCCCGGTCATCACCTGGCAGCTGCTGCAGATCGTGACCGTGCTGACCGTGCTGGGGACCGTGCCGCCCTGGGGCGTCGCCGCCGCGCTCGCCGTCTCGGTCGGAATCGTCGTCGGCACGCTCTGGCCGTCGTCGCGCGACTACGCCTCGACGACCCGCTCGACGTCGGCGGTCCTCTGAGCCGTTCTCGCCCGCGCGACCTGGACGGGCATCGCACGACCACGCCGGACCACCACACCGAGCCCCGGCTGGTACGGCCGCACGGGGTCCACGACGGAGCGCAGGTTCACGTCCGTCAGCTGCGCGGTGAACGCGTGCGCCGGCCGCAGGATCAGCAGCGTCGCCCGCGGCCGCCAGAGCGCGAGCGGACCGCGGTAGGCGGCGGCGACCGACTCGCTGCGGGCGGCGGCCAGCACCGTGAGGTCGCGGCGGCCGGCCAGTGCCGCGGCGAGCTCGTCGAGATGGTTCGGCGGCCATCGGTCGAGGTCGTCGAGGACGACGACGCCGGCCCCGTCCGGCACCGGCTCACCCGGATCGGGCGAGACCACGTCTCGGCCGCCGCCGGTGAGCTGACTGCGCAGGGTCTGCAGCGCCGTCGTCCGGCCGCTGCCGGACGGTCCGACGACGAGCACCACCTCACCGGGTTCGCACGAGACGTGCACGGCCGAGCCGTCGTCGCCGCCGCGGCCGAGGGCCGGCCACGGCTCCCTGCCGAGGTTGCCCAGGAGGTCGGCGTCGAGCGTGACGTGGTCGGGCAGGGCAGCAACCCGAGGAACGTCGGGTCCGGGGGTCCCGACGTCGAGCGGGCCGCAGAGCGCCATCTGGAGCGCCGTGGCCCCGCCGGGTTCGAGGAGCACACCCCGGCCGGGGATCGGGGGACCGCCGAGGAGGTCGCGCGGCACGCCGGCGACAAGCGCTTCGCTCTCGTCACGGGGCGCGAGGACCAACCGGGTGCGCACGGACTCGAGCCACCGGGCACCGACGAGCGACGCAGGCCCGGAGAGCACGGCCGAGACGCCGGCCCGGCGGCCGTCGCGCACGGCGCGGGAGAGCAGCGCCGTGCCCTGCCCGGCGCCCGCGACGAGGTCGAGCTGCTCGACGACGGTTTCGGCGTCGTCGACCACGAGCACGGCCGGCCCGGTGAGGATCTCGAGCAGCCGTGCGATGCGGCGCGGGTCGTCGCCGCCGACGACGGTGCCCAGCGACGGTCCGCGCAGGTCGGCGAAGCGACGCGCATCGGCGGCGACCACGTGCACGGTCACGCCGGCACCCAGGGCCGCCGCGACGACCGTCCGCAGCGCTTCCGTGTGACCCGTGCCGGGGCCGCCGACGACCAGCAGGTCGGTACGGTCCCAGATCCACGTGCCGAGTCGTTGCTGCTGGGGCAGATCGGTGCGCGCGAGCACGAGTCCTGGCACGTCAGCCGTGCGGATGGTGCCGGTTCGCGTGCTGCGGGCGTCGGCGGCCTCCTCGGTGGCCATCTCGACGACCTCGGTGAGCCCTACCCGTTCCGGCAGCGGCGGCGCCCAGGGTCGCGGCGGGGCCTGGCCACCGGCCCGTGCGCGCCATCCCCGACGGGTCTCCTGGACGACCTCCTCCACCCAGCGGCCCGTCCCGCACCACGGCGCCTGGACCGTGCGCAGACGGTCGGTGCGCAGCACCGCGCGACCGGGGACGGCCGGCAGCTCGGCCGCTTCCGACGACCCCACCACGTCGTGCGACTCCGCCGGCTCCAGCACCCGCAGGCAGATGCGGACGGTGAGGTTGGCGCGCACCTCGCTCGTCACCGAGCCGCCCGGGCGCTGGGTGGCGAGGATCAGATGGACCCCGAGGGACCGGCCCTGCGTCGCGAGGCGCACGAGCGAGCCGAGGACGTCCGGGTGGGAATCGGCCAGCGCCCGGAACTCGTCCACCACGACGAGCAGCCGGGGCAGCTCCTCATGGGGCCGGGTGGCGCGGTAGGAAACCAGGTCCTTGACGCCGGCCCGGGCGAGCAGCGCCTCGCGGCGGCGTACCTCCGCCCGCAGGCTGCTCAGGGCGCGGGAGGTCGCGGCAGGGTCGAGATCGGTCAGCACCCCGGCGACGTGCGGCAGCTCGGTCAGGCCGGCGAAGGTGGCGCCGCCCTTGTAGTCGACGAGCACGAGCTGCAGGTCCGCCGGCGAGTACCGCACGGCGAGCGCCACGAGCCAGGCCAGCAGGATCTCCGACTTCCCGGCGCCGGTCGTCCCGGCGAGCAGCGCGTGGGGACCGTGCTCGACGAGGTCGAGCTCGACCGGCCCGTCGGAGTCCACCCCGATCGGTGCGCACAGCCCGTCCCGGCCACCTGACCACTCTCGTCCGACCTCCGATGCGCCGCCGAGCAGCTCCCTCAGCTGCACGTCGGTGGGCAGGCTCTGCGGTGCTGTCTCGCCGGCCGGGGCGAGCAGCTCGGCGACGAGCGCCGCCCACGACCGGCCCACGCCGTCGGCCGGCACCGGCACCACGCGCGTGCACCACGTCGGCACCTGCTCGATCGACCCGGCGAGGACGAGATGCACCTCGCAGGTCTCGCGGCCGGACGCGTTCGGCGTGCTGCGCGCCGGCGCCGGCCCGGCCGCTTCGCCCCGCAGCGGTTCCGCGTGGACGACGACGCGCCACGTGACGTCCTCGCGGGGCAGGCACGGCCACGGCGCGGGCAGCTCGAGGGCGAGGCGGTGGCACGTCGCCAGCTGGGCGACCACCCATCGCACGGTCGCGGCGACGTCCTCCGGCGGCCCGATGAACGCGATCCGGTCGCCGTCGACCAGGTCGAGGAGGTCGGGTGAGCGGCACCGCCGCGGGGTCGCGGTGAGCCGAGCACGCAGCGTCGCGCCGGGCCGAGGGGGCAGCGCGCGGGTCGCGGCCAGCAGGAGGACCGTGGCCGGGTCCGGGAGCTCGGCGGGCGGGGAGCTGCGTCGGCCGGCGAGCACCGCGACGACCAGCCCGACCGGTACCGCGAGAATGACCCACCGCCACGGTGACGCCGTTCCGGCCAGCAGCAGCGGCACCATGCCGAGGCACGCGACCAGCGGCAGCGCCAGCCGTATCAGGTCCCGCTTCGGCCTCGGCTGCTGCGGCTCCGGTGGTGCCGGCACCCGAAGATCCTCCGGACGACGGCGCACTTCGAGCACCGTCGACCCGGCCACGAGGCGAGCACCCTCCGGCAGCCGGCGCCACCGGGCGGGTAGCCGCCGGGGCGGCGACCATCGGCGGCGCCCGGGCCGTCGCCGCCGGCTCCGGCGCCGTTGCGGCCTAAGCCACGCGGAACCGTTCGCCGAGCCCAGGTCGCGGGCCTCGATCCGGCCCCGGCGCGCCCGGACCGTGAGCTGATGCCGGGAGACCTGGGCGTCGGTGAGGGCCAGATCAGCTGTCCCGCGCCCGACCACCACCGCGTCCGGACCGAGACCGAGGCACCACCCGGTGTCCGGCCCGGACACGACGGCGAGGTGCCACGGGCAGCGCAGCGCCGAGTGTGGGTCGGCCCGCGGATCCGGCCCGGGGGCGAGTGGTGGTGGGGACGGCGGGGACACGGCAACAGGGTGTGCCGGACCGTGTCCGAAGGTGCGCGCGCCTGTGGACAGGACCCGCGCCACAACGTTTGTGGACAGGTGCGCCGGCGGATGCCCTCAGTCAAGATAGAGTCACGTGATGTTCACGCTTCGACAACGTTTCTCAGGGCTACGGCAAATACGTCACAGACGAATAACAATCACCTACGTGCCTCTCCCCGCCGGAACGGCACCACCGCACCGCAGTCTTGCCCATCGTGATCCGCGCCACTGTGCGGGAAAAGTGCTGCTCGCCGACCGCCTGGGCAGACCTGCCGCAACACCACTGGTGAGCGGAAGGGGTTTGTGTGGTCGCGGAGACCTTTCTAACGTGGCTGAGCACCATGAGAACTCGGGGTGACCCGTCCGGTGCCGCGCACCCAGGAGGGGTCGGGCGGAGCCGGGAGGCAGTGCCTCGTCTCCGAACCGAAGGGACCATGATGATCAGGACGACCCGACGTAGGGCCGTTGCCATCGCCGGAGCGGGCATGCTCGCTGTCGGCATGGTGGCGTGCAGCCAGACAGACCCAGCAGGTGGCGGCGGCGACGGGGGCGACGGCGGCGACGGCGGTGGGGGCGACGGTGGCGGCAGCGGCACCCTGGCCGAGATTCAGGAGTCCGGCACCGTCACGCTCGGCATCGCCGGCGAGCGGCCCTACTCCTACATGGAGGACGGTGAGCCGACCGGTGCCACGATCGCCATCGCCGAGGAGATCTACGGCCAGCTGGGCATCGACGACATCGAGACCCAGGTCGTGGCCTGGGACTCGCTCATCCCGGGGCTGAACGCCGGCCGCTTCGACCAGATCAGCGCCGGCATGTCGATCCTGCCGGAGCGGTGCGAGCAGGCCGCCTTCGCCAACCCGACGATCATGTACACCACCGGCCTGCTGGTCCCCGAGGGCAACCCGATGAACCTGAACGACCTCCAGGACGTCAAGGAGTCCGGCGCCCAGCTCGCCGTGCTCACCGGTGCCATCGAGGACACGTACGCCCAGGACATGGGCATCGAGGACACGCTCACGCTGCAGAACGCCGAGGACGGCATGGACGCGGTGGTCAGCGGCCGGGCCGACGTCTTCGCCCTCACCGCCATCTCGCTGAACTCGATGGTGGAGAACAGCGACCAGCCCGTCGAGGCCACCGAGCCCTTCATCGCCATCGTCAACGGCAAGGAGCAGGTCGGCGCCGGCGCCGCGGTGTTCCGCCAGGGCGACCAGGACCTGCTCGAGGCCTGGAACGAGGAGCTCGACAAGATCGTCGGCTCCCAGGAGAAGTACGAGGAGGTCCTCGGCGAGTTCGGGTTCGGTGAGCCGTGGCGTCCGCCGGAGGACATCACCACCGAGCAGCTCTGCGAGGGCGAGCTGCCGGACGCCGAGCAGTCCGAGGCCGTTCCGGACGAGGGCTGATCGGCTCCGGTCTTGAGCGACTTCATACAGGCCCTGATCGATAGCTGGCCACGGTACTGGGACGGCATCGTCGTCACGCTCCAGCTGTCCGTCGGCGGCGCGATCCTCGCGTTCGTCATCGCCGTGGTCCTCGGACTGGCCGCGATCACCGGGGTCGGGGTGCTGCGGGGGACTTCACGAATCATCGTGGAGCTCTTCCGCGGCACCTCCCTGGTGGTGCAGCTGTTCTTCCTGTTCTTCGTGCTGCCCCAGTTCGGGTACCAGCTGGAGCCGCTGGCCTGCGGCATCTTGGCCCTCGGGCTGAACTACGGGGCGTACGGCGCCGAGGTGGTGCGCGGCTCCCTGAACGCGGTGCCGCAGGGACAGTGGGAGACCACCACGGCCCTGTCCATGCCCTGGGCGACGAAGATCCGGCGAGTCATCTGGCCGCAGGCCTGGGCGCTGATGCTGCCCGGGATGAACAACCTGATGGTGATGCTGATCAAGGGCACCGCGCTGGCGCTGCTGATCTTCCTGCACGACCTGACCTACTTCACCGACGAGGTCGTCAGGCAAGACCACGGCACGGCCTTCGCCTTCGGCATCGGGTTCGCCCTCTACTACCTGATCGCCCTCGGGTTCTCGTCCTTCCTCCGGTTCCTCGAGCGCCGTGCCCAGCGGAGGCTGGGACTGGCGCCCTCGAAGGCTAGAACGACACGAGCGACGGCGGAGGCGGTGGCCTGATGTGGGACATGCAGAGCGCCCTGGAGGTCCTGCCGCGGCTGCTCGAGGCCTTCGCGACGAAGACCCTGGTGCTGACCGTGCTGGGTTCGCTGATCGCGGCCGTCCTCGGTCTGGTCTGGACGGTCTTGGTGCGCGAGACGCCCCGGGTCATCAGCGCGCCCGTGGCGTGGCTCCTCGACGTGATCCGGATGACCCCGCTGCCGATGCAGGCGTTCCTGATCTTTCACCTGTTCGTCGACCTGGACCTGCTGACGATCGGCATCGTGGTCCTCGGGATCCACTACTCCACGTACATGGCGGAGTCCTACCGCGCCGGTGTCGAGTCGATCAGGGCCGGCCAGTGGGAGGCGGCGACCGCGCTGTCCCTTCCGAAGTCCCGCACCTGGCGGGCCGTGATCCTGCCGCAGGCGCTGCGGGCCACGCTGCCGTCCCTGGGCAACTGGGCGATCGCCATGTTCAAGGACACGCCGTTCCTGATCGTCATCGGCGTCGGCGAGATGGTCACCGCGGCGCGCGTGTACGGCGGCAACGAGTTCCGCTACGTCGAGGCGATGACGATCGCCGGGCTGATCTTCCTCGCAGCCAGCTACCCGACGGCCATCCTCATGAGGCGATTGGAAGTGCGACTTGCCCGCTACTGATGACACATCCGCGACGGCGACCCCGTCCGGAACTTCCGGCGCGGAGGCGCCACCGGTCCTGAGGTTCGAGAACGTCGTGAAGAAGTTCGGTGACAACACCGTCCTCGACGACCTCAACTTCGATGTCAAGAAGGGCGAACGCGTCACGCTCATCGGACCGTCCGGCTCCGGCAAGACGACGATCCTGCGCCTCGTGATGACCCTCGAGCACCTGACCGGGGGGTTCATCTACGTCGACGGCCATCCGCTCACGCACGAGATGCGCGGCGGCAAGCGGGTCGAGCGGAAGAAGAAGGACGTCGCCCGGATGACCACGCGGATCGGGATGGTCTTCCAGCAGTTCAACCTGTTCCCGAACATGACGGTGATGGAGAACCTGACCGAGGCGCCGATCCACGTCCTCGGCCGGTCAAAGGCCGAGGCTCAGGAACGGGCCCGGGAGCTGCTCGAGAACGTCGGTCTCGGCGACAAGGTCGACGAGCACCCGATGCGCCTCTCGGGCGGGCAGCAGCAGCGTGTGGCGATCGCCCGCGCGCTCGCGATGGACCCGGAAGTGCTGCTGCTGGACGAGGTCACGTCGGCGCTGGATCCGGAGCTGGTGGGCGAGGTGCTGAACGTGCTGCGCCACGTCGCGGAGACGACGAACATCACGATGCTCATCGTCACGCACGAGATGCAGTTCGCCTCGGAGGTCTCGCACCGGGTCCTCATGTTCGACGGGGGACACATCATCGAGGACAAGCCCCCGGCCCAGATGTTCAGCGAGCCGGAGAACGAGCGCACGCAGGCGTTCCTCAAGGCCGTCCTGTGAGCGGACGGCGAGCCGCCGTGCCTCACTGACTCCGGCACGGACCGCGGGTACGCAGAAGGCCCCGGTGACCCCCTCCGCTCCCTCCGAGCGGGCTGGTCACCGGGGCCTTCGCTGTTCCTCAGGCAGCCAGCGCGGCCACCGGAGGAGTCTTTGCGGCCGAACGAGCCGGCAGGACCGAGGCGACGAACCCCGCCAGGACGGCGCCGAGTGCCGCCGTGCCGAGGTAGGGCCACGGCACCACCAGCTGCAGGTCACCGGTGCCGGTCAAGATGATGGCCGCACCTCCCCAGCCGTAGAGCAGCCCGAGCACCGCGCCCACCCCCGTGCCGACCAGGGCCACGAGGACGCCCTCGACGGTCAGCGTGCCGCGCAGCTGCCCGCGCGTCATGCCGACCGCGCGCAGCAGGGCGTGCTCGTGGCGGCGCTCGATCACCGACAGCGACAACGTGTTCGCCACGCCCACGACCGCGATGACCACGGCCACGCCGAGGAGGCCGATGACCACTGCGAGGAGCGTGTCGATGACCTGGGTGAAGGCCGCTCGCTCGACGGCGGCCCCCTGGGCATACGGCACCGTCCCGGTACCGCTTGACTCCGCGAGCGCATCCTGGACGGCCAGGACGGTAGTACCGGCGGCGACGTCCGGCGCGATCCGGGCCCAGACAGAGGTGACGGGGGCGTCCGGCTCGACGTCGTCCAGGCCGCTGAGCGGCGCGACGACGGTCGTACCGGCATCCGGAAGGACGACGGCGGTGCCCGTGTACGCACCGGCCGGCCCGGTCAGTCTCACCTGACCGCCGTCGGTGATGCCGGCGTCGTCCGCGACGTCCTGTCCCAGGAGCACGACGTCCTCGGTGAGACCCGCCAGCATGTCGCGGTCACGCAGGACGTCCCGGTCGGCGGGATCCATCCACATCACGGTCGTCTGCGTGGGTGAGGAGCCACCCTCGATCGTGGTGGTCGTCGAGCGCACGGGCACGGCGTCTTCCACGCCCTCGGCCTCCGCCACGGCCTGGACCTGGTCGCGGGTGATCTGCCGACCGCTCGAATTCACCATGATGTCGACCGGGAACTGTGAGTCCAGGGCGGCGTTCAGGCTCGAGCGGGCGCTGCCCGCGCCCGTGGCCATCATCGTCACCAGCGCGACGCCGATGAGCAGGGCGGAAGCGGTGGCCGAGGTCCGGCGCGGGTTGCGCCGAGAGTTCGCCGTAGCCAGCTGGACCGTGGGCCGCGACCGCTTCGCCACACGCGCCCATGCGGTACCAAGGGCTCGCACGAGCTGCGGCACCAGGTACACGGCTCCGACCAGCACGCCGGCGAAGGACAGCATCCCGCCCAGCACACCGACGGCCAGGGCCAGCATCGTGACCGAGCCCGAATCCGGCTCCGAGAGGGTGAGGACGGCGACGACGGCGCCCACCAGGAGCAGCGCTCCGAGCACGAACAGGACGATGGCGATCGCGCGACGCAGCTTGCCGCCGGCCGCTCGGGTGCCGGGATCGCTCGCCGGGCGCAGCGCACTCACCGGCGCCACGCTCGTGGCGGCACGGGCGGGGGCCAGCGCGGCGAGCAGGGTCACCGCGGTGCCGGTCACCAGGGGCACGAGGACCGTCCAGACGGTCGGGGCGATGACGCTGGGAATCGTGATGCCGAGGTCGGCGTTGCCGAGGAACCACAAGGCGATCTGACCGAGGCCGAGACCGGCCGCGATCCCGCCGAGGGAGGCGGCCAGCCCGAGCAGCACGGCCTCGACGAGGACGGACTGGCGTATCTGGGCACGGGTGGCGCCGACGCACCGCAGCAGGGCGAGGGTGTGGCGCCGCTGGGCGACCAGCACCTGGAAGGTGTTGGCGATGACGATGGCCGCGACGAACACCGCGACCGCGGCGAAGGCGAGCACGAGACCGATGAGCATGTCGGTGCTGCCGGTCAGTTCTGCCGTCTTGGCAGCGGCCTCCTCCTCGGCGGTGCGGACCAGTGCCGAGGGGACCTCGGCGCTGACCGACCGGGCGAGGGCGTCCGGCGAGACGCCCGAGGCCGCGGTGATCAGCACGGAGTCGTAGGACAGCTGGCCGCCACCCATGGCAGCGCCCCACTCCTCGGCCAAGGCACGATCGACGAGGACCGTTCCGACCGGTGCGACGATCGCCGGCGGGTCGACGATCGTGCCGGAGAGGGTGAGCTGTCTGTCCTGCGTGTTCCAGCCGCCCTCGCCGTCCGGCAGGTCGACGCCGACGGTGACGGTGTCACCGGGCTCGGCCGCGAGCCGTTCGGCTACGGACTCGGTCAGCGCCACCTCGCCGGGGCCCGGGCGCTCGCCCGACGCGAGCTCGTACGGGTCGAGCTCCTCGGTGCCCGGGACGGGCGTGATGAGGCCGGCGTCGCGCTGGCCCTCGGCGCTGACCTGACCGAAGATCTCGACGACGCCCTCGGCGGTGCCCGCCTGCGGCAGCTCGGCTAGCTCGGTGACCTGCTGAGCGCCGACCGGGTCGCCGGTGGGACGAAGGATGACGTCGGCGTCCGCGAGGGAGGCGGTCACGGCGCTGTTGGTGGTACCCGTGATGAGGTTGCCGGCGAGCAGGGTCGCGGTGACGAACGCCGTGGCGACGGCGATGGCGATGCCGGCCGCGGCGAGGCGGCCGACGCTTCGGCGCATCTGCGCCAGAGTCAAACGGATCATCGCCCTGTCACCTCGGCCACCTCGGCACCACGCAGGGCGTCGAGACCGGCCAGGACCGAGTCCGGCGTCGGGTCGCTGATCTCGCCGGCGAGGCGTCCGTCCGCCAGCAGCACCACGCGCTGTGCGTAGGCCGCCGCGGCCGGGTCGTGAGTCACCATGACGACGGTCTGCCCCAGCTCGCGCACGCAGGAGCGCAGGAAGGACAGGACCTCGGCGCCGGCCGAGGAGTCCAGGTTGCCGGTGGGCTCGTCCGCGAAGACGACGTCGGGACGGGTCACCAGGGCACGGGCGATGGCGACCCGCTGCTGCTGGCCGCCGGAGAGCTCGGACGGGCGGTGCGTCAGCCGGTCCCGCAGCCCGAGGATGTCGACCAGGTGGTCGAACCAGGCGCGGTCGACGGCGGTGCCGGCCAGCTCGCACGGCAGCGTGATGTTCTGCTCGGCGGTGTACATCGGCAGCAGGTTGAAGGACTGGAACACGAAGCCGACGCGCTCGCGGCGCAGCAGCGTCAGCCGCTTGTCGTCGAGCGCCGTCAGGTCCGTCGAGCCGAGGAAGACCGTTCCCGCCGTCGCCTCGTCGAGGCCGGCCAGCAGGTGCATGAGGGTGGACTTGCCAGATCCGGACGGGCCCATGATCGCGGTGAACTCGCCGGCGGCGAAGGACACGTCGATCCCCCGCAGGGCGCGCACGGCGATGTCACCGCTCCCGTAGATCTTGGCCAGGCCCGCGGCACTCGCGGCGGGGGGCGGCGTCTGGTTCATGACACTCCTTGACGATGGTGGGTGGTCCGGAAGACCCGGTACCCACGACGCTACGGAGCAGGCCCCGCGACGTCGTCGCGCCCAGGTCTGGTTCCGGTGTCATCCCGGGGGTGGACCCGTGCGGGACGGTTCGCCCCCGAGGACGCAGGCAGATGAGGACAGACGCGCTCGCAGCCGCAGGAACTCAGGAGCCGGGGGAGACCAGGCCCGTCTCGTAGGCGATGACGACGGCCTGGACCCGGTCCCGAGCGTCGAGCTTGGCCAGCACCCGGCCCACGTGGGTCTTGACGGTCGCCTCGGCCACGAACAGCTCGTTCGCGATCTCGGTGTTGGAGCGGCCGCGGGCCATCAGGACGAGGACCTCGCGCTCACGCTCGGTCAGCCCGTCGAGCAGGTCCGGGGAGGCGCGTTCCTCACCGGGCAGCAAGGTCGAGAGGTGGTCGAGCAGCCGCCGCGTGGAGGACGGCGCGATGACGGCGTCGCCGCGCCGGACGGTGCGGATCGCCGCCAGCATCTCCTCCGGCGGCGCGTCCTTGAGCAGGAAGCCGGACGCTCCCGCCTTGATGGCGTGCAGCACGTACTCGTCGAGGTCGAAGGTGGTCAGGATGATGACCTTCGGCGTGCCGTCGGCGCTGTCGCTGCCGCTGCCCGCGCTGCCTCCGCCTTCGTTGCCGTTCGCTGCGCCGGTGAGCTCGCGGGTCGCCGCCAGGCCGTCCATGGTCGGCATGCGCACGTCCATCAGCACCACGTCCACGGGGTGAGAGCCGAGCAGGCGCAGCGCCTGGGCGCCGTCGCCGGCCTCGAGGACGATCTCCATGTCCGGCTGCGAGGAGATGACCATGGCGAAGCCGGCGCGCACGAGTTGCTGGTCGTCGACGAGCGCGACGCGGATCGCTGGGTCCAACTCAGGCCTCATTCACGGGGGTCGGGCCGGCCGGGTGGCCGGGGGAGCCGGGCATGTGGTCGTCTGGCGCTTGCTGCCACTCGACGGCGGACGTGCCGCCCCCACCGGGCAGCGGGATCTCGGCCCGGACCCGGAAGCCACCGCCGGCCCTGGGGCCGGCCGTCAGGTTGCCGCCGAAGAGCTCGGCACGCTCACGCATGCCCATGATGCCCTGTCCCTGCCCGTCGGAGCTGGCGGCCGCGCCGCGGCCGTCGTCCTCGACCTGCATGACCAGCCGGTCCGGCAACCACTGTTGGAGCACGGTGACGCGCGCACCGGGCCCGCCGTGCTTGAGCACGTTCGTCAACGCCTCCTGGACGATCCGGTAGGCGCCGACGCCCACACCGGGCGGCAGTGGACGCGCCTCGCCCGTGCGCACCAGGGAGACCGCGAGGCCGGCGTCGCGCACCTGGGCCACCAGCGTCTCCAGGTCGGCGCCGTCGAGTTGGGGCTCCGGACTGGTCGGGGCGACGCCCTCACCGCCCGGGTCGGCACGCAGCACCCCGAGGATGCGGCGCATGTCGGCCAGGGCGTCCCGCCCCATGGTCGAGATGGTGGACAGGGTGCGTTCGGCGGCGGCCGGGTCGGTCCGGGCCGCGTACCGTCCGCCGTCGGCCTGGGCGATGACCACGGAGAGAGAGTGTGCGACGACGTCATGCATCTCGCGCGCGATGCGGGTGCGCTCGGCCGCCGTGGCGAGCCGGATCTGCTGGTCCTGCTCGATCTCCAGGCGCCGGGCGCGATCCTCGAGCGACTCCAGCCGCTCGACGCGGCCACGCCGGGCCAGGGCGATCGCCCAGGTGGCGAACACCATGGCGGCGACGGTGAGGAAGCCGCCGGCGAGGAGCGAGGCGTCGCGGACCGCGGTGACCGGTCCGCCGGCGAGCAGCACGCCCATCATCAGCGCACCGAGCAGGGCGCCGGCCAGGCCGGCGCGGCGCGCCCACCGCTGGTGCGGCTCGGTGTGCACCGTCACCGAGTAGAGGGCGACGAGGACGAGGACGTCCGTCGGCAGCGTGAAGGCGCCCACGCAGAAGTGCACGAGCGCCGCGGCGTAGACGATGACTGCCGAGTGGACGGGCCGGGTGCGGCGCCAGGCCATGGCGACGCTCTGGACGAGGGCGCAGAGGCCGGCGACGGCGGCCGTGACGAGGCCGAGGGCCATCCCGCCTTGGCTGAACCCGACGGCCACGACGACGCCCGGGATCCCGAGGAAGACGAGAGCGACGGCGGCGACGACGGTGTCGACGCGCTGGTAGGAGGCGGGATCGCGCAGCCGCGCGAGCAGCCTTCCGATCGTCTCCATGGCCACCCAGCCTAGAGAGCGCGCCGCCCGGGCGGATCGGCCCGCGGGCGCGACCACATCACACCACGGTCGCAGGCACGGCTCGGGACGTCATACCGAGGGATCAGCGGGCTGCCGCGCTGTGGGTGGCGTGCGCCATCATGGGACCGTGAACGCGTCCTCGCCCGACTCAGAAGCCGTCAGCACCGCTGCACCCGCCGGAGCAGCCGCCGCCGAGGCCACCGCGACCGCCGACGTGACCGCGCCGCCCGCGGCGGACGCCGACGCGCGGCAGGAGTGGACGGCGCTCGCCGAGGCCCTCGACGCGGCGCAGTTCGCCTACTACGTGCGTGACGCCCCGACGGTCTCCGACGCCGAGTACGACGCCAAGCTGCGCGAGCTCGAGGCCCTCGAGGAGGCGCACCCGGACCTACGAGTGCCGTCGTCGCCGACCCAGCGGGTCGGCGGCACCTACTCGACCGAGTTCGCCACCGTCCAGCACCTCCGGCCGATGCAGAGCCTCGACGACGTGTTCTCGCTCGACGAGCTGCGCGAGTGGGCCGCGCGGGTGCACGCCGAGATCGGTCGGAGCGACGTCGCGATGACGTGCGAGCTCAAGGTCGACGGGTTGGCCGTCAACCTGCTCTACGAGCACGGCCGGCTGGTGCGGGCGGCGACCCGCGGCGACGGCCGGACCGGTGAGGACGTGACTCTCAACGTGCGCACGATCGACTCGGTGCCGCACCAGCTCGCGGGTGACCGGCACCCGGCGGCCATCGAGATCCGTGGCGAGGTCTTCTTCCCGGTGGAGGCGTTCCGCTCCCTCAACGCCTCGCTGGTGGACGCGGGCAGGGCCCCGTTCGCCAACCCCCGCAACTCGGCCGCCGGCTCGCTGCGCCAGAAGGACCCGAGGGTGACCGCATCCCGGGCGCTAGACATGGTCGCCCACGGCGTCGGGCACGTCGACTGGGGCCTCGCCGGGCCGCCCGAGCCGTGGTCCTCGATGTCTGACCTGTACGAGCTGCTGGCGTCGTGGCACGTGCCGGTCTCCGCGCGGACGCGCCTGGTGACCTCGCTCACCGAGGTGGAGGAGATGATCGCCTACTACGGCGATCACCGGCACGACGTCGAGCACGAGATCGACGGCCTCGTCGTCAAGGTCGACGACTTCGCCCTCCAGCGCCAGCTGGGCTCGACGTCCCGGGCGCCACGCTGGGCGGCCGCGTACAAGTACCCGCCGGAAGAGGTCAACACCCGGCTGCTCGACATCCGCGTCCAGGTCGGCCGCACCGGCCGGGTCACGCCCTACGGCGTCATGGAGCCGGTGCTGGTGGCCGGCTCGACCGTCACCCAGGCGACCCTCCACAACGCCAGCGAGGTCGAGCGCAAGGGCGTGCTCATCGGTGACACCGTCGTGCTGCGCAAGGCCGGGGACGTCATCCCCGAGATCGTCGCGCCGGTGGTCGACCTGCGCGACGGCGCCGAGCGCGCCTTCGCCATGCCGGAGGTGTGCCCCTCGTGCGGTACCGCCCTGGCCCCGGCCAAGGAGGGCGACGTCGACCTGCGCTGCCCGAACGCCCGTTCCTGTCCTGCCCAGCTTACCGAGCGGATCGCGCACATCGGCTCCCGGGGCGCCCTGGACGTCGAAGCCCTCGGCGGCGAGGCGGCCCTCGCGCTCACCGACCCCGAGGCCGCCCGCGAGAAGGTGGTGACGGCGCGCGCGATCGTGTCGGGTCAGGAACCGGTGCCCGACGAGGCGGCGCTCGCAGCGGCCGAGGCGGAGCTGCCGCCCCGGCAGGAACCGGTCCTCAGCACCGAGGCGCGACTCTTCGAGCTCACCGCCGAAGACCTGAAGGACGTCAAGATCTGGCGCGAGGTGCGCAAGGAAGGCGCCGGGACCGGGTTCTGGGAGCAGCGCCCGTTCTTCTGGACGCAGCCCAAGCTGCGCCCCGACGGCACGGTCCGCGAGGAGGCCAAGCCCACCGCGAACACCGAGCGGATGCTCGCCGAGCTCGAGAACTCCAAGTCCCAACCGCTGTGGCGGGTCCTTGTCGCGTTGTCGATCCGGCACGTCGGCCCGACGGCGGCACGCGCCCTGGCCACCGAGCTGGGCTCGCTGGACGCGATCCGGCAGGCCGACGTCGAGCGGCTCGCCGCCGTCGACGGCGTGGGGCCCACGATCGCCGAGTCCCTCGCCGAGTGGTTCGTCGTCGACTGGCACCGCGAGATCCTCGAGCGCTGGGCCGCGGCCGGGGTGCGGATGGCGGACGAGCGGGACGAGTCGACGCCGCGCACGCTCGAAGGCCTCACCGTCGTCGTCACCGGGTCGCTGACCGGCTTCAGCCGCGACTCCGCCAAGGAGGCCGTCCTCGCCAGGGGCGGCAAGGCGTCCGGTTCGGTGTCGAAGAAGACCGACTTCGTCGTCGTCGGCGACAACGCCGGCTCCAAGGAGGTCAAGGCCCGCGAGCTGGGCCGGCCCATCCTGGACGAGGACGGCTTCGCGGCCCTGCTCGAGGGCGGACCGGACGCCGTCGCTGACCGCGTCGAGCTGGGGGAGAAGCCGTGACCCGGAAAGGTGCCGTGACCCGGGAAGGCGCCCTGACCCGGGAAGATTTCGCCGGTGGGGCCGTGACCACCGTCCCGTTGGCCGTCGAGGCCGCGCGGCCCGAGGACTTCGCGCGGATCGGGGAGATCGGGGTCGTGGCCTACTCCGCGGCCGACTCCCTGCAGCCCTCGTTGAACGAGGAGTACGCCGAGGCGCTGCGCTCGGTCGAGGAACGTGCCACCCACGGCGTCGTCCTCGTGGCCAGGGCGGGCGGGGTCGTCCTCGGCTCGCTCACACTCGCTCCGGCGGGAAGCCGTTGGGCCGATCTGGCGCGCGACGGCGAGGTCGAGGTGCGCATGCTCGCCGTCGATCCGGGCGTCCAGGGTCGCGGCGCCGGCGAAGCGCTCCTGCGGGGGGCGCGGCGCTGGGCGGAGGAGCGGGGGCATCGGGCGCTCGTGCTGTCCGTGGTCAGCACCGACGGCCCCGGCAGGCCGCACCGGCTGTACGCACGCATGGGCTTCCGCCGCGACCAGGCCCGCGACTACGTGGGCTGGTGGGAGCCGCAGCCGTCGATGTGGGTGTACGAGCTGCCGCTCGAGTGACGCCGCGGCCGCCGCCCCGATCCACGACCGGCGCGACCTCTACAGCAGGGGACCCAGCGGCTTGAGCAGCCGCTCGGCGACCCGGGCGAGCAGGCCGCGGCGTTCCCACTCCTCGAGCGTGAGCTGGCGGCAGTTCGTCAGGTCGGTGCGGAAGACCGTCTCCATGTGCTCGGCGAGGTCACGGTCGAACAGCTCGAGATTGATCTCGAAGTTTCCCGTCATGGAGAGCCGGTCGATGTTCGTCGTCCCCACGGTCGTCCACCGGCCGTCGACCGTCATCGTCTTCGCGTGCACCATCGCGTCCTGGTACAGCCAGATGGTGACGCCGGCCTCGAGGAGCGTGGCGTAGTAGGTGCGGGCCGCCCAGTCGGCCACCACGTGGTTGGAGACCTCCGGGATCAGTACGCGCACGTCCACGCCGCGGCGGGCCGCCGCGACGAGGACCGCGAGGATCTCGCGGTCAGGGATGAAGTAGCCCTGAGTGATGTAGACGTGGTGCTCCGCCCGGTCGATGGCGTCGAGGTAGATCCCGCGCACCGGGAAGATCAACCGTGTCGGGTAGTTCTGCGCCGCCCGGATCCGCGCGTCCCACGAGCGTGCGCCGCGGTCCGGGATCGCCGGCTGGCCCCGCTTGCGGTGGTCGTTCCAGAAGTCGACGAACGCGTTCTCCAGCTCCCACGCCGAGGCCCCGTCGACGCGGATGTGGGTGTCCCGCCAGCGCGTGGCGTACAGGTCGCCGATGTTGTAGCCACCCACGTAGGCGGTCGTGGCGTCGATGACGAGCACCTTGCGGTGGTCCCGGCCGGTCTTGCGCACGTTGAACGTCAGCACCCCTGGGCGGAAGAAGGGGAAGCGCAGCACGTGCAGGTTCGGCATCTCGGGGAAGCGCTTGAACGACGGCGGCACCACGCCGTTGCCCCAGCTGTCGAAGGCGATGAACACGTCGACGCCGCGCTCTGCGGCCGCCACGAGCGCGTCCTTGAAGGCGTGGCCCGTCTCGTCCGCCTTCCAGATGAACGTCTCGAAGAAGACCGTGCGCTCGGCCGCGTTGATCCGGGCGAGCATGTCGGCGTACAGCTCCGCCCCGTAGGTGAAGGTGGTCACCTTGGACTCGGCCACGTCCACCGTCTTGGGACTGGTGTGCGGGAACTCGCCCGACGGCGGCTCCCGTCGTTTTCGGACCCGGTCGACGGCGAGGACGGCCACCACGGCGGCGGCCTGCAGCGTGGCAACGGTGCCGAGGTACCACCGGGCCGCCAGCCAGATGTCGCGGACACGGACGTACGGAAAGCGGGCCTGGGTGGCGCGGCGGCTGTGAAGGGGCATGACAAGCAACCTAGGACACCTGGTGGCCTGCGTCGTCAGGCCGTGCCGTGCGCCGTCGTCTTCCCGCCGATCCATTCGATCTGGAGGCGGATCGGACGTCCGCCACGGCGGCTCGGCGCCCCAAATCCGCGCGCCGGCCGGCTCTGCATGTGCGCGGCGCGAGAATTGCCGATACTGGAGGGGTGATCTCTCTCGACCTTGCCCGTGCCCTTGCCGACGCCGGCCTGCAGTGGAAGCCGGTGTCCGGCGACCGCTTCACCATCGACCAGCCCGACCTGACCGGGGAAGTCTTCACCGTCTCGGACATGACCGTGGAGCCGCACGACTTCTCGACCGGCACCGTGCTGGGCTTCAACGGCACCACCGAGTGGGCGCTGGACTCCGTGGAGCTGGAGGAGACGTTGTGGCTGCCGCGCGAGGACCAGCTCCGTGAGCTGCTCGGTGGCACCTTCCGTGGACTCGAGCGCGAGAACGGCCACTTCCGGGTGCGCGCGACCTTCCCGGCCGGCGGCGACAGCGAGGACGTCGAGCACGCTGCGCCGGCCGCCGCCGACGCCTACGGCGCAGCCCTCCTCGACCTCATCGCCCGCTCGGACGGCTGACGAGCGCCTGAGCGCCCGAGCGCCGCAGCTGGTGGTCCGCACAGCCGGGGCCGGGGCTGCCCGTAGAATCGCCACCATGTCCACCATTTCTTCCGACGAGGTCGCGCGCGTCGCAGCCCTGGCCCGGATCGCGCTGACGGAGCAGGAGATCGGCCGGCTCGCCGGCGAGCTCGACGTCATCGCGAACGCCGTGACCAGGGTCAACGAGGTCGCCACCCCCGACGTACCTGCCACCTCCCACCCGGTCCCGCTGACCAACGTCTGGCGCGAGGACGTGGTGGTCGAGACCCTGGACGTCGCGGACGTCATGAGGGCCGCCCCGAAGGCCGCGAGCGGCATGTTCGCGGTGCCGCAGATTCTCGGGGAGGACGCATGAGCACTGCCGACATGAACGCGGACGGCCTGACCCGCAGGACCGCCGCCGAGCTCGCCGACCTCCTCAGGGCCGGCGAGGTCTCCAGCGTCGAGGTCACCCGGGCGCACCTGGACCGCATGGCCGCCGTCGACGGTGCCGTGCACGCCTACCTGCACGTCAACACCGACGAGGCGCTCGCCACCGCGGCCGACGTCGACGCTCGCCGCGGCGCGGGGGAGGACCTCCCCGGACTGGCCGGCGTCCCGATCGCGGTCAAGGACATCGTCGTCACCAAGAACCAGGTGACCACGGCGGGCTCGAAGATCCTTGAGGACTGGGTCCCGCCCTACGACGCGACGCTCGTGCGGCTGCTTCGCGAGGCGGGCATGCCCATCCTCGGCAAGACCAACCTCGACGAGTTCGCGATGGGCTCCAGCACGGAGCACTCTGCGTACGGACCCACCCGCAACCCGTGGGACACCGACCGCATCCCCGGCGGCTCCGGCGGCGGGTCGGCGGCCGCCGTCGCCTCTCATCTGGCGCCCATCGCCATCGGTACCGACACCGGCGGCTCGATCCGCCAGCCGGCGGCCGTCACCGGCACGGTGGGCGTCAAGCCGACCTACGGCGGCGTCTCCCGGTACGGGCTGATCGCCCTGGCGTCCTCCCTGGACCAGGCGGGCCCGGTCTCGCGCACCGTCCTGGACTCGGCCCTGCTGCACGAGGTCATCGGGGTCCACGACCCGCTGGACTCCACGTCGTTGACCGACCCGGCCGGCGGGCTCGTCGAGGCGGCCAGGTCCGGCGACCTCGCCGGCATGCGCGTCGGCGTGGTCAAGGAGCTCGGCGGCGAGGGGTACCAGCCCGGCGTGCGGGCCAGCTTCGACCACTCCGTCGAGCTGTTGCGCAGCGCTGGTGCCGAGGTGGTCGAGGTCTCCTGCCCGAGCTTCGACTACGCCCTCGCGGCCTACTACCTGATCCTGCCGGCCGAGGCCTCCTCCAACCTCGCCAAGTTCGACGGCATGCGGTTCGGGCTGCGCGTGGAGCCGCACGAGGGGCCGGTGACCGCGGAGACGGTGATGGCCGCCACCCGTGGCGCCGGGTTCGGCGACGAGGTCAAGCGCCGCATCATCCTCGGGACCCACGCACTGTCCGCCGGCTACTACGACGCGTACTACGGCTCCGCGCAGAAGGTCCGCACGCTGATCCAGCGGGACTTCGCCGCCGCGTTCGCGCAGGCGGACGTGCTCGTGAGCCCGACGGCCCCGACGACGGCGTTCCGCTTCGGCGAGAAGGTCGACGACCCGCTGGCCATGTACCTCAACGACGTCGCCACCATCCCGGCGAACCTCGCCGGGGTCCCGGGCCTCTCCCTGCCCTCGGGGTTGAGCGACGACGGGCTGCCCGTCGGCTTCCAGGTCCTGGCCCCGGTGCGCGAGGATGCCCGCCTGTACCGCGTCGGCGGGGTGCTCGAGCGTCTGCTGACGCAGGAGTGGGGCGGCCCGATCCTGGACAAGGCCCCCGAGCTGGAGACGAGCCGATGACTCAGCCAACGACTCAGCCGACGCCATCCGCTTCGATGGTGGACTACGACGAGGCGGTGCGCCGCTACGACCCGGTGCTGGGCATCGAGGTGCACGTCGAGCTCGGCACCGCCTCCAAGATGTTCGACGGCGCCCCGCAGACCTTCGGCAACGAGCCGAACAGCGCGGTCACGCCCGTCTCCCTGGGACTGCCGGGAGCGCTGCCCGTGGTCAACGGCACAGCCGTGGAGTACGCGATCCGCATCGGCCTGGCGCTGAACTGCGAGATCGCTGAGACGTGCCGGTTCGCCCGGAAGAACTACTTCTACCCGGACGTGCCGAAGAATTTCCAGACCTCCCAGTACGACGAGCCGATCGCCTTCGAGGGCCACCTGGACGTCGAGCTCGACGACGGCGAGGTCTTCCGCGTCGAGATCGAGCGCGCGCACATGGAGGAGGACGCCGGGAAGAACACCCACGTGGGCGCTTCCGGGCGAATTCACGGGGCCGAGTACTCCCTGGTGGACTACAACCGTGCCGGGATCCCGCTGGTGGAGATCGTCACCAAGCCGATCGTCGGTGCGGGCGAGCGCGCCCCGGAGGTGGCGCGCGCCTACGTCTCGGCGCTGCGCGACATCTTCCGCGCCCTCGGCGTCTCCGAGGCGCGCATGGAGCGCGGGAACGTGCGTGCTGACGTCAACGTCTCGCTCCGACCCGACCCGTCCTCGCCGCTGGGCACCCGTAGCGAGACCAAGAACGTCAACTCGTTCCGGTCCATCGACCGCGCAGTGCGCCACGAGATCTCCCGCCAGGCCGGGGTCCTGGACGCCGGCGGCGCCGTCGTCCAGGAGACCCGGCACTGGCACGAGGACACCGGCGTGACCTCGCCCGGGCGCGTGAAGTCCGACGCGGAGGACTACCGGTACTTCCCCGAGCCCGACCTGGTGCCGCTCGCGCCACCGCGGGAGTGGGTGGAGCAGATCCGGGCCGCCCTTCCCGAGATGCCCGCGTTGCGTCGTCGCCGCCTGCAGGGCGAATGGGGATTCTCCGACCCCGAGATGCGGGACCTGGTCAACGCCGGTGCCGCAGACCTCATCGAGGCCACCGTCGCCGCCGGCGCCGCACCCGCGGCCGCACGCAAGTGGTGGATGGGTGAGCTCTCCCGCACCGCGAAGACCGACGGCGTGACGCTGGAGGACCTCGCCGTCACCCCGCTGCAGATCGCGCAGCTGCAACGGTTGATCGACGACGGGCGCCTCAACGACAAGCTGGCCCGGCAGGCTCTCGGCGGCGTCCTCGCGGGCGAGGGATCGCCCGAGGAGGTCGTGGCCGCCCGGGGTCTCGAGGTCGTCTCCGACGACGGTGCGCTCGAGGCCGCCGTCGACGAGGCGCTGGCCGCCAACCCGGACGTCGTCGCGAAGATCCGCGGCGGCAAGGTCCAGGCCGCCGGTGCGATCGTCGGCGCAGTCATGAAAGCCACGCGCGGGCAGGCGGACGCGGGCAGGGTCCGCGAGATCATCATGTCGCGAGTCGAGGGCTGACTCCGACCCGACCGACCACCCATGCCGACCGCCCACCCATGCCGAGAGCAGCCGATCGCACCGAGTGCTGGTGCTTCAACGGCTGCTTTCGGTGCAGATGCCTGCTCTCGGCGGGAGGGTGCTCAACTCTCGGCGGGAGGGTGCTCGACTCTCGGCAGTCAGCCGGCGAGCTGCTCGCCGACGGCGACGGCCGTCTCGCGCAGCACCGGCACGGCACGCTCACCGAACGCGAAGGTGACGCGCGCCGCCGGACCGGAGACCGAGACCGCCGTCGGCGTCGGGGCGCCGGGCACGGGTACCGCGAAGCACCGGACACCGATCTCCTGCTCGCCGTCGTCGACGGCGTACCCGCGCTCGCGGATGGTGGCCAGCTCGGCCAGCAGGGCATCGATGTCGGTGATGGAGCGGTCGGTGGCGGCCGGCAGGCCGGTGCGGGCCGTGAGGTCGCGCACCGCGTCGTCGTCGAGCTGGGCGAGCACCATCTTGCCCACGCCGGTGCAGTGGCAGTACACGCGCCGCCCCACCTCGGTGAACATTCGCATCGAGTGCGTGGACGACGCCTGTGCGACGTACACCGCCATCTCGCGGTCGAGCATCGCGAGGTTGGCCGTCTCGCCCAGCTCGCGCGCGATGTGCTCGAGGTACGGGCGGGCTCCCGCGCCGAGCTGCCGGCCCGCGGCCTCGCCGAGCCGGATGACCCGTGGCCCGAGCGTGTAGCGGCGGGAGGGCAGCTGACGGGCATACCCTCGGCTCACCAGGGTCCGCATGAGGCGGTGGATCGTCGGCAGCGGGAGGCCCGAGCTGACCGACAGCTCGCTGAGGCCCGCGTCGCCGCCCAGGTCCGTCAGTGCCTCGAGCAGATCGATCGCCCGGTCGACCGACTGGACTCCTGACTCGGCCACGTGGTTCCTTCCCTGTCACTGCTGCGCCCAGATCGGAAGTAGTCTTTCATATGTCGAAACGCACGTGTCGCGTCTCCCGAAAGGACCTCCACATGGGTGCCAGCTCCACGCCGTCCACGCTGCCCAGCCCGAGCTACACCATCACGCTGCGCGTCGAGGTCCCGGCGTCGCAGCGGGCCACGGGCACCGTCGTGCACGCCGTCGCGGAAACGGGCGCGGCCGTCATGGGCGTGGACATCGCGCACTCGTCGACGACCTCGCTGACCGTCGACGTCACGTGCGACACGGTCGACGCCGAGCACGGTGAGCAGGTTCGGAACGCGTTGGACGCGCTGGACGGCGTGCGCGTGCTCAAGATGTCCGACTCGACCTTCCTCATGCACCTCGGCGGCAAGCTGGAGGTGAACCCCAAGGTCCCGCTGAAGACGCGCCGCGACCTCTCCCGCGCCTACACGCCGGGCGTCGCCCGGGTGTGTCTGGCCATCGCCGACAAGCCCGAGGACGCGCGCCGCCTGACGATCAAGCGCAACACGGTCGCCGTGGTCACCGACGGCACGGCCGTGCTCGGTCTGGGCGACATCGGGCCCGCCGCGGCCCTTCCCGTGATGGAGGGCAAGGCGGCGCTGTTCAAGCAGTTCGCCGGCGTGGACGCCTGGCCCGTGTGCCTCGACACCAAGGACACGGAGCAGATCATCGCGACCGTCAAGGCGATCGCCCCTGTCTACGGCGGCGTCAACCTGGAGGACATCTCCGCACCGCGGTGCTTCGAGATCGAGGCCCGGCTGCGCGAAGAGCTCGACATCCCCGTCTTCCACGACGACCAGCACGGCACCGCCATCGTCGTCCTGGCCGCCCTCATCAACGCGCTGAAGGTCGTCGGCAAGTCGATGGAGGACGTGCGCATCGCCGTTTCCGGCGTCGGTGCGGCGGGTTCCGCGATCATCAAGCTCCTGCTCGCCCAGGGCGCCCGCACCGTCGTGGGTTTCGACCGCAACGGTGCCCTCCACGGCGGCGTCCGCAACGACGACCAGCACCGTGACTGGATCATCGACCGCACGAACCCCGAGGGGTTCACCGGCACGCTCCGCGACGGCCTCGAGGGGGCCGACGTCTTCATCGGCGTCTCCGCCGGCAACATCCTCACCGGCGAGGACGTCGCCCGCATGAACGACGACGCGATCGTCTTCGCGCTCGCCAACCCCACGCCGGAGGTCGACCCGATCGCGGCCGGGGACAGTGCCGCCGTCGTCGCCACCGGCCGCAGCGACTTCCCGAACCAGATCAATAACGTGCTCGCGTTCCCGGGCCTCTTCCGCGGCCTGCTCGACATCGGTGCGACACACATCTCCGACGAGCTGTTGCGGGTCGCCGCCGTGGCCATCGCCGAGGTGGTCTCCGATGACGAGCTCAACCCCGCATTCGTCATCCCGGGCGTCTTCGACACCCGCGTGGCCGAGGCGGTCGCCGAAGCCGTGCGCAGCGAGGCGGAGCGCCGCCTGCGGGCGTCGACCGACGAGTCCGGAAACGAGCCGGACACCTCGCCGCCGGCCCTGTACGCCATGGACCCCGCCAGTGGGCCGTCGATCGACCCGGCGTACTGAGGGACGGTCCGCCGTCGGCGGTTGAGTCTGTCTCGTGGAACCCCCTCGGCCGGCGACGCCGGCCCTGCTTGACTGAGCACCATGTCACCTCGCGTCGTCGTCGCCCCCGACAAGTTCAAGGGATCCCTCAGCGCCACAGAGGTGGCCGCGCGCGTCGCGGCCGGGCTGCGCGGCGAAAGGCCCGCCGTCGACGTCGACGAGGTGCCGGTCGCCGACGGCGGAGAGGGCACCGTCGAGGCCGCCCTGGCCGCCGGATTCCGGCCGGTCCGTGTCACCGCGACCGGCCCGCTCGGTGAACCGGTCGAGACGCGCTACGCGGTGGGCGGGGAGGTCGCCGTCGTCGAGATGGCCGCCGTCACCGGCCTGCAGATGATCACGCCCGACGGCGGAACCGCCCGGCGGGCGAGCTCCCGCGGGCTCGGCGAGGTCATCGCCCACGCCCTGGACCACGGCGCCAAGACCGTGGTCGTCGGCATCGGGGGATCGGCCAGCACCGACGGCGGCGCCGGCATGCTCGCCGCGCTCGGCGCCCGCCTGTCCGGCCCGGACGGCGACGTGCCGAACGGCGGCGAGGCGCTGCGCACGCTCACCCGCGTGGACCTGGGCGGGCTGCATCCACGCCTGGCGGACGCCCACCTGGTCCTGGCGAGCGACGTCGACAACCCGCTGCTCGGGCCCGCCGGCGCCGCGGCCGTCTACGGCCCGCAGAAGGGCGCCGACCCCACCACCGTGGACGACCTCGACGCGGCGCTGGCCACCTGGGTGGCGGCGCTCGAGCCGGTCCGGCCGGAGGCCCGGCGGCTCGCCGAGGAACCGGGCGCCGGCGCGGCCGGGGGAGTTGGCTACGGCTGCCTGCTGCTCGGCGCGGAGTTCCGGCCCGGGGTCGAGGTCGTCCTCGACCTGGCCGGCTTCGACCGCCGCCTCGAGGGCGCGGACCTCGTGGTCACCGGTGAGGGCAGCCTGGACGAGCAGTCACTCCACGGCAAGACGCCGGTCGGGGTGGCCCGGGCCGCCGCCGCGCACGGGATCCCGGTCGTCGCCGTGTGCGGCCGGAGCACCCTCGATGCCCGGCGGGCACGTGACGCCGGCCTGCAGTCGGTCCACGCACTCACCGACATCGAGCCGGACGTCGCTCGGTGCGTGGCCGACGCCGGCAACCTGCTCGAGCGCCTCGCCGCTCGCATCGCAGCCTCCCTCTGACCGCAACGCCACCTCGCGGCCCCGCCACGCGAGCGCCCGGTTCGAGGGCTGCACGTACCCGCGGTACGGGCGTTCGGGATGGGCCGATCAGGAAGCCGCACCCGAGTCCGAGGACGGGTCCGGGGCCAGTTCGTGATGCCCCGAGCCGCGTTGACCGCGGTACCGCGCTGCCCTAGAGTTTCCACCAGGGAAACACTAGATTCCGTACTGCGGAAGAGGGAGGATCGGCGTGACGATTCCGGACGGCGTGACGATCAACGGCGAGATGGGCGAGCGGTACGAGGAGGTGCTGACTCCCGCGGCGCTCGAGGTGATCGCCACCCTGCACCGCCAGCTGGACGACCGCCGCCTCGAGCTCCTCGAGGCCCGCGAGCGTCGCATCGAGGACCTGGCAGGCGGCGGCACGCTCGACTTCCTGCCCGAGACCAAGCACATCCGTGAGGACGACAGCTGGCGCGTCGCACCGCCGGCGCCCGGTCTCGAGGACCGCCGCGTGGAGATCACCGGCCCGACGGACCGCAAGATGACGATCAACGCCCTCAACTCCGGCGCCAAGGCTTGGCTCGCCGACCACGAGGACGCGAACACCCCGCAGTGGAGCGCCGTCGTCGGCGGGCAGCTCAACCTGCTGGACGCCATCGACCGCAAGGTCGACTTCACCGGCGACAACGGCAAGACCTACACCCTCAAGCCGGACGACGAGCTGGCGACCATCATCGTCCGGCCCCGTGGCTGGCACCTGCCGGAGAAGCACATCCTTGTCGACGGCCGCGAGACCTCGGGGTCGCTGGTCGACTTCGCGCTGTACATCGCGACGGCGGGTCTGCGCCAGATCGAGAAGGGCCAAGGCCCGTACTTCTACCTGCCCAAGATGGAGTCCCACCTCGAGGCGCGGCTGTGGAACGACGCGTTCGTCATCGCCCAGGACCTCCTCGGCATCCCGCGCGGCACCGTGCGCGCCACGGTGCTCATCGAGACCTACCCGGCGGCCTTCGAGATGGAGGAGATCCTCTACGAGCTGCGCGAGCACTCCTCGGGCCTCAACGCCGGCCGGTGGGACTACATGTTCTCCGTCATCAAGTGCTTCCGTACTCGCGGGAAGGACTTCCTACTGCCCGACCGCAACGCCGTCACGATGACGGTGCCGTTCATGCGGGCGTACACCGAGCTGCTCGTGCGCACCTGCCACAAGCGCGGCGCGCACGCGATCGGCGGCATGGCAGCGTTCATCCCGAGCAAGGACGAGGCGGTCAACGAGGCCGCCTACGCCAAGGTCCGCGACGACAAGACGCGCGAGGCGAACGACGGCTTCGACGGCTCCTGGGTGGCGCACCCGGGCATGGTCGAGGTCTGCAAGGAGGTCTTCACCTCCGTGCTCGGCGAGCGCCCCAACCAGATCGAGCGCACCCGCGACGACGTCGACGTCACCGCCGCCCAGCTCCTCGACGTGGCCTCGACCCCGGGCGAGTGCACCGAGAACGGCCTGCGCAACAACGTCTCCGTCGGCATCCAGTACCTCCAGGCCTGGCTCGGCGGGCTCGGCGCCGTCGCCATCTTCAACCTCATGGAGGACGCGGCGACGGCGGAGATCTCGCGCTCTCAGGTCTGGCAGTGGCTGCACAACGACGTCACGCTCGCCGACACCGGCCACACGGTCACCCGCGAGCTCATCGACCGCATCGTCGACGAGGAGATCGCCAAGCTGCCCGGCGACCCGGCAGAATACGAGGACGCGAAGCAGACGTTCCTCGAGGTCGCCGTCGCCGACGACTACGCCGACTTCCTGACGCTGCCGGCATACGAGCGCATGGCCTGACCACCTCGTCTCGCGTGGCAGTCTGTACGTGCCGCCGAGCCATCGCCGTCGCGCGGTACCGAGACCGACCAGGCAGCAGGAGGTTGACGCCATGTCAGCGCTGAGCAGCGTCACCGCACAGCTCACCGGGACCCTGGGCCCGGACCGGGTCATCACCGACCGGCAGCGCCTGCGCACCTACGAGTGCGACGGGCTCGCCCAGTACAAGGTGGTGCCGGGCCTCGTCGTGCTCGCCCGCGACGCCGACGATGTGCGCACCACCGTGCGGGCGTGCGCCGAGCACCAAGTCCCCTTCGTGGCTCGAGGGTCCGGTACGGGCCTGTCCGGGGGCGCGCTGCCCCAGGCCGAGGGCGTCCTCGTCGTGATGTCCCAGATGCGGCAGATCCGCGAGATCGACATCGAGAACCAGCGCGCCGTCGTCGACCCCGGCGTGATCAACCTCCAGCTGACCGGGGCGACGAGCCCGGACGGGTACTACTTCGCGCCCGACCCGTCGAGCCAGTCCGTGTGCTCCATCGGCGGGAACGTCGCCGAGAACTCCGGCGGCGCGCACTGTCTGAAGTACGGCTTCACCACCAACCACGTCACCGGTCTCGATCTCGTGACCCCGGCGGGCGAGCTCGTCGAGATCGGCGGGACGGCGCCCGACCCGCCCGGATACGACCTGCTCGGGGCCCTCGTCGGCTCCGAGGGCACCCTCGGCGTCGTGACGTCCGTCACGGTGCGCCTGACCAGGCTGCCGCAGGAGGTGCGTACCATCCTCGCCGGCTTCCGCTCCATCGACGACGCCGGCGCCGCGACGTCCGCCATCATCGCGGCCGGCGTCGTCCCGGCCGCCATCGAGATGATGGACGCACTCGCGATCGAGGCCGCGGAGGCGGCCGTGCACTGCGGCTACCCGGACGGCGCCGGCGCCGTCCTGGTCATCGAGCTCGACGGCCACGCCGCCGACGTCGCCGGCGAGTTCGACGAGGTCATGCACCACTGCCAGGACAACGGCGCCTTCGAGACGCGCGTCGCCGCCGACGACGTCGAGCGCGCCCTGATCTGGAAGGGCCGGAAGTCGGCGTTCGCCGCCGTCGGCCGCATCAGCCCCGACTACATCGTCCAGGACGGAGTGATCCCTCGTACTGCGCTGCCGACAGTACTGCGCCAGATCGCCGACCTGGGCGCCGAGCACGGCGTGCGGGTGGCGAACGTCTTCCACGCCGGCGACGGCAACCTTCATCCGCTGGTGCTCTTCGACGACTCGGAGGAGGGCGCCGTGGAGCGGGCCGAGGAGGTCGCCGGCGGCATCCTTGACCTGTGCATCACCAACGGCGGGTCCATCACCGGTGAGCACGGGGTCGGTTCGGACAAGGCCAAGTACATGCCGAGGATGTTCACCGAGGACGACCTGGACACGATGCAGGCCGTGCGCTGCGCCTTCGACCCCGACCACGTCTCCAACCCGGGCAAGGTCTTCCCCACACCGAGACTGTGCGGCGAGCGGCCCGGACGGCAGCAGGGCGCGCACCCGCTGCAGGAGGCCGGCGTGGCGGAGGTCTTCTGATGGTGACGTCGACGTCCCCCGCCGCACCGGTCGATCTCGCTGCGCTCAACCGCAGTCTCGACGGCGCCGGAGAGATCCGTGAGGCCGGCCCCGACGACATGGTCGACGGCGTCCCTGCCTCCGCCGTCGCGCGCCCCAGCTCGGTCGCAGCGCTGTCCGCCCTGCTGCGCGAGGCGACCGGGCAGGGGCTGGTCACCGTCGCGCGCGGAGCGGGCACGGCCATGAGCTGGGGCAACCCGCCCGAGCGGGCCGACCTGCTACTCGAGACGACCGCGCTCGACCGCCTGGTCGAGCACGAGGCCGGCGACCTCGTCGTCGTCGCCCAGGCCGGTCTGGCGATGCGCGATCTGCAGGAGCGGGTCGGCCGTGCCGGCCAGGAGCTGGTCGCTGACCTGCCGCCCGAACGCCTCGCCGCGGGCTCGACCGTCGGCGGTGCCCTGGCCACCGGCCCCTCCGGCCCCCGCCGCCTCCAGCGGCTGGCGTTGCGCGACCTCGTCCTCGGCGCCACCGTCGTGCTCGCCGACGGGACCGTGACCGCCTCCGGCGGCAAGGTCGTCAAGAACGTCGCCGGGTACGACCTCGCAAAGCTCATGACCGGCTCGCTGGGGACCCTCGGCGTCATCGTGCAGGCAGCCTTCCGGCTCCACCCCGCACGCCCCGAGCGCGCCACGGTGACCCGCGCCGGTCCCACGGAGGAGGTCGCCCGCCTGGCGCGTCAGGTCGTCGCCTCCCAGCTCGCACCGGCCGCCGTCGAGCTGGACCGCGCGGCAGGAAGCGACCAGGCGACGCTCGCCGTGCTGCTCGAGGGCACCCACGACGCCGTCCGGTCCCGGTCGGCGGAGGCCGCCGCGCTCGTCGGTGGCGAGGTCGGGGAGGCGCCGCCGTCGTGGTGGGCCCGGATGCCCGGCGGTGATGTGACCGCCAAGGCCACCGCCACGCTCACCGGGGTCAGCGATCTGCTCAGGACGGCCCGCGCGGCCGAGCAGGAGCACGGTGCCGCGGTCGCGGTGCGCGGCTCCGCCGTCGGTGTGCTGCACCTCGGGATCACGGCGCCGGACCCGGCCGCCGTGGCCGCAGTCGTCGGCCGTCTGCGTGCCGCGGCCCCGAGCGCGCGCGAAGGCACCGTCACGGTGCTGGTCGCGCCGCCGGAGCTGCGCGCCGGGCTCGACGCGTGGGGTCCGGTCGCCGGTCTGGACCTCATGCGCAGCATCAAGAACCAGCTCGACCCGGGCCGCAACCTCGCGCCGGGACGATTCGTGGGAGGGATCTGATGAGCGTCGACGCCCCGAAGGGCCAGATGGGGGAGGCGGAACCGGTCGAGGCGGGCAGCACCCTGCCCGACGTGCTCGGCCTGGCTGCCTTCGATGCCCACCACCCACCGGCACGTGAGCTGGTCGACGACTGCGTGCATTGCGGCTTCTGCCTGCCCGCGTGCCCGACGTACACGCTGTGGGGCGAGGAGATGGACTCGCCGCGCGGGCGCATCTACCTGATGAAGGAAGGACTCGAGGGCGAGCCCATGTCGCCGGCGATGGTTCAGCACATCGACGCGTGCCTGGGCTGCATGGCGTGCGTGACGGCGTGCCCCTCCGGCGTGCAGTACGACAAGCTCATCGAGGCCACGCGCCAGCAGGTCGAGCGTCGCGGCTCTCAGCACCGTTCGGTGGCCGGCCGTGCGCTCCGCGAGGCCATCTTCGCGCTGTTCCCGCGGCCGGACCGCCTCCGACTCGTTCGCGGACCGCTCTCGCTGTACCAACGCAGCGGACTCAGCGCACTGGTGCGCCGGTCCGGGGTGCTCGACAAGCTCTCCCCGACGCTGGCGACGATGGAGGCCATCGCGCCGCCGATGCAGCGGCAGGTGCGCATCCCGGAGCTCGTCCGCGCCCGCAGCGAGAAGCGGATGACGGTTGGGCTGCTGCTCGGCTGCGTGCAGCGCGAGTTCTACCCGGGTGTCAACGCGGCCACGGTGCGTGTGCTGAACATGGAGGGTTGCGACGTCGTCACGCCGCAGGCCCAGGGCTGCTGCGGCGCCCTGTCGGTGCACTCCGGGCGCGAGGAGGAAGGCCTCCGGTATGCCCGTAGACTCATCGACGCCTTCACTGACGCCGGTGTCGAGCGCGTCGTGGTGAACTCCGCGGGCTGCGGCTCGACCATGAAGGACTACGCCCACCTGCTGGCCGACGACCCGGACTACGCCGAGCGTGCCCAGGCGTTCTCGGAGAAGGTCCGCGACATCAGCGAGGTGCTGGTCGAGCTCGGTCCGGTGGCCAGCCGCCATCCGCTTCCGGTGACGGTCGCGTACCACGACGCCTGCCACCTCTCCCACGCGCAGCGCGTGCGCTCGCAGCCCCGGCAGCTCCTCGGCGCGATCCCCGGCCTGACGATCAAGGAGATCGCCGAGGGTGACCTGTGCTGCGGCTCCGCCGGCATCTACAACCTCACCAACCCGGAGCCGGCACGCGAGCTGGGTGAGCGAAAGGCCGCCAATGTGGCCGCCACCGAGGCCGAGCTGCTCGTCACGTCCAACCCGGGCTGCCTGCTGCAGATCACCGACGCGCTCGGTCGGCAGGGCAAGCACATGTCGACGGCGCACATGATCCTCGTGCTGGACGCGTCCCTGCGCGGCAAGGGCATCGAGACGCTTCTGCAGGAGCCGCCGGCCTCCGGCCGGCAGGACGTCGCCCGGACGACGTCCGACGGCGGCACGTGCGCGTGCGGCAAGGACGGTGGCTGCGGCGGCTGAGCACCCGCTGGCACGCCCTTCGAGCATGTACCAGGCCCCCGCCGCGACGAACGCGACGGGGGCCTGGTACGTGGGCCGTCAGACCTTGGCGAGCTGCAGCTCCGGGTTGTCCATGTCCGTCTTCGTCGTGATGCGTACCGCCGCGAGGACCAGCGCAGCGACCACGACCAGGAACACGATCGTGCCGACGTTGAGACCGATCCCGAAGATCCACATGTAGCCGATCGAACCCGCAGCGAGGCAGTAGTAGGTCATCGGGACGATGGTCTTGCGGATGAGGTCGCCCTCGCGGCCGAGCAGTCCGACGGTGGCGGACGCGGCCACCACGTTGTGCACGGCGACCATGTTGCCCGCCGCGCCGCCGACCGCTTGGAGGGCGACGACGGTCTCCGGGGCGGAGGCGCCGATTCCCTCACCGGTGGAGAACTGGAACAACGAGAACATCATGTTGGACACGGTGTTGGACCCTGCCACGAAGGCGCCGAGGGCGCCGATGAAGGGAGCGAGCACCGGCCAGCCCTGACCGGCTGCGTTCGCCGCGGCCTCGGCCAGCGTGATCGGCATGGAGTCGAGCCCGGCGCCGTTGAATCCCTGCCCGGAGTTGATGAAGATCCGCACCAGCGGCAGCGCGCACAGCAGGGCGAACGCCGCCCCGGCCAGCTGGCCGCTCGCGACCTTCCACGAGGAGGCAATCTGCCGGCGGCCCATCCGGTGCAGGAGGTAGGTCGTCAGGCACGCCACCAGGAAGATCGCGCCGGGGGAGTACAGCAGGTTCATGTCCTGAGAGATCCCGGTGCTGAAGATGTTCTGGATCGGGATCACGGCCGTCACGTTCAGGAACTCCTGGATGGCCGGCACGTTCCGCGTGATCAGCAGCAGGACGGCGACGACAACCATGGGCTCCAGGCGAGCGGCAGGGACATGCGCTTCGTCAGGGTCGCGGCCTCCGCGTCAGGGTTCACCGTGCCCATCCAGCGGTTGCTCCAGCGCTCCCGGGGCGGAAAGTCCCAGATCTTCTTCGGCATGAGGAAGCCCTTGGAGGACGTGTACATCACGAGCACCAGGCCGACGAAGCCGCCGATCATCGCCGGGAACTCCGGGCCGAGGACGTACGCGACGGTGACGTACGGGACGATCATCGCGAGCGCCGCGTAGACCGTGAACGGGAAGACGGCGAGGCCGTCCCGGAAGCTGCGCTTCTCGCCGAAGAAGCCGGTCATGAGAGTGACCAGGAACAGCGGGACGAGGATGCCGACGATGGCGTGGATCGTGGCGACCTGTGCGGCGGTGTGGGCGACGAAGCCCATGTGGTCCAGCCCGAGCGAGTCGGCGCGTGCCTGCGCGCCGCTCACGAGCGAGCCGTCGCTGCCGGCGAGACCGGTGCCGATGCCGGTGATCATCGGTGTTCCGACCGCGCCGAAGCTCACCGGTGTGGACTGGATGATCAGGCCAGCCATGACGGCGGCCATGGCCGGGAACCCGAGCGCCAGCAACAGCGGGGCGACGACGGCGGCCGGCGTGCCGAAGCCGGCGGCGCCCTCGATGAAGGACCCGAAGAGCCACGCGACGATGACGACCTGGACACGCCGGTCGGCACTGATGTTCGTGAAGCCGGCGCGGATGGACTGGAGCGCGCCGCTCTTGGTGATCGTCTCGAGGAGCAGCAGCGCGCCGAAGACGATCCACAGCAGACCCACTGCGATGAGCAGGCCCTGCACGATCGACGCGGCGATCGTCGTGAACGACATCTGCCAGACGCTCAGGGCGATGACGATGACGACGACGAGGCCGACCGGCATGGCCTTCTTGGCCGGCCATCTGAAGCCGATCAGCAGGGTGCCGATCACGAGGATCGGCAGGACGGCGAGCAGTGCGAGGACCGCGAGGTTATCCATGAGCACTCCAGGTACCGGCATCATCACCGGATCGACGACTTTCCGTAGAATGAAATAATCACTCCACGCCGCGGTCTACCTAGCACCGAGCATGCCTGACGCGACACAGGCACGGCGGGGAGAGTCAGTGTCGGTCAGGACGCAGGGGCGCATCCGGGACGGGCGGACGGAGACGGCTGGACGGAAACCGGCGGACGGAGACGGGCGGACGGAGACGGGCCCAGGAGGCCCTCGTGCGCGGTGGAGGCAACGGACCTGTCCCTGTCTGAGCACGGCAGCGCCCGCAAAGCTGCGCTGAACCGCCCTGAACGGCAGGAACCTGCCGTAAACGCGGGGTGAACGTCGGCCTGTGACTCAGGCCATGTCCGTCCGGATTGACCCTCGCTCGAGCGCCTGCCTAATATTGTCGAGTTCCGCCAGGGAGGCACGGACACCGAGAAGGTGGCCGGTCCCGCGGAGCTCCCAAACAGCAGAAGCGCCGCAGTTCGGCGCGCCTGCTCGGGATACCAATCGATGTGATCAGCGCGACCTGGTCAGCACTAGTCGGCCGAATTGACAGCGTCGGTCGCCTCAGTTAGATTGGTGAGGTTGCCCCGGTTCGGGTCAGGGCGGTTGTTCTGGTTCGTTCGGTGTGTGTCTGTTTTTTGAGAACTCAACAGTGTGCCAAGTTTTTTGATGCCATGTGGGATGCCTGGGCGTCGGTGGCTTTGGCTGGTCCTTTTTTGGGGTGGTCGGGTTGCTGGTTGTTCTGGGTGTTCTGTTTTGTATTTTTGGTTTGATGCGCTGGCCTGGGGCCCCGTCCTTGGGTTGGTGTGTTGGGCTGGGTTTTGATGGCTCCTGCTTTTTTGGTGGGGGTTTTCTTCGTATGGTTTTTCTCGTGGTGCCTGGTCTTCGGGTCGGGTGCTGCTGGGGAATGTTTTTAACGGAGAGTTTGATCCTGGCTCAGGACGAAC
>NZ_BAABGN010000003.1:0-57756 GCF_039541595.1 Georgenia halophila | reverse complement strand
CGGTCCTCCACCTCGGGTGGCCGCTGGGAGATCATCACCATCGAATCGGTGAATCGGGGTGTGCGCTGGTCGGGCTGCCGGTGTGGCTTACGTCGGGTGCGCCCGGTACGCAACGCGGCGGCGACCTCGCGGCGCAGGCCGCCGCGGGCCTGGACGTAGATCGCCTGGTAGATCGTCTCGGTGCTCACTCGCATGCTCTGGTCGTTGGGGAACTCCTTGACCAGAGCGTGACAGATCTGCTCGGGCGACCAGTGCACGGCGAGCTGGGTGCTGACGTAGTCGCGCAGTGGACCCTCGGCGGTGAGCTTGCTGTCCTTGGGACGAGCCCGTGAGACGGTCCACGCCCGGTGTGCGGCATAGGGACGATAGACGCCGCTGTTCGAGCGGTTGTCGAGCTCGCGTTTGATCGTCGAGGCCGGCCGGCCCAGATGTCGGCCGATCTCGCGGAGCGAGGCCCTCTGACCGTGAAGGTCAGCGATCTTCTCCCGCTCGCTCAGCGTCAAGAACCGTGGATGCAGGTCCGCTTCCAGCGCCGTCATCCTCGGCGACTGCTGCCCATCAACGTGAGTGGTCACACCAGTCTTGTAGTCCACCCGGCGCCCATCTGGATGGAGGCGCGAGCTGTTGGACTTGCGGATTCCTTTGTCCCAGTCCCGGGCTGTCCGCTCGTTGACCCCGACTCGCACTGCAGCGTCGCGCCGGCGAAACCCTGATGCACGCAGGCGGTCGTACTCCGCGCGCCCTGGATGCCCGCCGGTGCCGGGCTTGCCACGACCGCGAACACCAGCCTTCCGTGCCCACCCGAACGCGGTGTTTCGATTCGCTCCGACCGCACGCGCAGCCGCCGAGACACTGCCCCCTTCACGATCCAACGCCTCAAAGAACCGAGCCTTCAACTCCTCAGAAACCACGATCCCCGCAACTCCCTGAAACTCAGGGTGTTGCGGGGATCGCTAGAACCCGACAGGTGGTGCGGGGCCCGTCGTCCGTCCAGCTCGCGGCCTGTCGGGTCAGCGGCCCTGGTTCGCGACCGCGGCGATGGCTTCCTCCGCCGCCTGGGGGTCGAGATAGCGACCACCCTTGACCGTGGGCGTCAGGTTCCCGTCGAGCTCGTAGAGCAGCGGGATGCCCGTGGGCACGTTGAGCCCGGAGATGGTCTCGTCGTCGATGCCGTCGAGGTGCTTGATGATCGCGCGCATGGAGTTGCCGTGCGCGGCGACGAGAACGGTCTTGTCCGCCCTCAGGTCCGGGACGATCGCGTCGTTCCAGTACGGCAGCGCCCGCTCGAGGACGTCCTTGAGGCACTCCGTGCGCGGGATCGGCTCACCGACGTAGCGCGGTTCGGCGTCCTGCGAGAACTCGGAGCCGAGCTCGATCTCGGGGGGCGGCACGTCGTAGGAGCGGCGCCAGGTCATGAACTGCTCCTCGCCGTACTCGTCCCGGATCTCCTTCTTGTTCTTGCCCTGCAGGGCGCCGTAGTGCCGCTCGTTGAGGCGCCAGCTGCGCTTGACCGGGATCCAGTGCCGGTCGGCGACGTCGAGGGACAGGTTGGCCGTGGAGACGGCACGGCGCAGCAGCGAGGTGTGCACGACGTCTGGGGTGATGCCCGCGTCGACGAGCAGGTGCCCGCCCCGCTCGGCCTCCTGCGTGCCCTTCTCCGACAACGGCACGTCGACCCAGCCGGTGAAGAGATTCTTGGCGTTCCACTCGCTCTCGCCGTGGCGGAGCAGTACCAGGGTGTAGGTCATGCACACATTCCACCACGAAGACACCGGCGGCCGGCCACCTCACGGGTGGCAGGCCGCCGGTTCTGGTCCAGCTGGTCGACGGTCAGGCGGTGGCCTTCTCGTACGCCTCACGGATCTCCGCCGAGATGCGGCCGCGCTCCGAGACCTCGTAGCCGTGCTTGCGGGCCCACTCGCGGATCTTGCCGGCGTCCGAACCCGAGCCCGAGCCCGCGCGCGTCCCGCGCCGACCGGTGGTCCGGCGGCCGCCGGAACGGCGTGCGTGACCGACCCACTCGGCGAGCGACTCGCGCATCGCCTTGGCGTGGGCCTCGTTCAGGTCGATCTCGTAGGTGACCCCGTCGAGCGCGAACGTGACGGTCTCGTCCGCCTCGGACCCGTCGATGTCGTCAATGAGCTGGACTTGAACCTTCTGTGCCATGAGCTCTCCCCGGTCAGTTTGGAATACGGCCATTCAACAGGTCGCAGTGGCTGACGTTCCCGTCTGGAGCGACAGTATATTGTTTGGGCGGGAATTGTCATGCGAACCGCTGTCGAGATGTCCGGCTCCGGCGTTGGGACTTACTCGCCGGCGATCGGCCGGTCGGTGTTATTCGCCGCCGACTCGTGCGCGAGCCTGCGCTCGGCGTCACGCTCTTTTCGGTCGGCGTTGACGATGGCGCGTATCGCCAGGTAGAAGAGTATTCCCGTCCCGATCGAGGGGACGAGTGCGACGAGGTGGTCCACACCGAAAGTCTACGTCGATTGTCTCGGCGCGGTGGGCGCGGCGGCGTTGTCCTGTGGAGAGCGAGTGGGGGGGCATCGTGGGCAGCAGACTGCGCCTGACGAGCGGCACACGTTGCCGGGACGGCGGTGACGCCGCCGGATGACGCGTCGTGGTGGCGCGTGCGTACGTCCTGCGCCGGCCCGCGGCGGGAGCGGCGGCGCCCTCCGGCACGCGGCAGGTCAGACTCGGGACCAGGACGGTCCCGCAACGACGAAATGCCCGGTCAAACCACCGCCACTCGTGCCGGCACAACACGCCCCCGCCATTGTGATGCCTGGCACTTTCCCCGCGGGGCGTGCATTGCGAGTCACGAGGGGCAATATTAGGGACGGGACTGGCCGCTTTGCGAGACTGCGGCGGCGGGCGGACCGCGAGGTCACGGCAAGCACCATGGAACCACCGGCTCGGCTGCGTGACCGCCAGGAGCACGTACGAGGAACACGTCAGCAGGAAGCAGCATTTCGCTCGCATACTCCGGTGCCCACGCTTTGAAGTAATCCACGGCGCACCGCATTGACGAGGCCCCGGTCAGGACGGCAGCTCGACGCGGAACCTGCACCCGCGGGCGGAGACGAGATTTTCCACACCAACCCGGCCGCTGTGGGCCTCGACGATCCCCTTAACGATGGCCAGCCCGAGCCCGGCTCCCCCGGTCCCGGGCACATCGTCCACGCTCGCGTCGTCGGCACGCTCGGGCGTCCGCGCCCGGCTTCCCTGCCAGGCGACGTCGAAGACCCGGGCACGGTCCTCGTCCGCCAGGCCTCCGCAGCGGTCGCTGACGCTCAGCTCGATGCTCTGGGAGAGTCTCCGGCCCCGGATCTCGACCACGCCGTCGTACGATGTGTGCCTGATCGCGTTCGCCACCAGGTTGGCCATGACCCGGGACAGCCCCGCCGGGTCGGCCGCCACCACCAGGCCGGGCTCCACCGCGCCGTCCAGGCGCACACCGTGCGCCCGGGCCAGCGGGTCGGCACCGGCGATGGCCTCGCTCACCAGATCGCCGATGAGCACGGGCTGGGTGTCCAGCCGCATCACGCCGGCGTGGAGGCGGGAGAGCTCGAAGAGGTCGTCGACCAACCGGACCAGCCGGTCCACCTCCACCCCGATCTGTCGGTGGTAGCGCGACGGGTCGGGTGCGAGCCCGTCCTCGAGGGCCTCCGTCATGGCCCGCATCCCCGCCAGCGGGGTGCGCAAGTCGTGGGAGACCCACGAGACCAGCTCGCGTCGCGACTCCTCCAGGCGGCGCTCACGGGCCCGCGAGTCCGTCAGGCGTTCGTGGGTGGCGGCCAACTCGTCGGCGAGGCCCTGGAACTCCGCCGGCCCACGCCGCTGGGACGGGTAGGGCGTCGGCTCGGAGAACCGGCGGACATCGGCCCGCAGGGCCGCCGACCAGTGCGCCAGCGCCAGCCCGAGCAGCCATGCGACGACGCCCGCGACGAGGGCGGCTACGGCGGTCACCATCGTGACCACCTGCAGGTCGTGCTCGGACAGGAACATGCGTTGCGCGATTCCGAGCACACCAGCGAGGACTGCGCCGACCGCCACTACGGCCACCAGACCGAGCTGCGTCCGTAGCGACCGGTGCCGCAGCAGCCAGCCCGCGAGCACCCCGAGGATGCCGACCCCGAGCGCGGCGACCGTGGCGACCACGACGATCTCGATCTGGTCCGCGGTCATGCTCGTGGCTCCCACCGGTACCCGACGCCCCAGACCGTCACGAGGTTCTCCGGACGAGTGGGGTCGGCCTCGATCTTCTCGCGCAACCGGCGCACGTGGACCGTCACCGTGCTGGTGTCCCCGAAGGACCAGCCCCAGACGAGCCGCAGGAGGTCGTCCCGGGAGAACGCGGTGCCGGGGTGGACCATCAGGAACCGGAGCAGGTCGAACTCGCGGCCGGTCAGCACCAGCGGCCGGCCCGCGAGCGTGGCCTCGTGGCGGGCGGCGTCGACGACAAGGTCGGCGTCGGGTCACCACGTCCGATTGCGGCCGCGTGCCACCACCGGCCCGGCGGAGCACCGTGTCGACGCGCAAAGCCAGCTCCCGGGGGCTGAACGGCTTGGTCACGTAGTCGTCGGCGCCGTGGCGAAGGCCGACCACCGGGTCGGTCTCCGCGCCGAGAGCGGTCAGGATGATGATCGGGACGTCGCCGCTGGCGCGCAGCTGTTTGCACACGTCCAGCCCGTCGACGCCGGGCAGCATCAGGTCCAGGACCACCAGGTCGTAGGGCAGGCCGGACACCGCCCGCAGCGCGGCCTCGCCGTCGCCCGCCTCCACGGTTTCGTGACCCTGTGCCCTGATGTAGGTCGCCGCGACCTCGCGCACCGTCGGGTCGTCGTCGACCACGAGGACCCGGGCCATCAGGTGTCGCTCGAGATCTGACGCATGTATCGATCATCGCAGCGGCGGATCCGCGCGGAGGCGCAAACCCGGGGTTACCGACTCCTTACGGCACGGCACGGCACGGCACGGCACGGCACGGCACGGCACGGCACGAGAACAGCTCCTCGCCCGCACCATGGCAAGCAACCTGGCACAGGCCGGGAAACTGGTTGGCACCGCGTTCGCCGGGTTCACCGGTGAGGAGGAGGCCGCCGCGTGAGTCTCGGTCGTGCGGGAGCTCATGGTCATCAGGACTGTGCCGCACCCAACGCCATCCCGGTTCGCGCAGACCCGCAGGTCTGCCTTGCAGACTCACCGGCCGTCGGCGTCCACGGAGCGCTCGTGTGCCTGGGCGTGCAGCCGTCGCGCGCCCTCGGAGACCTGGGAGGCTCGGGCGACCGCACCGTCGACGGCCTCCAGCACCGCGGGGTCGACGGTGGCGCGCAGCGGCACCCGGGCGGCCCGTTTCCCGTCGGCGAGCACGAACACCTCGTCCATGCCGTCGACGTCGCGATCGACCGACGTCACCCGGGTGAGGTCGACCTCGCGGAACTCGGGGGGCCCGAACGGCGACTCTGCGCTGAGCGTGTTGCCGTCGAGGGTGACGACCACCGCGGTGGCGCGCATCCGTCGGTTCCCGAGGATGGCGTACGTGATGCGGGCGAGAATGAAGCCCACGAGGACGAACGCGGCGTAGAAGACAAGGTCGCCCCACAGCCGGTCGTTGCCGATGCTGACCAGGACCCCGACCGCGCAGGTGAACACAAGGACGCCGGCGACCAGCACCAGGTCTTGGCCACGCAGCGGATGCGCGTGGACGGACTGGTACGGCTCGTCGGTGCGGTGCGCGGGGTCATCGGGTGTCAATGCAGGGTTCCTATGTCGCGGATGGCTCGACTGGCCGGTCAGGCTACGCTACAGCGACCAGCCGTCCGCCTTCGCGCCCGGCGGCTCCAGCGCCTCGATCGCCGCTTCGGGCACCGCGGATGGATGGAGGGTATTCGCCAACTGCGGGTCTCGGGGTGAGGAGGGGCGCGGCGTGTCCTGTAGCCGGGTCGAGCCGACGTGGGCAACCATTGAAAGGCCTCTCGCGGCAAGCTGATTCGTCACCATCGGAATTGGCAGGCGAGACCCAACGACCCGATCAGAAGAGGATCTCATGCCAGCTATGGAGAAGCAGGTGGCCCGCGAGTGGAGCCATTCCCCCGAGCAGGTGTTCGCCGCGCTCACACAGGTGGTCGAGGACGGCAAGTACCGCCTCGGCGGCCGCGACGACGCCACTGGACGGCTGTCGTTCGAGAAGGGCAGCAAGTGGGGTTGGATCCACGTGTTCACCGCCACCGTCGAGCCTGCTGGCAACGGTGCGCGCCTCGATCTGACCGTCGCCTCGCCGCCTGACGCCGTGATCGGGCTGGCCAACGGCCTGATCCTCCAGAAGGCGGCTGACAAGACGGTCAACGCCGTCGACGCGGCGCTGGCGGACCGGTAACCCAACGCCGAGCCTGCGCGGCCACGCCCGTCTTCAGCAGTCGGCAACATGCCCACCGTTTGCTACCTCACCGCCGGAAGCAACCTTCGACGAGAACAATTGCTCGATCGATCCTGACGCCGTCGTCGAGCGGATCATGTTCTCCCCGTGCCACGTGCGCGAGCACGTGGCGTCGAGGCTGCGTGAGGCCCCGTTGACCGTCGACCGGCCGTTCCAGCTCGCGAACATCGTGGGTGCCGGGGGAGCACGGCCTGCCGAGCATGGGATCGCGAAGCGGCTGGTGGAGTTCGCGCACGAGTACTCGGCGTGCCGCTGCGGACGCAATGTCGCAGGTGCGCCACGCGGCCACGAACGTCTCCTGCAACAGGTCTCCGGCTCCCGCCTCCTCCGGCCGCTCGGCGACGCAGGCGCAGCAGCTTGGCATGGTGCTCATCCTCCTGGGCTCAAACAGGAGCGGCATCAACCCTGGGACTCTTCAGACCTCGGGGCCTCAGGGACGCGTTCGCCCAGACCGCCGCCGGAATGGCTACTGCGCCCGCCCTATCCGGCTCACCGGCTCCTCCACAACCGTGGTCGTGGACCACGACGCCCGCGGGCTGGTGTTGGCAGCGCCGGGAAGTGCCCCGACGCCGTCCGGGCCGCTGATCCGTTTCATGTGGTGAAGTGGCCACCGAAGCACTCGACGAGGTCGCCGCAGAGCGTGGAACGAGGCCCGGGCACTGGCCCGCACCGACGCGGCCGGGGCCGCCCCGCGCCGAAGCACCCCCGAGACCCGGCAGCGAGCGGGGCCAAGACGCTCTAGGGCGCCCGCTACTCGCTGTGGAAGAACCCCGGGAACCTCACCGAGAACCAGCAGGTCAAGCTCGCCTGGATCGCCGCCACCGACCCGAAGCTGTACCGGGCCTACCTCCTCAAGGACGGACTGCGGGTGGTGTTCCAGCTGCCCTACGCCGCCATCGAGCACGGCCTGTCCAACGGCCTGATCGAGTCCACCAACACCAAGATCCGACTCATCACCCGGATCGCGTTCGGCTTCAAGTCCGCCGACGCCCTCATCGCCCTAGCCATGCTCAACCTCGGCGGCCACCGCCGCGTACTCCCGAGCCGCAAATGACTCACAGGTCAGTCAGGAGAGCCGGAAAAGGGCCTCTGAGCAGGGAATGCCCCGGCGCTCGGGGTGACCGGGGCGTGGAGCCGCCTGTGGGAATCGAACCCACGACCTATTCATTACGAGTGAATCGCTCTGCCGACTGAGCTAAGGCGGCGCGGACGCCGGCAGGCCGGCGACTCAGCGCACACAACTCTACAAGGGCGCTGTCGCGGGCGACAAAACGTCCGGGCGTGACTCGCGACACCTGCCGAGCCCAAGGCCACCACCTAGAGCACGGCGGGCGCGTGCCCGGGTGACCCGCAGGCCAGGCCCTGAGCCATCAGCAGGTCAAGCCGTCCTTCGGCGGGTCACCCTCGACGAGGAAGGCGTCGACGGCGTCGAGGACGCAGTCGTTGGACCGCCCGTACGCGGTGTGCCCCTCCCCCTCGTGGGTCACGAGCACGCCGCTCGCGAGCTGCTCGGCGAGGCTGACGCTCCACTCGTAGGGCGTCGCCGGGTCCCCTGTGGTGCCGACGACGACGATCGGCGGGGCGCCCTCGGCATCGAGCGGGCCCGGGCGCTGCTGACCCTCGACGGGCCAGGCGTCGCACAGGACGTCGCCGTAGGACAGCGCCGGGCCGAACGTCGGTGCCGCGTCGGCGAGCTCGTCCGCCTGGCGACGCCAGTCCGAGATGTCGCCGGTCGCCGGCTGGTCGAGGCAGTTGACCGCCCAGTTGGCCTCGGTCGAGTTGTTCCGGTACGTCCCGTCCGGCGCCCGGCCGGCCATGGTGTCGGCGAGGAACAGCAGCTGTGATCCGTCCCCGCTCTCCATGGCCTGGGTGAGGGCGCTCGTCAGCGCCGGCCACGAACGGGTGTCGTACAACGGCGTCAGGATGCCGGAGACGGCCAGCGGCGCCGTCAGCTCCCGGCCGTCCGCCGTCGGCAGCGGGTTGTCTGCGGTGAGGTCGAGGAGCGTGCGGATCTGTTCCATGCCGTCGTCCGCATCGCCACGGAGCGGACAGTCCGGGCCGGCCTGGCAGTCCTCGACGTAGGCGCGCAGCGCCTCCTCGAACCCGACGGCCTGGTCGAGCGTCATCTGGTGGGCGCTCAGGGAGGGGTCCATCGCGCCGTCGAGCACGAACCGGCCGACCCGCTGCGGGAAGATGTCCGCGTAGACGGCGCCGAGGTGGGTGCCGTAGGAGTAGCCGAGGTAGTCGAGCGCGTCCTCGCCGAGCGCGGCACGCAGGATGTCCATGTCCCTGGCCGCCGAGGCCGTGTCGACGTGGCCGAGCAGCTCGCCGGTGCGCGAAGCGCAGCCCTGGGCGATGAGCTCGGCGTCCTCGCGGTACGCCTCCAGGCCTTCGGGGGTCTCGACGTCGTAGTCCGCCGCGCGCAGCCGGTCCAGCTGGGCGTCGGAGACGCAGTCGACCGGCGCGGACCCGGCGACGCCGCGGGGGTCGAACCCCACGACGTCGTACGCGGCGAGCAGCTCGGGACTGAACATGCGCTCGACGCTCTCGACCATGTCCGCGCCCGAGCCGCCGGGGCCGCCGGGGTTGATGACTAGGGACGGTGCCCCGTCGCTGCGGCTGGGCAGCCGCTTGAGGGCCAGCTCGATGGACTCGTCGGCGGGCGCGTCATAGCTGACCGGAACGGTGAGCTTCGCGCAGTCGTAGTTCCCGCAGGCCTGCCAGTCGAGGTCCTGGTCGTAGTACTCCTCGAGTGCCGGGTCCTGGGGCGCGGGGGTCGACCCGCTCGGTGCGGATTTGGGCTCGTTCGGCTCGGGCGAGGACTGGGACGCCTGGTCCTCACCCGCGGTCTCCACCCGCTCCATCGGCTCGTGGCCGCATCCGACCAGGACGATGGGCAGCAGCACCGCGACCACGCCGAGGCGCCTCGACAGGGACCGGGGAAGCACGCGACGCACCCGGTCACGCTACCTGTCCACACGGTCCTCGCGCGGCCGGTGCCGTCGGCTCATGGTGGCGCGGCTCAGCTCGCCTGCGGCCGCAGCGCCACCATCATGGCCTCGACCGCGAGAAGCGGCGCCACGTTGGCCTCCAGCCGCTCGCGCGCCACTCCCACGGAGTCCATGCGACGCACGGTTCGCTCCGGCGTCGAGTCGGCCGCGAGGCGGCGTACCTCGTGCTCCAGGTCCGTGTTGACCAGGTCGACGGCGGCACCGAGCTGGACCACGAGGACGTCCCGGTAGAGCGAGAGCAGGTCGACCATGGCTCGGTCGAGCACGTCGCGCTGTGCGCGGGTGGCCCGGCGCTTCTGCTCCTCCTCGAGCTGGCGGACCTGCCCGCGCAGCGCCGGCGGGAGCCGCGTCCCGGCCTCGGCGCCGAGGCTGCGCAGCAGAGCCGCCTTCTCGGTCGCGTCGCGCTCCTCGGTGGCCGCCTTGGCGTCCGCGCCGGCAGTATCGATGAGCTCCGCTGCCGCGAGGACGGCGTCGCCCACCCCGCGGATCCCGGCCGGCACGGCGAGGAGTCGACGGCGGCGTTCGCGCGCGTCCGGGTCACGGGCGAGCCGGCGTGCCAGACCGACGTGCGACTGTGCGGCCCGCGCGGCGGTGAGCGCCACGTCGGGGTCGAGGCCGTCGCGGCGCACGAGCAGGTCGGCCACGTCGTGGGGGTCGGGCACCCGCAGGTGGGCCCCGCGGCTTCGCGACCGAATGGTGGTCAGCACGTCCTCCGGGCTCGGCGCGCAGAGCAGCCACACCGTGCGCGGCGGTGGCTCCTCGATCGCCTTGAGGAGCACGTTCGAGGTGCGCTCGACCATGCGGTCGGCGTCCTCCATGAGCATCACGCGCCACCGGCCGCGGGCGGGCGCGCGCTGCGCCTGGGAGACGAGCGGACGGATCTCGTCGATGCTGAAGATGACCTTCTCGGTGCCCACGAGCGTCACGTCGGCGTGGGTGCCGGCGAGCACGGTAGTGCAGTCGTGGCAGCGGCCGCAGCCCGGCTCCTCGGGGTCGGTGCATTGCAGCGCCGCGGCGAACGCGCGCGCGGCGACCGACCGGCCGGAGCCGGGCGGTCCGGTGATGAGCCACGCGTGAGTCATGGCGCGCGCGCCGGCCTCGCCGGAGGCGTGCCTGGAGGCGAGCACGGCACCCTTGAGGGTCGTGACGACCGCGTCCTGGCCGACGACGTCGTCCCAGACGCTCATCGCGATCCCCCGGCGGGCAGCAGCGGCAGGAGGCGGTCACGGACGGCGGCGTGGACCTCCTCCGGGCTTGCGGCGGCATCGACGACGAGGAACCGTTCCGGCTCGGCACGGGCGAGCGCCAGGAAGTGCTCGCGCACGTGGATGTGGAACTCGATCGACTCGCGCTCGAGCCGGTCCGGGGCATGGCTGCGCCGCGCCGCGCCGGTGGCCGGGTCGAGGTCCAGCAGGACGGTCAGGTCGGGGAGCAGCCCCTCGGTGGCCCAGAGGTTGAGGTCGCGGATCTCGCCGTCGCCCAGCTCACGGGCCGCGCCCTGGTAGGCGATCGAGGAGTCGAGGTACCGGTCGGTGACCACCACGGCGCCGCCGGCGAGGGCGGGGCGCACCAGGTGGTGGACGTGGTGGGCGCGGTCGGTGGCGTAGAGCAGCGCCTCCGTGCGGGGGTCGAGGTCGTCGCCGTGCAGGACGGCGTCTCGCAGCACCCGCCCGAGATCGGTGCCGCCCGGCTCGCGGGTGAGGACGACGTCGTGCCCCGCAGCGCTCAGCCACGTGCCGAGGAGGTCGCGCTGGGTGGTCTTGCCCGCGCCGTCGCCGCCCTCGAGGGAGACGAAGCAGCCCGCGAGCTCGCCGGACGTGCCGGTGGCTGGCGCTCGAGGGGCGGCAGGGACCTCTGGACTCACCCGGTCAGGGTAGTCGGGCGCAGCGACACGGCGTGCCGACGAGCAGTAGCCTGCGTCGGGATGAGTGAGCGGACGACTGCGGACTTCTGGTTCGACCCCTCCTGCCCGTACACCTGGCTGACCTCGCGGTGGCTGGTGGAGGTCGCGCGGGTCCGGCCCGTGGACATCCGGTGGCACCTGATGAGCCTGTCGGTGCTCAACGAAGGCCAGGAGGAGGATCCCGAGGGAGACACCGAGGGCTACCTGTGGGTGCCCGTGCGTGTCTGCATGGCCACGCTGGAGGAGCACGGCGAGGCAGCGCTCGCGCGCCTCTACACGGCGCTGTGGACGGAGCCGCGCGAGGGTGACTGGCTCGGCGATCTCCACGCCGCCCTGCGTGCCGCCGGCCTGCCCGAGTCGCTCGCCGACGTGGGCGACTCGACGGCGTACGACGCGGCCGTGCGGGCCTCGCACGCGGAGGCGCTCGCGCAGGTGGGCGAGCACGTCGGCACGCCCGTCGTCAGGGCCACCACGCCCGACGGCGGATCGGCCGCCTTCTTCGGCCCGGTGATCTCGCGGTTGCCTGCCGGCGAGGATGCCGGACGGCTCTGGGACGGCACGCTGCTGGTCGCGGCCACGCCGGGGTTCCACGAGCTCAAGGGCCGCCCCCACGCCGAGCCGGAGCTCGACGCCACCGCCTGACCACGCGAAGGGCCTTCGCCCGGACCTCCGGCACCGGTGGAGAATGTGCTGAGTTTGCGGCTACGAACGACAAGTACAGCAACTTTTGGCGCCTGGGCGGGCCCGGGCACCTGGGGCGGGTCCGCGCGGCGCCCGGCCTGGCCCCGAGGGGTCAGGCCGCGAACGAGCGCTACTCGCCCGGGTAGACGACCCCGAGCTGGCGGCGCACCTCGTCCATGATCTCCATGACCTCGATCGTGGCGCTCCACGGCATGACGGGGGACTCCTGCTGCCCGGCCGTGACGCAGCGGGCCACCTCGGCGGCCTGATGCTGGAAGCCACCCAGGCGGGTGCCGTCCCCGGGCCAGGTCCAGGCTTCGCCGTCGGCCGGTGTGACGGTGATGGTGGTGGGCGCCCAGGCGCTGCCGGCCACGTCGATGCGACCCTCGGTCCCGATCACCGACGCGTCGGTGCGGCTGCGCGCCCACATGTTCGCGGTCGCCACGGCGACCGTGCGGCCGTAGCCGAGGGTGACGGCCTCGTGGACGTCCACGCCGAGCTCGTTGAGCGCACCGGCCGCGTGGACGTTCTCGGGCGCACCGAGCACGCTGTGGATGAAGGAGACGGGGTAGACGCCGAGGTCGAGCAGCGCACCACCGGCCAGGGACGGCTCTCGGAGGCGCTCGACGAGGGGCAGTCGCTGCCCGTGGTCCCCGCGCACGGCGAGGATCTCGCCGAGCACACCCGAGGCCGCGACGGCACGCAGCACCACCATGTGGGGCAGGAACCGGGTCCACATGGCCTCCATCGCGAACAGGCCGCGTTCCTCGGCCACGGCGAGCACCTCACGGGCCTCGCCGGCGTTGCGCGTGAAGGCCTTCTCCACCAGGACGGGCTTGCCCGCCTCCAGCGCCAGAACGGCGTGCTCGCGGTGATGGCTGTGCGGGGTGGCGACGTAGACGACGTCGACCTCGGGGTCCGCGAGCAGGCCGGCGTAGCTGCCGTGGGCACGGCCGATGCCGTGCGCCTGCGCGAACTCCTCCGCCTTGTCGACGGACCGCGAGCCGACGGCGACCACCTGCTGCGAGGAGTTGGCGGGCACCTCGGTCGCGAACTTCCGGGCGATGCCGCCCGCGCCGAGGATGCCCCAGCGCAGGGGCGGGGCGTCGTGCGGATCCGGCACGTCGGGAAGGCCGTCGGGCAGTGCGCTGGTCGTCGTCGCCGAAGAAGTCATGTCGGTCAACCTAGTGCCGCACCGGCTGCGACCGCGTCACCGTCCGGGACGCGGCCGCTCGAGCATCCCAGCGCTCGATCCTCGGGTGTTGACGTGCGAATCACTCGTTGGGCGAGCGGAACTTCCGCATCGGGTCGTAGCCGGCCTCGCTGATCTGGGGATCGGTCGACGCCGTCCGGTCCAGCGTCGATGCGGTCTCCGCCCTCCTCCGGGCCCGTTCGCTCGCCTGCCGGAACGCCGTGAACAGGATGACGAGGGCGACACCGACGACGACGGCGATCGAGACGAACAAGCCCTCCGACGAGAGCCGGTCGAACACGAACAGCAGCACGAAGGCGGCGATCGCGATCGCCGACAGCCCCAGCGTGCCCCGGATCGAACGCCGGAGGAACCGGTCGTACATCGTCCTCAGCCCTTCTTGGCGGTGCTCCGCTTCGTGGTGCTGCGTGAGGTGCTCTTCTTGGTGGACGCCGGCTTCTTGGCCGGGCCCTTCGCCCGCTTCTCGGCGAGCAGGTCGAACCCGCGCTCAGGTGTGATGGTATCGACGTCGTCGTCCTTGCGCAGCGTCGCGTTCGTCGCTCCGTCGGTGACGTACGGACCGAACCGGCCGTCCTTGACGACCACCGGCTTCCCGCTGGTCGGGTCCTCGCCCAGCTCGCGCAGCGGTGGGCGTGCGGTGGCGCCACGGCCGCGCTTGGGCTGTGCGTAGAGCGCCAGCGCCTCCTCGAGCGTGATGTCGAAGATCTGGTCCTCCGTCTCGAGGGACCGCGAGTCGGTGCCGCGCTTGAGGTAGGGGCCGTACCGGCCGTTCTGCGCGGTGATCTCGACGCCGTCCGGGTCCGTGCCGACGACCCGCGGCAGGGACAGCAGCCTGAGGGCCTGCTCGAGGTCGACGGTCTCGAGCTGCATGGACTTCAGGAGCGATGCGGTCCGCGGCTTCGGCTTCGCGCTCTTCTTCTTGCCCTTCTTCGGCCCCTCCTCCTCCGCCTCGGGAAGCACCTCGGTGACGTAGGGCCCGAAGCGTCCGTTCTTGGCGATGATCGTGTGTCCGGTCTCCGGGTCGGTGCCGAGCTCGCGTCCGTCGTCGGCCTGCTTCTCGAGCAGCTCGCGCGCCAGCTCGGGCGTCATCTCGTCGGGCGCGACGTCGTCGGGCACCGAGGCGCGGCGGGCGGGCTTGCCCTCTTCGCCGGGGCCCTCGATGTAGGGGCCGTACCGGCCCACGCGCAGGGTCAGACCGTCGCCGATGTCGATGCTGTTCGCGGCGCGTGCGTCGATGTCGCCGAGGTCGGCCACGAGATTGCGCAGACCCGGCCGGTCCGAGCCCTCGTCGCCGCGGTAGAACCGCGTGAGCCAACCGACGCGCTCCTCCTCCCCCGCCGCGATGCGGTCGAGGTCGCCCTCCATCTCGGCGGTGAAGTCGTAGTCGACCAGGCGGGGAAGGTTCTCCTCGAGCAGCCGGACCACGGAGAACGCCAACCAGGTCGGCACCAGGGCCTGCCCGCGCCGGTCGACGTAGCCACGGTCGGTGATGACGGAGATGGTGGCCGCGTAGGTGGAGGGTCGGCCGATGCCGCGCTCCTCGAGGGCCTTGACGAGGCTGGCCTCGGTGAATCGCGGTGGCGGAGTGGTCTCGTGGCCCTCGGGGGCGACCTCGTTCGTCTCGACGGCGTCGCCCTCACTCACGACGGGCAGGCGCGTGTCGTCCTTTCCCTGACCGCTCTCGTACCGGTCGGCGTCGCGGCCCTCCTCGTAGGCGGCGAGGAATCCGCGGAAGGTGATGACGGTGCCGGACGCCGTCAGCTCGGCGCGGGCGCTGCGCCCGTCGGCCAGGACGGGGTCGGCCCCGAGCCGCACGGTGGCGGTCGAGCCGCGGGCGTCGGCCATCTGCGAGGCGACGGTGCGCTTCCAGATCAGCTCGTAGAGCTTGAACTGCGCGCCGACGAGGCTGCTCGCGACCTGGGCGGGGGTGCGGAAGGAGTCTCCGGCGGGGCGGATCGCCTCGTGGGCCTCCTGGGCGCCCTTGGCCTTGCCGTAGGTGCGGGGCTTGTCGGCGACGTAGTCGGAGCCGTACAGCTCGGCGGCCTGCCCGCGCGCGGCGGAGACAGCCTGCGAGGACAGCGCCGGGGAGTCCGTACGCATGTAGGTGATGAAGCCGTTCTCGTACAGGCCCTGGGCGGTGCGCATGGTCTCCCGCGAGCTCATGCGCAGCTTGCGGGACGCCTCCTGCTGCAGCGTGGAGGTGGTGAAGGGCGCGGCCGGCCGGCGGGTGTACGGCTTCGTCTCCATCGAGACGACACGGGACTCCGTCTTCTCCAGGGCGGTGGCGACGTCGGTCGCGGTCGCCTCGTCGAGGTGCACCGCGCCGCTCTTCTCGGCCGCGGCCTTGAGCCGGCCGTCGTCGCCGAAGTCACGACCGGAGGCGACCTTCTTGCCGTCGAGGTTGACCAGCTTGGCGACGAACTCGCCGCGGTCCTCGGCGGGGCCGCCGGTGAAGGTTCCGCGCACGTCCCAGTAGGAGGCCGCACGGAAGGCCATCCGCTCACGTTCGCGCTCGACGACCAGGCGGGTGGCCACGGACTGCACGCGTCCGGCCGAGATCCCAGGCTTGACCTTGCGCCACAGCAGGGGCGAGACCTCGTAGCCGACGAGCCGGTCGAGTATCCGCCGGGTCTCCTGGGCGTCGACGAGGCGCTCGTCGACCTCACGGGTGTTCTCCAGGGCGCGGGTGATGGCCTCGCGGGTGATCTCGTGGAAGACCATCCGCTTGACGGGGACCTTGGGTTTGAGCACGTCGAGGAGGTGCCAGGCGATCGCCTCGCCCTCGCGGTCCTCGTCGGTGGCGAGGTAGAGCTCGTCGGACTCCTTCAGGGCACGCTTGAGCTCGGCGACCTTCTTCTTCTTGTCCGAGTCGACGACGTAGTAGGGGTCGAAGTCGCCCTCGACGTCGACGGCGAACTTCCCGTAAGGCCCCTTCTTCATGTCGGCCGGCAGCTCCGAGGGCTGCGGCAGGTCACGAATGTGCCCGACGCTGGCCTCGATCTCGAAGTCGTCGCCGAGGTAGCCGCGGATGGTGCGCGCCTTGGTCGGCGACTCGACGATCACGAGCTTGCGGGAGCTGGCCACAAGGACCTTCCTTCTGGGTGCTGGACGCCGCACGGCGTCCCTGGGTTCGCGCCGACCGTACATCTTCGCCGCGCAGCCGCGCAGTCGGGATCTGTGTCGCCGCTACCGGCGGGCTGGAGGTGCAGACCTGGGCCGTGGTGCCGCCAGCCACAGGGCGACGACGGCGGTCAGGCAGGTCACGGCGACGACGCCGACGCTGGCACCACCGTAGGCGATCAGGCGTTCGAGCCGTGCACCGCCGTCGCCCTGTGTGGTGATGAGCATGCTGAGGAGGGCCGCCAGGCCCGCCCCGATCCCGACGACCAAGAGGAACGCCCGGGTCGCGGTGTCGGCCCGGCGCACCCACTGCGGCGCGACGCGTCCGGTGTCGTCGGCGCCCGGTCCGAGGACCACGAGGGCCACCAGCAGCCACGCGGCGACGACGAGCACGGCCGCGACGACGTCACTGGCGCGGTGCCAGCCGCCGATCATGGTGGCCACGCCCGTGCCGCCGGCGTAGACGGCGCCGAGGAGCGCGGCGAGCCAGCGCCACCGCGGGGGCGCGACGATGAGGGCGGCCGCGGCCACCGTGGCTGCGACGGTGGTGTGACCGCTGGGCATGGAGTTGTCCACCGTCTCCGAGATCCCGTGGTCCGGCCGGTCCAGCAGGTCGTACTTGAGGATCTGCGTGCTGAGGTTCGCTCCGGCGACGACCACCGCCACCGCGACGGCGTGCCGCCAGCGGCGCCGCAGGAGGGCCAGACCGCCGGCGACAGCGATGACCAGCACCAGGAACGGCACCGACACGACCGCGAGCACCTGCTGCGCCGTCGAGTCGAGCCGGCTGCGGCCGATGCGTGACCCCTCGTAGGCGACCTCGTCGAGGCGCTGGCCGGTCGGGGTCGTGACGAAGAACCACCACACCGCCAGGACGGCGGCGGCCGCGACGACGGCGAGGACCACACCCGCGATCCGACGGTTGGCGCCGCGCGCGTCCTGGGTCACGCGACAACCGTAGGCGTCCGGAGGCCGCACGGTGTGGTTTCGTTGCGAGCCGTGGTCGCGCAGAGGTCGGTGCTGTCAGAAGACCGGCTTGCCGCCGGTCACACCGAGCACGGTGCCCGAGACGTAGCTCGCCTCGTCGCTCGCCAGATACACGTACGCCGTCGCCACCTCGACGGGCTGGCCGGCGCGTCCCAGCGGGGTGTCGGAACCGAAGCCCTCGACCTTCTCCTGAGGCATCGTGGACGGGATGAGGGGTGTCCAGATCGGCCCGGGGGCCACCGCGTTGACGCGGATGCCGCGGGGGCCCAGCTCGCCCGCGAGATTGACCGTGAGGTTGTTGAGCGCAGCCTTCGTCGCGGCATAGTCGAGCAGCGGTGTGGAGGGCTCGAAGGCCTGGATCGAGGTCGTGTTGATGACGCTCGAGCCGGGTTCCAGGTGTGGCGCGGCGGCCTTGGTCAACCAGAACGTGGCATAGACGTTGGTCGCGAACGTGCGCTCGATCTGGTCGTCGGGGAAGTCCTCCAGCTCCTGGTGGGCCATCTGGAAGCCGGCGTTGTTGACCAGGATGTCGAGGCCGCCGAACTCGGAGACGACCTTGCGGACCAGCTCCTTGTTCGCCTGCTGCGTGCGCTGGTCGGTCGGGCAGAGGACACATCTGCGGCCGGTGGCCTCGACGTGCCGCTGGGTCTCCTGGGCGTCCACCCGTTCCTGCGGCAGGTACGCGATCGCCACGTCCGCGCCCTCCTTGGCGAACGCGATGGCCGTGGCACGGCCGATACCGGAGTCCCCTCCGGTGACCAGGGCGCGCTTGCCGGTGAGGCGGTCCCGGCCGGCGTACGACGTCTCGCCGTGGTCGGGGGCCGGGCGGAGGTCCGCCGTCGTACCGGGCCAGTCCTGCTTCTGAACGGGAATGGACGAGAGGTCGCTCATGCCCCATGGTGTGCGCGGGCGGCAGGGGTCCGCACGTCGAGAGCCGCGGCAGACCTCCCCGCAGCGACGGGACGGCTGGCAGGAGGTGCCTTCCGTAGCTCCAGGGTGGTCCTGACGCGCAGGAGTGGTTACGGTCGTCGATTGAGTACTCGGCCCGGCGGCCGCGGCGCTGCACGCCCGTTCACGCCGTCGCGTCAGCGAGCGAACCCGACCGAGGAGAACCTCCATGAGTTCAACAGCTCAGCGAAGCGCCGGACCGCCGGCTGATCCACCCGAAGCAGGCAGGCCGCGGAAGAAGCCCCTCCTTCAGGCGCCACGCATCTTCATCCCCGCCCTCGTCATCATCCTCGGTGCGGTCGTCATCGCCTACGTCTGGCCGGAGACGGTCTCCACGACGCTCGACAGCTTCATGCTCGACGTGGTCGCGGCGCTCGGCCCCTGGTTCGTGGTCACCGTCGCCGGTTTCATCATCTTCTCCCTCTGGATGGGCCTGAGCCGCTTCGGTGACATCAAGCTCGGCAAGGACGAGGACGAGCCGGAGTTCTCGCTGCTGTCCTGGTTCGCGATGCTCTTCGCGGCCGGCATGGGCATCGGCCTCGTGTTCTGGGGAGCGGCCGAGCCCCTCGAGTACTTCACGAACCCGAAGCCCGGGGTCCCGGAAGGCGCCTCGGCCGCGGTGCGCGCCGAGGCGGCGATCAGCCAGACGTTCCTGCACTGGGGCTTCCACGCCTGGGCCATCTACGCCGTCGTCGGCCTCGCGGTCGCCTACGCCATCCACCGCAAAGGCAGGCCCGTCTCCATCCGGTGGGCGCTCGAGCCGCTGCTGGGCGACCGGGTCAAGGGGTGGATCGGCGACGTCATCGACGTCGTCGCCGTCGTCGGAACGCTGTTCGGCGTCGCAACCTCCTTGGGCCTCGGCGTGCAACAGATCTCGGCCGGCCTGAACTACCTGAACCTCATCCCCGAGGGCCAGATCGCTGACGACGGGACGATCTCCAACACCGTCCTGATCGTCCTGATCACCGCGATCACCTTCATCGCCCTGTTCTCCGTGCTCACCGGCATCGACAAGGGCATCAAGATCCTGTCCAACACGAACCTCGGCATGGCCGGCGTCTTCCTCATCGCCCTGCTGCTGCTGGGCCCCACCCTGTTCCTGCTCCGAGACCTCGTGCAGGGAATCGGCAGCTACCTGCAGAGCATCGTCGAGCTCACCTTCAACACCTCCGCCTACACGGGCGAAGAAGGCCTGTCCTGGCAGCGCTTCTGGACCGTCTTCTACTGGGGCTGGTGGATCTCCTGGGCGCCCTTCGTCGGCGTCTTCATCGCCCGGATCTCGAAGGGGCGCACCGTCCGCCAGTTCATCGGCGGGGTCCTCCTCGTCCCGACCATCATCACCTTCGTCTGGTTCACCGTCATGGGCGCCGGCGCGATCCGGCGGGCCTGGGAGGACAACAACGGCGGCCTGTGGGACCCGGAGATCGCCGCGACGGTCGGTGGGCAACCCGAGCGCGTGCTGTTCAGCTACCTCGACGGCCTGCCCGGCGCAACGCTGCTCGCCGTGGTCGCAGTACTGCTCGTCGCCATCTTCTTCGTCACCTCGTCCGACTCCGGCTCGCTCGTGGTGGACATGCTCTCCTCGGGCGGCGACATCAACCCACCGAGGTGGAGCCGGGCGATGTGGGCGCTGCTCGAGGGCGCGGTGGCCATCACGCTGCTGCTCGCCGACGGCCTGACAGCGCTGCGCAACGCGGCGATCCTGACCTCCATACCCGTGTCCGTCGTGATGGTCCTCATGTGCGTCTCCATCTACAAGGCACTGAGCGCCGAGCACCTCGTGCTGGTCCAGGCCGAGCGGCGACAGCGGCGTGAGGAGCTGCAGCGACGGCTCAGCACGCACGTCGAGGAGCAGGTCGACGTGACCTTCGACGAGAAGTTCGACGAGAAGTTCGACGAGGCCTACGCCGAGGTCGCCGCCGAGAACGGGGACGGTCCGGACGCAGGCGCAGCCGCCGGCACGCGGAGGGGCCGATCCTCCCGCTTCGGGCGCTTCCGCCGGGAGCGCTAGCACCTGCTCGACCGAGACCGCCCGGGCCACCTCGTGGCCCGGGCGGTCTGCTGTCCAGGCGCGGCTGCTCGCTGCCCCGGTCCCGGCGGTTTAGTGCTCCGGGCGGGGGCGGTGGCACCATGCGGCCATGAATCTGTGGGAACACATCGGCGTCGGACCCGTCGAAGCAGTCGCGGTCGTCCTGTCGACCTTCGCCCTCTACACCGCCTTCCTGACCATCACCCGGCTGCTCGGCCAGCGAGTCCTCGCCACGCTCTCGACCTTCGACGTCGCGGTCGTCATCGTGCTGGGAGCAATCCTGGGCCGCGCCGCGTTGGGGCACACACCCACGCTCGCCGGCGGCCTGCTGGCGCTGCTGACGCTCGTGGCGCTCGAGGGCGCGGTCGGCGCGCTGCGGCGGCACGCCTGGTTCGACCGGCTCGTGAGCACCACACCGGTGCTGCTCATGGCGGGCCCGACCGTGCTGATCGACCACCTGGACCGCGCGCACATCACCGAGGCCGAGCTCCGCTCGCGGCTGCGGCTCTCCGGCGTGCGCAGCACCGCCGAGGTGGCCGCCGTCGTCCTCGAGCCCACCGGTGCGATCAGCGTGCTCTGCAGGGGCGAGCCGATGGATCCCGCCCTGCTGGCCGGGGTGCGCGGCGCCGAGCTGCTCCCCGCGTCAGTCCTGGAACCGGGTTGCGGGCCCTTGAGCGATCCGGAGGCGGCATCGCCGTCGCCGACTGCTGAGACCTACGCCCAGGGCTGAGGTTCGAGCCTCAGTCCTCGCCGGGATCTTCGACGCTCGGCGGAGGCGGCGTAGGACGGAGGCGAACGTCGGACGGGCGCCGAGCCGCTGTCGGTTCGCTCAGGAGCCGGCAGCCTCCGTGGCGATGGCGTTGTCGATGTCCTCGGCAGTGTCGACCTTGCCCGCACGGCGCCTGGAGGCGAGCACCGCAAGCAGCGCGATGGCGGCCGCGGCGAGCGCGATGCCGATCCGCAGGCCGTGGTTGGCGTCCGCCGGGACGCTGAGCTGGACCACAGCCGGGGCGATCAGCAGGGAGACGAGGTTCATCACCTTGATGAGCGGGTTGATGGCCGGACCGGCGGTGTCCTTGAACGGGTCGCCGACGGTGTCGCCGATGATCGTGGCCTCGTGCGCCTCGGAGCCCTTGCCGCCGTAGTGGCCGTCCTCGACGATCTTCTTGGCGTTGTCCCAGGCGCCGCCGGAGTTGGCGAGGAAGACGGCCATGAGCACACCGGCACCGATCGTGCCGGCGAGGAAGCCGGCCAGCGGCCCCACGCCGAGGCCGAAACCGACGGCGATGGGCGCGAAGGCCGCCAGCAGGCCGGGCGTGGCGAGCTCGCGGAGCGAGTCCTTGGTGCACATGTCGACGACCCTGGCGTAGTCCGGGCGCTCCTTGCCGGTCATGATGCCCGGCATCTCGCGGAACTGGCGCCGCACCTCGAAGACGATCGCGCCGGCCGCCCGGGTGACCGCGTCGATCGCCAGCCCGGAGAACAGGAAGACCGTGGCACCGCCGAGGATCACACCCACCAGGGTGATCGGGGAGACGATGTCGTAGGAGACCATCGCGGCCACGACGCCGTCCGCCGTCGCCGCCCCGGCGTCCCCGATCTCTTCGAGCGCCGTGGTGACGGCATCCGCGTAGGAACCGAACAGCGCCGTCGCCGCGAGGACCGCCGTGGCGATCGCGATGCCCTTCGTGATCGCCTTGGTGGTGTTGCCGACCGCGTCGAGGTCGGTGAGCACCTGCGCACCCGCCTCGTCCACCTCACCGGACATCTCGGCCACGCCCTGGGCGTTGTCGCTGATGGGCCCGAAGGTGTCCATCGCGACGATCACGCCGACCGTGGTGAGCAGGCCGCAGCCGGCGAGAGCCACGAGGAACAGGGCCAGCCACACGTTGCCGCCGGCGATGAGGAACACGCCGCAGATGGCCGCGGCGATGATGCCCGCGGTGTAGACGGCGGAGGAGAACCCGACGCCGATGCCGGAGAGCACGACCGTGGCCGCACCGGTGCGCGACGTCGAGGCGACGTGCCGGGTCGGGCCCGACGTGGTGCCGGTGTAGTAGCCGGTCAGCCACAGGATCACGCCCGCGAGCACCACGCCGATCGCGACCGCGGCGATGACGACCAGCTGCGGGTTGCCCGGGTGGTCGGCGAGGTCTTCGCTGACGCCCTGGATCGCGCCGAAGGTGGTCGGGAGGTAGACGAGCGTGGCGATCGCGGCGAGGAGCACGCCGACGACGGCGGAGACGTAGAAGCCGCGATTGATCGCCGTCAGACCGGACTCGCTGCCCCGCACCTTCGTGATCACGACACCGAGCGCGGCCACGACGGCCCCGACGGCGGTGACGATGAGCGGCAGGATCAGCCCCTGCTCACCCATTGCCGCCCGGCCCAGGATCAGCGAGGCGACGAGCACCACGGCGTAGGACTCGAAGAGGTCGGCCGCCATGCCCGCGCAGTCACCGACGTTGTCCCCGACGTTGTCCGCGATCGTGGCGGCGTTACGAGGATCGTCCTCGGGGATGCCCTGCTCCACCTTGCCGACCAGGTCGGCGCCGACGTCGGCCGCCTTGGTGAAGATGCCGCCGCCGACCCGCATGAACATGGCGAGCAGCGCGGCGCCGAAGCCGAAGCCCTCCAGGACCGCCGGGGCGTCGCCGCGGTAGACCAGGACGACGCCGGCCGCGCCGAGGAGGCCGAGGCCGACGACGCCCATGCCGACGACGCCGCCGGTGCGGAAGGCGATGCCGGCGCCGATCCGGCGCCCGTCGGGCTTGGAGGCGACGGCCGCGACACGAACGTTCGCGCGGACGGCCAAGGACATGCCCAGGTATCCGATCGCCGCGGAGAAGCCGGCACCGAAGAGGAAGGCGATCGCCCGGCCGATCTTGACCTCGGGGTCGGCGGGCAGCAGGAACAGCAGCCCGAAGACGATGACCGCGAAGATGCCGAGCGTGCGGAACTGGCGACGCAGGAATGCCTGGGCACCTTCCTCGATCGCGCCCGCGATCTCCTGCATGCGCGGCGAACCGGTGTCCGCGGCCAGCACCTGACGTCGTAGCAGCACGGCGATCACGAGCGCGACGATCGCGATGCCCGCGATGACCCCGACGATCGTCAGGCTCGTGGTACTCAGCTCCAGCATCCGCCCTCCTCGGCAGCACGCACCAACGACGACGACGTCGAGGTGGGTCTTGTATCGCGGGCGAGCCTACCCGGTGGACGATTGACGTCCGCAAGATTTGCTCGCGTCGCTCTCAGCCCCGATCGGGTTCGCATCGTGGTCCCGCCCTTCTCGCACAGTGGTTGCCCCGATGGTGGCAGGTCAAAAACCATCACGCCGTCCGAGATCCTGACCACAAGCGGCCTTGGCCGCCACCTGCCACACCGGTCGTGGCGCAGACTGGGAGCGTGCTGGATCCCGTCGAGCTGCTGCGCACCACCGGTGCTCGCGACGGTCGCCTCCTCCACCTCGAGGTGCTGCCGGCACGCCCGGGCCGCACGGCCGAATGGCCGGCGTGGGCCGACCCCGACCTCGTCGCCGGCTACCGGCGCCTCGGCGTGGACCAGCCCTGGGCGCACCAGGTGAGCGCCGCCGATGCCGCGCACGCCGGGCGGCACACGATCATCGCTACCGGGACGGGGTCCGGAAAGTCGCTCGCCGCATGGCTGCCAGCGCTCTCGGCCGTCCGGGCGGGGCGCGCCGGGACAGCCGGCGGTCCGTCGTCGGGCAGCATCAAGGCCTACGACCGGCGGTCCAGCATCCTGTATCTCTCCCCCACCAAGGCGCTGGCCGCGGACCAGCTCGCCGGGCTCGAGCGGCTGCTGGAGGCTGCCGAGCTGCGGGACGTGCGCCTCACGACCTGTGACGGCGACACCCCGCTGACCGAGCGGGACTGGGCTCGCGACCACGCCGACGCCGTGCTGTCCAACCCGGACTTCCTGCACTTCTCGATGCTGCCGGGGCACCGGCGCTGGCAGCGGCTCCTCAAGGGGCTGCGCTACGTCGTCGTCGACGAGTGCCACGCCTACCGCGGCGTGCTGGGGGCCCACGTGGCGCTGGTGCTGCGCCGCCTGCTACGGCTGGCCCGCTCGTACGGCGCCGCGCCCACCGTGCTGGCGGCGTCGGCGACGACGGCGGAGCCGGCACTGACCGCCGCGCGCCTGATCGGGGCCGAGCCGGAGGAGATCACGGCCGTCACCGCGGACATGGCACCCGCGGGGCGGCGAACGATCGTGCTGTGGCAGCCGGCCCTGAGCGCCGGCTGGCCCGCCGAGGGCGTGGATCTGCAGGCCGGCGACGCCCAGGACGAGCCCTTCGAGTCGGGACCGCGGCGCAGCGCCACCGCCGAGACGTCCGAGCTGCTGGCGGACCTGGTGAGCGCGGGAGCGCGGACGCTGGCGTTCGTCCGTTCGCGCTACGGCGCCGAGGTCATCGCCGAGCAGACCCGGCGGCATCTGCGAGCGGTCGACCCCGACCTGGCGGGCCGGGTGGCGGCCTACCGCGGTGGGTACCTGCCGGAGGAGCGGCGTGACCTCGAGCGGTCCCTGCGCTCGGGAGAGCTGCTGGCGCTGGCCACGACGAACGCCCTCGAGCTGGGCGTGGACGTGGCCGGCCTGGACGCGGTGGTGATGGCGGGATGGCCGGGCACGCGGGTGTCGATGTGGCAACAGGCCGGCCGGGCGGGCCGCGCCGGCGCGGACGGGGTGGCGGTGCTCGTGGCGAGCGAGGACCCGCTGGACGGGTACGTGGTGCACCACCCGGAGACGATCTTCGGGGTGGAGGCGACGACGTTCGACCCGGCCAACCCGTACGTGCTCGCGCCGCACCTGTGCGCGGCCGCGTCGGAGCTGCCGCTGACGGAGCCGGACCTGACGCTGTTCGGGCTGCCCGACGCCAGTCTGCTGGAGGAGCTGGAGCGGCGCGGTCTGCTGCGCCGCCGGCCCACCGGGTGGTTCTGGAACATCGCCCGGCCGGAGCGGCCGCAGAACCTGACGGACCTTCGCGGCGGCGGTGAGTCGCCGGTCCAGATCGTCGAGGCGGAGACCGGGACGGTGCTCGGCACGGTCGACGGCGCCCGGGCCGACGCCACCGTGCACCCCGGCGCCGTGTACATCCACCAGGGCCGCACGTTCGTCGTGGACGCCCTGGAGGACGACGTCGCGCTGGTGCACGAGAAGTCCGACCTCAGCTACCGGACCAAGGCACGGTCGGAGTCCTCGGTGCGGATCCTGTCCGTGCGCGACGAGGTGACCTGGCAGTCCCGGCCGCACGGGGACGAGGTGACGTGGCGGTTCGGCGACGTCGAGGTGACGAGCCGGGTGGCCGGCTATGACCGGCGGCGCCTGCCGGGGATGGAGATCGTCGGCTCCTACCCGCTGGACACACCGGAGCGGGTGCTGGCGACCACCGCGACGTGGTGGACGGTCTCGGAGGAGGCCTGCGCCGACGCCGGCGTCGGCAAGGACTCCCTGCCCGGGGCGCTGCACGCGGCCGAGCACGCCTCGATCGGGCTGCTGCCCCTGCTGGCCACCTGCGACCGCTGGGACATCGGTGGCCTGTCGACGGCGGTGCACCCGCAGACCGGGCAGCCGACGGTGTTCGTCCACGACGGCTACCCCGGCGGTGCGGGCTTCGCCGAGCGGGGCTACCGCGCCGCGCTGGAGTGGATCAGGGCGACGAGGGACGCCATCGTCTCGTGCGGCTGCGCGGACGGCTGCCCGGCGTGCGTCCAGTCCCCGAAGTGCGGCAACGGCAACGCCCCGCTGGACAAGGCTGGTGCCGTGCGGCTGCTGTCCCTGCTCCTGCGATGCCGGGGCGGTGAGGCGGCCGCCGAACCGGTGGGCGAAACACGCGCGTGAAGGACTATCCGGCCGGACCGGCACGTGCCTCCGCGTGCGCCTCGAGCCGCCGACCCTCCAGGGGCCACGTCTCGCCGATGACGACGACCCCCGTCGTGACCTCGACGTTCTCGTCGATCACCCGGCAGGCGGTCAGCTCCGTGCCGTTGGCGGCCGCGACCTCGTCGGCCACCCGGCACGGGTCTCGAGCTTGGCCCCCGGCGGCGTGCAGGGCGGTCGCGGCCGCGAGCGCGGCGAGATCCGCGCCCGACTGAGCAGCACCACGCGCGTGCACCGCCTTGGAGAGCCCGACCACCGCGAGCGTCATGATGATCAGCACGGCGACGAGGGTGAGACCCAGCACCGTGCCGGAGCCGCGGTCACGTTCGACGCTGGCGTCCGTGCCGCCGTCGTCACGGCTCATCGGCCGACACCTGGCTCGGGCATCGCGCGGGCGCTGGCGCCGGCCTCGAGGTCGGCCATGCCGAGCAGACCGGGGATCTCGTGGGAGACCTCGACGAGCACGTACTCGGCCTCGTGGCTGACGACGACGGCCGCGCCTTCTCCGGCGAGGTCCCGGGCGACGGCCACGACCGCCGCCTCCGACTCGCCGAGGGCCGCGGCGCGAGCGGCGGCGCGGGCCGCGTCGCTGACCCGGACCTGGGTGCCCGCCGCGGCCGCCGCCGTCAGGAGCACGGCGAGCAGCATGACGACGGCGGGCAGCACGACGGCGAGCTCTGCCGTCACACTCCCGTGGTCACCGCGGCGAGGGGCGCCGGCGGTGGCGCCGGTCGGGCAAGGATCCTGCGGGCCCGGCGGCGGGCGGGAGACGGCTCCCCCGCCCACCGACGGGCGTGCGTCCGGGCTCATCAGTCGATCCCGAGTGCCCCGCGGATCAGGGCCTCCAGCATGTCTCTGACGAAGTCGCTCCTGATGATCAGCAGCAGGACGCCCGCCAGGGCGGCGGCCGCCACCATGACGATGGCGTACTCCGCCGTGGCCATGCCCTGATCGGCCGTGGCGCCCAGGGCGCGGACGCGGCGGGTGAGAGCTGCTCGCAGCCTGCCGGCCCGTCGTCGAACGGTCATCGTTTCTCCTTCCTCGCCCCGGGCGGGAGCCGCAGGGCATCCTCACGGACCGACTGGTCGCCGATCACGTGACGAGAGTGCGCGGGGAGAACGACGCTCTGCCGGACAGTGGGTCGCCGCTGTGGAGACCGGGTCGACGGCCGGGTGGTTGTGCGCGGTGCGACGTCGCTGCGCCCGTCCCGTCACGCCGTGCGTGACCGCCAGCTGCTCGGTGCGGTGCCGAGGGCACGCTTGAACGCCCGGCTGAACGCCTCGTCAGACTCGTAACCGACGCGGCGCGCGACAGCCGAGACCGTGAGGTCCGTCGACCTCAGCAGGTCCTCGGCGAGGTGCATGCGCCACGCGGTCATGTACCGGATCGGCGCCATCCCCAGCACGCTGCGGAAACGCTGGTCCAGGAGGGAGACGGACACGTTCGCCCGCCGGGCCAGCGTCACCAGATCCCACTTCCGATCGGGATCGGCGTGGACGGCCGCCAGCACCGGTGCGAGCACAGGGTCGGACAGTGCGGCCAGCCAACCCATGGGCTCGGCCGGGAAGTCGGCGACGTACAGGCGCAGGACCTCGATGAAGAGCAGCTCCGGCAGGCGCGGGGGCGCCTCGATGCGACCGTCCGGTGCCACGGCGGTCAGCCCGGCGGCGTACTCGATGCTCGCGCGGACCCAGTCGCCGGCCGGCCCGTCCGGTGGACTGACGACGAAGACCGGCGGAAACACCCGCAGACGCCGGTCGAACAGCGGGTCCTCGCAGCGGAGCCAGCCGCAGACGACGCTGGTGGTCCGGCCGCCGTTGCCGTGCCGGATCACCGGCATGCGCGTCCAGGGCGGTGGATCGATCAGGTCGGCGATGGGCACGCAGGTGCCCTCGTCGGCTCCGCCCATCCGATGGGCGTCGCCGTACGGCAGCACGATGACGTCACCGGGACCCGCCCAGAGACGCTCTCCGCCGTCGACCTCGATCCAGCACCGCCCGGCCGCGACGACGTGGAACAGGATCACGCGCGGCGCGCCCGGTGCCAGGATCGCAGCCGCGTCACCGGCGGGCAGCGACGTGTACGACCAGCCCTCGGTGTACTCCCCACGCAGGAAGATCGCACCGGACAGATGGAGTCGGTCGAGGGCGGCGTCTACCTGCGCCGTGGCTGTCCGGTCAGCTGCGGCGGCGACTCGGTCATGGCTTGCCCGCGAGGCGGACATGAGACTGATTCTGACAGATATCCCACGAGTCGGAGGAGCAACGATGCCACTCTTCATGGACGTTCACGACAGCCTGCCCGAAGGCGCGACCGCGACCGACGTCGCCGGTGCGCACGAGGCGGACCTGCGAATCCAAGCGCAGTACGGCGTGACCTATCACCGGTACTGGGTCGACGAGCAGAGCGGCAAGGTGTTCTGCCTCGTCGAGGCGCCGACCGCCGAGGACGCCGCCACGGTCCACCGCGAGGCCCACGGCCTGGTGGCCGACCACATCCACGAGGTCGTCGAGGGACGCTGAGCGACACGAGATCACGGCCCGGCCCGCGCCACGGCGTGTGCCGGGCCGTGATCGAGCAGGCCGCCCGAGCGCTCACCGCACGCGGACGTCACCCGCCTCGCCGTCGCGACGGGCCTCGTCGCCGGGTAAACGCCGGGGAGCCGCCGGTCGAGGCCGGTCAGCCGCCCATCACCAGCCAGCCGGCGCCGAGGATCACCGGGACGACGCCGACCAGGACGAAGGCGGGCAGGTAGCAGAGCCCGAGCGGCAGGACCAGGCGCACGCTGAGCTTGGCCGCGGCCTCCTGCGCCTCACGGGCCCGGGTGGCGCGCACGCCTCCCGCGGCCTGGCGCAGAAGCGGCCCCGGTGCTGCGCCGTCGACCCAGGCCGGCTCGAGCGCATCGACGAGTGGGCGCAGGGTCCCCGGCGCCTGCTCCCACGCCTCGCTCCACGAGGACCCGAGCAGCAGGGCGCGCGCGGCGCGGACCATCGCGCTGCCAGGCCCGGCGCCGTCGGTGACTGGCGGGACGGCGTCGGCCGGTGCGATCGCACGCCCGAGCGCGGTGAGGGTTCCGGGCACGGAGGCACCGGCGTCGAGCGCGGCATCGGCCAGGTCCAGCAGGACCGCGATGTCGACGTCACCCGGTGGCGGCGGACGCGGCTTCCGAGGCGCGCCCGGTGCGCCGGGTCTCCCGATCGACCACGGGAGCGCGGCCAGGGCGGCGAGCGCCGCCAGGGCCAGGAGGGTCACGACCGCTCCCGTCGGCCGATCCGGCGGCGCCGCGTCCGGACACGTCCCGCCGTCCCGGCCGTGCGCTCCAGGGACCGCACCCACCGGTGGCCCGCCACCATCAGCACCGACCCGGTCACGAGACAGACGGATCCGGCGCCGCCGTCGAGGAGCACAGCGATGGGATCCGTGCCCACGCCCAGACCGAGAAGCAGCCCCAGTGCCGGCAACCATCCGAGCAGCCGGGCGGTGGCGCGGGGACCGGCGAGCGCCACCGCCCTGGCGGACTCGGCGCTCCCGGCCTCCGTCAGCCCTTCCGCGCACCGCTGCAGCACGTCGGCCAGCGGTGCACCCAGCTCGCGGGTCAGCCGGCACGCGGCCAAGGTGCCCGGCAGGGCGCCCGCCGTCGTCGCGCTCAGCACCGGGTCGTGGCGCCGGAGGAGCCGCCACCGGCGGGACCGGTCCGGCGTCGGCCGCGCCGCGAGCGCGAGCAGCTGAGGCGGGACACCGTCCTCGGCGACGACCCCGGCCGACGCGCCGAGCCCGACGCGGGCGAACGTCTCCTCCCAGGCCTTCTCCACGGGCGCACCGGCACGCAACCGGGTGCCCACCTCGGTGACGAGCACCCCGAGGTCGAGGTCATCCGGCGGACGGGTGCGGCCGTGTCGTCGCCGTCGAGCGCGCAGACGCGCAGGAGTCGGTCGGGCGGCACGTCCGCCGGGCACCAGCAGCAGGGCGACCGCCACCCCCAGGAGGGCCGCGGCGACCACCGGTGTCACGAGGCCGCGGCGTGGCGACCGCCGCCCGACGCCGGTCCCACCGCCCGCCCCGACGGTCGCCGTGGCCCGTCGCGCAGCCGGCCGAGACCGAGCCGCCGGGCGAGCGGCTGCCACGCCCGGCCCGGCGCCGGCTCGCCGCCCTCGACCACGACCGCCGGCTCGCACCGCAGCTGGTCGCCGTCTCGGGCGAGCACACCGACCTCGGTGAGGCGGCGCACCCCGCCGGAGTCGCGCCGAAGGTGGACGACGGCGTCGACGGCGCTGACGGCCTGCGCGGTCATGGTGGCCTCCGCCAGATCGGCGAGGGACCCGAGGGCGACGAGCCGCGCGGGCACGTCGGCTGCGGTGTTGGCGTGGACGGTCGCCCAGCCGCCCTCGTGGCCGGTGTTGAGGGCGCCGAGGACGTCCCGGACCTCGGCGCCACGGCACTCGCCGAGCACGATCCGGTCGGGACGCATCCGCATGGCGGCGCGCACCAGCTCCGCGAGGGCCACCTCGCCGACCTGCTGGACGTTCGCCCGCCGCACCTGAAGGTGGACGACATGGGGGTGGTCCGGCTGCAGCTCGGCCGACTCCTCGATGCAGATGATCCGCTCATGGTCCGGCACGAGCGAGAGCAGGGCCGCCAGCAGCGTCGTCTTACCGGAGCCGGTCGCGCCGGAGACGAGGACGTTGGCGCGGCGCTCGACCAGGGCGCGCAGCACCGGTAGCAGCTCCACCGCAACGGTGCCTCCCGAGACCAGCTCGTCCAAGGTGAGGACGCGGGGCCGGTGGGTGCGCAGCGACACCAGGGTCCCGGTCGCCGAAAGCGGCGGCAGCACGGCGTGCAGCCGCGTACCGTCCGGGAGCGTCCCGTCCACCACCGGGCTGGCATCGTCCAGGCGCTGACCGCAGGCCGCCGCGAGGCGGGTGGCCAGGCGCCGCACCGCCGGGCGGTCCAGCCGTGCGCCGGTCTCGACCCGTTCCAGCCCGGCGCCGCGGTCGACCCACACCCCGTCCCGGCCGTTGACCAGCACGTCCGTGACGCCGGGGTCGTCCAGCAGTCGCTGCAGCGGGCCGGCCCCGCGCACCTCGGCACGGACCTCGGAGTCCAGGTGCAGCAGGTCCGCCGCGCCGACCCGGTCGACGTCGGTCAGCGCTCCCTGCAGCGGGACGCCGCGCACGAGCGCCTGACGCACCTGGGCGACGGGCTCGGTCGATCTCACGGCGCCAGCTCCAGCAGCCGGACCAGCTCGCGCGCCGTCGTCATCAGCGGACCACGACGGCGGTCACCGGGTCGCAGGCCGTGGTCGACGTCGGACGGTAGCTTCCGCTCGGTGCGCATGGCCGCGGCCAGCGGCAAGCCGGCGGAGGCGGCGACCTCCTCCGCGTCGGGCCGCGGGGCTCGGACCACCAGGTGCACGCCGCAGCCGGCCGCGGCCAGCGGTGCGGCGGCCATGGCGGCCGCGCCGGGCCGGACGCCGCCGCAGCTCAGGAGCACGACATCGTCGCAGCGATCGAGCCATACGTCGCGGGCGGCGCCGGGAGCGAGGACCTGGCGCGGCAGGTCGAGCACGACGACGTCGTGCCCCTGCCCGAGCGCACGCACCGCGGAGCGCACGGCCAGGTCGTCGACGTCCGCGCCGCCGCGGCGGTCCCCGGACAGGACCCGCACCAGGTGCCAGCTGGGCAGGGCGAGGGCGAGCCGGTCCGGGACCAGGGCTCCGCGTTCCTCGCGCACGTCAGCCCAGCGCCGGCCCGGATCAAACTCGAGACCGAGAAGGACGTCGAGCCCGCCGCCGGCCGGGTCGAGGTCGACCAGCGCGGTGGCCGCGCCGGCGTTGACGCAGGACCGCGCCAGCACGGCCGCGAGCGCCGAGGCGCCGGCGCCGCCGTGGGCGGCCAGGACGCCCACCGTGCGCGCCCGGTGCGGCGTGGCCGCCGTCACGACGACGTCGAGCAGGCGAGCCTCCTCGCCGGGGAGCCGGACCGCCGCCGGCACCTCGGCGTCCGCGGTGTCGGCGCGGGCGGGGTCGACCACCACGGTGAGCGCCCCGGAGGCGTCCTCGTCGAGCAGGACGGCTGCGAGGGGCATGGCGGTGCCGACCGGTACCACCGCGAGCCCTACCCCGGCCAGATCGGTGAGGCGTCGGACCCGGCCCGCCAGCTCGGCGTCGTCCGTTCGCAGCGCGACGGGCGCGAAGGCGGGCTGCGGGGAGTGCTGCTGCGATCCTGCCGGCGCCGCCAGCAGCATCGCGGACGTCGCTTCTCTCACGGTGGTCTCCTTTCGTGCTGTGGTCCTCAGGTTGCTGCCTCGTGCTCACGAGCATGACGAGCACGCACCCGACGGCGCAGGGCCGGGACGGGCATCTGTGGACGCCGCGGCGTTCCACCCGGCATGTGGATGCGGCGCGCCTCGCGACCAGCGGGACGGGCGTCGGTAGCGTGGAGCGCGCCCACCGACCGAGGAGGACCTGTGACCACGTCCGACCCCAACCGCCGCGACGAGCCCACCGACGGGCCCGACGCCGCGAGCACCAAGTTCGGCGGGCCCGCGGAACCGACCCAGGAGCCCGAGCCGGCGGCAGACGCCCCCGCCGCCGAGGCGACCCCCCAGCAGCGACCGAGCTGGCTCACCGAGCCGGCCGACGAACCGGCCGACGACGACGCCGCGGCGGGCACCACCTCTTCGGCACCGTGGTCGTCGACCCCGGCGGGAGCGGCACGCCCGACGGCGGATCCCGGCGCCGAGGGCACCGGCAACGACCCGGCCGGCACATCGGCGGACGACGAGCGCACGACGACCGCAGACCGCCGTCAGGGCTTCATGGGACTTCGGGACGAGGCCGACATCGGTCAGTCGGGCACGCCGGGTGGCGCGACCGGCACGGGACGATCCGACGCGACGACGACCCAGACCGGTCCGTCGCACGCCGCACCCATCCCGCCCGCGCCCGCGGCAACGGCGGCCGTTCCGGCTGCCGGTGCCGGGCACCCGCCGGCCAGCACCGGGGCCGCCGCGAGCACACCGGGCGGCACCACGCCGTCGCGCAGCACCCCGGGCAGCGCCGCGTCCTCCGACGACGCAGCGCTGCGTGAACGGTGGAGCTCCCGTCAGCCCGACCACTCCTCCGACGCGGCCCTCGAGGGCGCCACCCAGGCACGCCCGCGTTCCCGCGCAGCCGCCCACTGGTGGAGCCTGTTGATCTCCCTCGTGCTCACCCCGGTGGCGTGGTACCTCGTCGCCGACGGCGGCGCGCGCCTCACCCTCGGCGAGGAGAGCCCCTGGGCCACCGGCGAGATCGTGCCGTCCGCGCTCATCGAGCTGGTCGCCGGCCTGATCGTCGTGGCGGTGCTGCTGCTCGTCGCCCGTTGGTCGGCTCTGGGTGCCATCGTCATGGGCGCCATCGTGCTCCTCGCCGGGCTGGCCTTCGTCGTTCTGCCGAGCGAGACCGCGACGTTCCTCGATCCGGTCACCACCTGGCTGGAGGATTTCAACGCGTTCGGCGGCAACGTGGCGCACCACCTGCTCGAGGACGGACCGAGCGGCCGCATCGCGCTCTACGGGCTCGGCCTGCTCATGACGGGCGTCGTCTCCGGCGGCGCGCGTCGCAGCGGCCGCGCCGAGCAGCGCAGCCGCGAGGCGTACGAGCGCCGGACCGTGCGGAACGGCGACGGCGGGGCCTGAGCCGCCGAACACCGACACCGGCACACCGGCCCTCCGACCCTCCGACCCTCCGGCCCCGAAGATTGCGGACGCCCACCGGAAACCCGGTCCGGCCCTCGGCGACCGGGCCATCTTCGATATGTTGATCCGGACCGCCAGAGCCCGTCAGCCGGTCCCCGGCCGACGGCCGCAATCCAGATCCTCGGGAGACGCAGATGTCCCAGCAAAGTGCCGACGCAGCCCAGCCGGAGGCCGGCCTCGAGAACCTCCTCCACGAGACACGGACCTTCCCGCCCAGCCCGGAGTTCGCGGCTCAGGCCAACGCCACGGCGGAGATGTACGACGTCGCGGCCGCAGACAAGGAAGCCTTCTGGGCCGACCAGGCCCGCGAGCTGCTGACGTGGTCGAAGGACTTCACCGAGGTCCTCGACTTCTCCGGCGCCCCGGTGGCCCGCTGGTTCGCCGACGGCAAGCTCAACGCCGCCTACAACGCCGTCGACCGGCACGTCGAGGCCGGCCACGGCGACCGCGTGGCCATCCACTTCGAGGGCGAGCCCGGTGACACGCGCACGCTCACCTACGCCGACCTCAAGGAACAGGTCTCCCGCGCCGCCAACGCCCTGACCGAGCTCGGGGTCCGCACCGGCGACCGGGTGGCCGTGTACCTGCCGATGATCCCCGAGGCCGTCATCACGATGCTGGCCTGCGCCCGGATCGGCGCCCCGCACTCCGTGGTCTTCGGCGGCTTCTCCGCCGAGGCCCTGCACAGCCGCATCATCGACGCCGACGCCAAGGTCGTCGTCACCGCCGACGGCGGTTACCGTCGCGGCAAGCCCAGCTCGCTCAAGCCGGCGGTCGACGACGCCCTGGACAAGGGCACCGACGTGCGGCACGTGCTCGTCGTGGAACGAACCGGTCAGGACGTGGCGTGGCGCGAGGGACGCGACGTGCGGTGGGCCGACGCCCTCGAGTCCGCCTCCCCCGAGCACACCCCGGTCGAGGTCGAGGCCGAGCACCCGCTCTACATCCTCTACACCTCCGGCACGACCGGTAGGCCCAAGGGCATCATGCACACGACCGGCGGCTACCTCACCCAGTGCGCGTTCACCCACCGCCACGTCTTCGACCTCAAGCCGGAGACGGACGTGTACTGGTGCACCGCCGACGTCGGCTGGGTGACCGGGCACAGCTACGTCACCTACGGCCCGCTCGTCAACGGCGCCACCCAGGTGCTCTACGAGGGCACGCCGGACACCCCGGACAAGGACCGCTGGTGGGACATCGTCGAGAAGTACAAGGTCTCGATCCTCTACACCGCCCCCACCGGCATTCGTACCTGCATGAAGTGGGGCGCGGAGTACCCCGGCCGCCACGACCTGTCCTCGCTGCGCGTCCTCGGCAGCGTGGGCGAGCCGATCAACCCGGAGGCCTGGATCTGGTACCGGGACACCATCGGCGGCGGGAAGACCCCCGTGGTGGACACGTGGTGGCAGACCGAGACCGGCGCGATCATGATCTCCCCGCTGCCCGGCGTCACCGCCGCCAAGCCCGGATCCGCGCAGACCCCGCTGCCGGGCATCAGCGTCGACGTGCTGAACGAGGCCGGCGAGTCGGTCCCGGACGGCTCGGGCGGGTACCTGGTCCTCACCGAGCCGTGGCCCTCCATGCTCCGCGGCATCTGGGGCGACCCTCAGCGGTTCTACGACACGTACTGGTCGCGGTTCGAGGGCAAGTACTTCGCCGGCGACGGCGCGAAGAAGGATGAGGAGGGCGACATCTGGCTCCTCGGCCGCGTGGACGACGTCATGAACATCTCCGGGCACCGGCTGTCGACGACGGAGATCGAGTCGGCGCTCGTCTCCCACCCGGTGGTCGCCGAGGCCGCGGTGGTGGGCGCCAAGGACGCCACCACCGGTCAGGCCGTCGTCGCCTTCGTGATCCTGCGCTCCGACGTCGTCGAAGCCGGCGAGGACACCGGCGAAGCGTCGAAGATCATCGCCGACCTCCGGAACCACGTGGCCTCGGAGATCGGGCCAATCGCCAAGCCGCGCTCGATCCTCGTCGTGGCGGAGCTGCCGAAGACCCGGTCCGGGAAGATCATGCGGCGTCTGCTGAAGGACATCGCCGAGGGCCGCGAGGCCGGTGACGTCACGACGCTCGCCGACTCCTCGGTCATGGACCAGATCTCGAAGGGGATGAAGGGCAGCAGCCAGGACGGCTAGCCCGCAGGGCTGGTCGCTGCACCATCTGCTCAACGGGCCGGCCGGCCTCCTCCCCGTGAGGACACCGCTGGGCAACGAGAGTGTTGATTCGGTCGCTATAGCAACAGAACCAACACTCTCGTTCGTCGGGACGCCCAGCACCCCGATCCGGCGGCCGGTATCCCCTCGCAACGGGGCTCACCGGCTCGCTTAGGCTGGGCGCCATGCCTGCTCGACCCGTCCGGATGAAGGACGAGGTCGTCACGGCACTGCGGGACACCGTCGGCGTGGGCATGGGTTACCTCCCGCTCGGCGCCGCCTTCGGGATCCTCCTGGTCACCAGCGGCCTGGACTGGTGGTGGGCGCCGGTCTTCTCGCTGATCATCTACGCCGGCTCGATGGAGTTCTTGGCCATCAGCCTCGTCACCGGCGGCGTCGGGCTCGCGCAGGTCGCGATGACGACCTTCTTCGTCAACTTCCGGCACGTCTTCTACGGCCTGAGCTTCCCGCTCCGCGCCGTCCGGTCGACGGCGGGACGAATCTACGGCGTCCACGCCCTGACCGACGAGGCGTACGCGCTCCTCGCCACTCGGCCCCACTCGGAGATGACCGGGCCACGGGTGCTCGCCACCCAGGTGCTGTGCCACCTGTACTGGGTGGCGGGCTCGACGACGGGAGCCCTGCTCGGCGCCGGGATCGGCCTCGACGTCGAAGGACTGGGGTTCGCCCTGACCGCGCTGTTCGTAGTCCTCACCATCGACGCCTACCGCGCGGCACCCGACACCGCGACCCTGCTCGTCGCGCTGGCCTGCGCGGTCCTCGCGACGGTCCTGGTGCCAGGCGCGATGCTCGTGGCGGCGCTGACGGGCTTCGTCCTCGTGCTCGTGGGGCGCCTGACGCTACGAAGGACGCGCCGTGCCTGACTGGCGGATCCTGCTGACCCTGCTGGTGATCTTCGCCGTCACCTACGCCCTGCGGCTGGCGCCGTTCGTCGCGTTGCGCCGTGCGCGGAACTCCGCCGTCGTGGATTATCTGGCGCGCACCATGCCGCTCGGCGTCATGGCGATCCTGGTGGTGTACACGCTGGCGTCCGTGGACATCACGACGGTGCCCCACGGGCTGCCCGAGCTCATCGGCGTCGGTGCGACCGCCGGGCTGCACCTGTGGCGGCGCAACGCCCTGCTCAGCATCATCGGCGGCACCGCCGTGTACCTCGCGGCTCAGGCACTGCTGTGAACTCCAGCCGCCTGGCGCGGTCCGTCTGGGACGCCGCGTAGGTGTGGGTCATGTGGCAGCGGAGTGCACCGACGGCGCGGTTGTCGGCGGTCATGCGCCGATCTTGTTCTGAAGCCGTCTCGGCATCGAGGTACGGGCCGACGAACTCAGTCGAGGCCATAGCGCGCGTGCGCGAGCCACCAACCCGTCGGTGTCGACGCGGCCGGTGATGTACTCCTCGGCGTCCGCGGGGCCGGCTGGCGTCAAAAGTGGTCGATCGGATGTTTTGGACCGATTCGGTTTCGCGCACGGGTTCGGGACGGTGGTCGGCGTCGACCACGAAGGGGTCGCACCCTCCCAGAAACGATCGTTTGCGGTCCACGGCACCAAGCGTGCACACAACTAAGGTCCGGACCCATGGAGCAAACGACGGACGGGTGGAACAACGCCGGCGAGCCTCTACAGCCACGAGCGAACGACTACGATGCTTTCGCCGCCGCTTACTCCGCGGAGAACGACGATAGCCTCGCCAACGCCTATTACGAGCGGCCCGCCATGCTGGCGCTGGCGGGCAACGTGGCGGGCCGCAGGATCCTCGATGCCGGATGCGGATCGGGAATCCTGTCCGCTGCTCTGCGGGATCGCGGGGCCACCGTCACCGGCATCGACGCCAGCGCCGGCATGCTCGAGCTTGCGAAACAGCGTCTCGGTGACGACACCGCGCTGCACGGGGTGGACTTGAACGACCCATTGCCGTTCGAAGACAGCGCTTTCGACGACGTGGTCGCCTCGTTGGTTTTGCACTACCTCGAGGACTGGGCACCGGCGCTGACGGAGATGCAGCGAGTCCTCAAGCCCGGCGGCAGACTGTTCGTCTCCGTTGACCACCCGATCGTGGCCTACACCATCCAGGAACCGCGCCCGGACTACTTCGCGAACACCGGTTACGAGTTCGAGTGGGAGTTCGGCGGGCAGCGTGTTCCCATGCGGTTCTGGCGCAAGTCACTGCAAGGGATGCTCGACGCCTTCGCGTCTGCCGGTTTCCGCCTCACGAGCATCAGCGAGCCGCAGCCCCTTCCGGAAGCACGTGACCTGTACCCCGAGGCCTTCGCCCATCTCTCGACCGCCCCCGGCTTCTTGTTCTTCACGCTCGAAGCAAGGGCGGCGAGAAGCGGTAGGAGGCCCTGACTCGGCTCAGCGGTCGAGCTATGGCCGGCCGGGCGGCCGGCCCTCGCTGGCCAGCCAGACGGAAATCCCGAAACGAACGTTTGAGGCGGTGTTTGTCGGTGCTCCGTGGCGGCGTTCTTGCCCGCGGGTCTGGCAGAGCGGTGACTGCGCTGGCTTGTGCTCTGCTGATCGTCACGCGGGAAGAACGTCTCACGATTCGTCAACGAACCATGAAAGCAACTGCGACCCCGACCACAGCTGGGACGGAATTTCGGATGAGACGGGCCGGTCAACTGCGGCTGCCGTGCCCGTCACCCCGGTTGGTGCGGAAGGATCGCGCAGTTCAGAAGATACGGCTTCGGGGGCGAACCCTCTGCTTGTGGGTTTCGTGATGCGCGGCGTCCGCGCTTGATGGCTGCCGCAAAGAGGTCACGGATGTGGAGGGCTTCTTCATTGGTGAGGTCGACTCGGACATCGACCATGAGCACCGGTTGGCCCTGTTCGTTCAAGGATGGTGGTAGATCGCTCGCCCAGACGTCGCCGTTGCTATCGCGCGCGAGCACCCGACCGCTGTTCCCGGACCGGAACAGCACCGTTGTGTAGGCGTCGACGACCTGCTCAGCGAGTCGTCGTTCTTGACTCGTCACCCGGTGGCGAAGGTCGTCGTAGGGCATGGCCTCGTTCGGCACGAAGTAGCCCTCGAAGGCGGAGCGGTAGACCTTGATCGGGCGGCCGCGTCTATGACGCGTCTGGGTGATTCGTAGCAGGTCGACGTCGAGCATGTTCCGGACGCGGTAGAGCATCGCGTTCGGGCTGCAGCCCAACTCAGTGGCTGCTTGACCCACCGAGAGCTCCCGACCCAGGAAGGGTTGCAGGAAACGGGATCTGAGCGGATCGCCCACGATTCGAGCTTGCGCCGGGTCCTCGACCCGGTGGAGTGTGTCCGGGTCGATACCAGGCCAAGGTGAATCTGCGTCTTCCATTTCACATAGGGTACCGACCAGCGTGGGTAACGATGCAGTCTCACGCCCGCCCTTCGCTGCTTCGCAACCGTGACGTCGCTCTGCTTTGGACCGCGGGCCTGATCTCGCTGACGGGCAACCTGGCGATGTTCGTCGCGCTGCCGGTGGCGGTGTTCAGCTCGACGAGCTCGGCGTGGGCGACCGCGGCAACTGCGCTTGCCGGGGCTGCGCCAGCGGTCTTGGTCGCCCAGTTCGCGGGTGTGGTGGCGGACCGGGTGGATCGGCGCAGGCTACTGGCAGCGGCGAACGTGGCTATGGCGGTTCTGACCTGTGCATTCCTGGTCTTGCCCGATGGTTCGTGGTGGCCGTATGCCGCGGTCAATCTCATCGTCATGAGCGCGGCACAGTTCGTCGGCCCGGCGGAACATGCCCTGTTGGGCGACCTCATCCCGCCGAGCCGCCTGGGCGAGGGGGCGAGCCTGAACTCGCTGAACAACAACATCGCCCGGCTGGTCGGTCCGGCCTTGGGGGGCTGGGTGTTCGCCCAGCTCGGCTTCTGGGCCACCGTGATCCTCGACGCGGCTACGTTCCTAGTCGCCGCGCTGCTGGTGGTCGGCGTGTCCAAGCGCCGGCGGCCCCCGGCCGGGCCACGGTCCGCAACAGTTGGGCTCAGTGCAGAATGGCTGCTGGGCGCGCGGAGGGTATGGACTCATCCAGCACTGCGTCCGCTCGTCCTCCTCGTCGCGGTGGTGATGTTCGGCGAAGGTGCCATCTCTGCACTGATGGCGCCATTCACCGGTGATGTCCTCGGCGGCGGTGCAGGTCTGCTCGGCGCCATGCTGGCCGCCCAGGCCGTCGGTGGCATCGCCGGAGCCTGGTGGTCCTCCCGGAACGCCGATCGTCAACCGCCGCTGCAAATCCTCGCCGGCGCCTCGATATCCTCCGGCCTTCTTCTCGTCGTCGTCTTCAACTACGCACTCCTGTATCCGCACGCATGGCCGGCCGTGGTGCTGACCGGTCTAGCCGGCTTCCCGTTCGCCGTGTTCGGCGCCGCTCATGGCTACGCGCTCCAGATCTATGCGCCGCCGGAGCTGCGCGGTCGTGTCTACTCGCTGTCATCAGGAGTCTTGAGCCTGGCGCGGCTGTCTGGAATCACCGTTGCGGGCCTCGCTGCGGAACGCTGGAGCGCGTTGGTGATCAACATCGACGCTGCCGGATACCTTGTCGCCGGGGTCATCGCACTTCGTCTCACTCGCCGGAGAAGGACACTCAGCGGTGCGCCGACGCAGTGACTGACTTATTTCCCGTGGGCGCCCCGTGCGCTTCGTGGAGGCAGCAGTGGCTCGATGCATCTCCGCTCGGGGTAGGTCAGCAGAGCCACATCCCGGATTCTCCAGGCGCTCACGCCGGAGAGGTCAGCGCTGCCCAGGGACGGGGTTTCGCGAGGGACACACCTGTCGCCCGTAAGCAATCGATTGTGGCACTCGGTCAGACTGGGTCTATGGACTCAACCGCGGGACGGATGTCGTCGTGAGTCGCATGGTGCTGACGTGCGGCCCTGCCGGTGCCGGCAAGTCCACCGTCGCCCGACGTCTCGAGGACGGCGGCATGGTGCGTCTTTCGTTCGGTCAAGAGGCGTGGTCGAGGGGGATTCGCTCGATGCCGTTGGCGCCGGAAGTCCATGGGGAGATCGAGAAACAAGCTGCGCCGCCAGTTCCTTGAGCCTGTCGCGGCAGGCTCGGACCTCGTGTTGAACTTCTCGTTCCGGTCACGACGATGTCATTGGCGGCGATCCCTTCGTGGTCGCGACGGTCGTGAAGCTTCCTTGCGGGTCTACGTCGACTCCGAGCACGTGGCGGCCGGCCAGGGTCACCGCCCGCGCCGGATGGTTCATGTGTCCCCCCAGCACAAAGCGCTCGACCCCACACTCGCGCTCACCGGCAGTCCGGGCGTTCGTACGTGTGCGCCGAAACTGACCGTCACCGTTCGTGCTCCGGATTCGGCGCGGTGCGGCTAGCCGAGGACCTCACCCGACATACGGACGGCGTGGTCCGGACCTTCCGGCACGGACCCCCTGCTGCTTGTGCCGCCGAGCACCCAGACCGCGGTAACGTCTCCGCACGTGGTCGCCGACTCGAGCTGTGTGCTGGTCCCCGGGCCGTGGCAGCACCGCGACGTCGCCGCCAACGGCGCCCAGTTCCACGTCGTCACGGCGGGTGAGCTGAGCCCCGAGCGGTCGCTCGTCGTCCTCCTGCACGCCTTCCCGGAGTTCTGGTGGGCGTGGCGCCATCAGATCCCGGCCCTCGCAGACGACGGATACGCCGTCGTCGCGATGGACCTGCGCGGGTTCGCCGGCAGCGACAAGCCACCGCACCGGCACGAGACGGCCGTGTTCGCGCGGGACGTGGCCGGGGTGATCCGCTCCCTCGGCTTCGGGAGCGCCGCCGTCGTCGGGCACGGGTTCGGCGGGACGGTGGCATGGGCGATGCCGCACATCGCACCGGGCCTCACCCGCGCCATCGCGGTGCTCGCCAACCCGCACCCTGTCCCGTTGCACACCTTCCGTACCCGAGTCCCGCCGCGGGCGTTGTCCGCCCTCCTGCGCTTCCAGGTCCCCTGGTTCCCCGAGCGGGCGATCCGCGAAGGCGAGCTGGTGGCCCGGCTGCTGCGTGCCTGGTCAGCACCGGGCAACGACGGGGCCACGAGCGAGAGCGCGCGGTACACCGAGGCTCTCGGGCTGCCGTTCGCCGCCCATTCCACGATGGAGCACTTCCGCTGGCTGCTCCGCTCGACGCCACGCCCCGACGGCCGCCGTTACCTCGATCAGGTCAGTGCGCCGGTGACGGTCCCCACCCTGACGATGCGCGGCCGGCAGGACCCGCTGTGGCCGGCGCGCGCCTTCAGGCACGACGCCGGGTTCGTCAGCGGTCCGCTGCGCCAGGAGGTGCTCGACGGCGCAGGGCACTTCCTGCCCGAGGAGGCACCCGACGCGGTCACCGCTCTGCTGCTCGAGCACCTCGCGACCGTCCGCGCATGACCACCTCAGACGACGGTGACGAGTCCTCGGGCCTTGTCCGGGTCGGTCTCTCCCTCGCCGTAGGACGGGCACAGCTCGGCGAGCACGCAGGCGCCGCACGCCGGACGGCGTGAGTGGCAGACCCGGCGCCCGTGGAAGATCAGCCGGTGGCACGCCATCGTCCACTCCTCCTTCGGCAGCAGCTCGGCTATCGCCTGCTCGACCTTCACCGGGTCCTTCTCCTTGGTCCACCCCAGCCGCCGGGCGAGCCGGCCGACATGGGTGTCCACGGTGATACCCGGGACGCCGAACGCGTTCCCCAGCACCACGTTCGCCGTCTTGCGACCCACGCCGGGCAGGCGCACCAGCTGCTCGAGCGTGCCGGGGACCTCGCCGCCGTGCTCGGCGACCAGTGCCGCGCTCAGACCCTGCAACGACGCCGTCTTGGCGCGGTAGAACCCGAGCGGCCGCAGGATCTCCTCGAGCTCCTCGCGGGGTGCCGAGGCGTAGGCCGCGGCGTCGCGGTACCGGTCGAACAGCACCGGCGTCACCTGGTTGACGCGCTTGTCGGTGGTCTGCGCCGACAGCACGGTGGCGACGAGCAGCTCCAGCGGCGTGGTGAAGTCGAGCTCGCAGCGCGCATCGGGCCAGGCCTCGGCGAGGAGGGCGTCGACCGCCAGCGCCTGCTCCCGGAGTGCCTTCTTCGAGCGGGGCCGGCGCGGTCGGACGGGGCCGGTGGCCGGACGGTCGGTGGCAGGTCGGGCGCTCATGTCTGCCAGAGTAGGGCGACCCGCCCACACGCCGTCGTGTGCCCGTAGTCACAGGTAGTGGCAGGATGGGGGCGGTCGCGGCCCGGCCACGGGTCGCGCAAGACCGACCGATGGGACCTGAGGTGGAACTGAACGTCATCGGAAGCGTGCCGCTCTTCGACGCTCTCGACGAGCAGGACCAGGGCGAGCTCCGGGCCCTGATGACCGAGACGACGCTGCGGCGCAGCGAGACGCTCTTCAACGAGGGAGACCCGGGCGACCGGCTCTACATCATCGTCGACGGCAAGGTGAAGCTCGGCCACACCGCCTCCGACGGCCGGGAAAACCTGCTGGCCGTCCTCGGGCCGGGTGAGCTGCTCGGCGAGCTGACCCTCTTCGACCCGGGCCCCCGGTCGACGACGGCGACCGCGGTCGCCCCCAGCCGGCTGCTCACGCTCGAGCACGCCGCACTGATGTCGTTCCTCGAGTCCCACCCCTCGCTGGCCAAGCACATGCTCCGCGCACTGGCGCAGCGCCTCCGGCGGACCAACGAGTCCCTTGCCGACCTCGTCTTCTCCGACGTCCCCGGTCGTGTCGCCAAGGCGCTCCTCGACCTGGCCGACCGTTTCGGCCGTCCCACCGATCAGGGCGTGCACGTCTCGCACGACCTCACCCAGGAGGAGCTCGCCCAGCTGGTGGGCGCCTCCCGCGAGACGGTCAACAAGTCCCTCGCGGAGTTCGTCTCGCGTGGCTGGATCCGGCTCGAGGGCCGCGCGGTGCTGCTGATGGAGGTCGACCGGCTGCGCCGCCGGGCCCGCTAGCGGACCGCGACGACGAGCTCGAGCTCGACGGGCGCGTCCAGCGGCAGGACGGCCACTCCGACCGCGCTGCGGGCGTGCTCGCCCGCGTCACCGAAGACCTGCCCGAGCAACTCGGAGGCGCCGTTGACGACCTGCGGTTGGCCGACGAAGTCCGGCGCCGAGGACACGAACCCGGTCACCTTGACGACCCGGACGACGGCGTCCAGGCCACCGGCCGCCTCGGCTGCGGCGGCGAGCGCGTTGAGGGCACACGTACGGGCGGCCTCCTTGGCGACGTCGGGACTGACCTGCCCCTCAGCCGTACCGACCTTGCCGCTGACGCCGAGAGTGCCGTCGACCATCGGGAGCTGGCCCGAGGTGTACGCGAGGTCCCCGACCCGTACGGCCGGGACGTAGGAGGCGACCGGCGTGGGGACCGTCGGCAGCGACAGTCCGAGCTCGGCGAGCCGCTCGGTGGGCGTCACTGCTCGGCCTTGGGCCGCTTGAGGTAGGCCACGAGGTTGTTCGAACCGGCTGGACCAGGCACGACCTGGACGAGCTCCCAGCCGTCCTCGCCCCACTGGTCGAGGATCGCCTTCGTGTTGTGGATCAGCAGGGGGATGGTGGCGTACTCCCAGGTCGTCATGACCACCATCCTAGGGTCCGGGCCGATCCGCGGACGGGCACCGCGGCTGTCGGGCTCGCTCAGGCGCTCAGCTCCTGCACGTCGCGCATCTGCTCCATCTGCTCGACGTCCGCACGCTGCCGGGCCCGCACGTGCGCGATGACCCTGGGCGGGCGGTCGGCGTGCAGCTCGGCGACGAGGTCGTCGTCGACGTGCTCGAGCCACTCGGCCCAGTCGGTGACGTCCGGGTAGTGGCGTAGGAGCGCGCGGCGCTCACGCTCGGTGAGACCTCCCCAGACACCGAAGGGCGCGTGCGAGGTCAGTGCGTCGGCCAGACACTCCATCCTGACCGGACAGTCGAAGCACACTTCCCGCACCTGCCGCTGGGCAGCCCCGCGAACGAACAGCGAGTCCGGCTCGCCGCCGGCGCATGCTGCTCGAGACGCCCAGGTCTGGTCGTCATTGACGCTCATCGACCCTCCTTGTCGGCCCCCCGTGGACCACCGACACCGCTTGTCTGGCTTTGCGGCGACGCTAGGTCGTGCAGGACCCTGGACGGAAGGGTCGTGACCCAGACGTGACCAAGACGTGACCCAACGGCCATGACGTGGTCATGCCACCGAGCAGCCTCAGCCCTCGGCGAACCGCCGGAGTGGAACGCGACACGCCGCGTGAGACCCGGTGGTCCGCCCGCGTAGCCTAGGGATCATGTCGTCTCAGTCCTCTGCATCCGGGCGCGCCGTCAAGCCCGCGCAGCTGCTCGTCATGCTGCTCGCCTTCATCCTCGTCGCCGGCCTCGGCGGGGTGCTGGGCGCAGGCCTCGTCATGCCGGCCGTCGGCGCCGTCGGCACGGTGAGCCAGACGACCACGGACATGTTCGAGGAGCTGCCGAGCGAGCTCGCCTTCCCCGAGCCGTCGCAGAGCAGTCAGATCCTCGCGGCCGACGGGTCGCTGCTGGCGACGATCTACGCGAACAACCGGATCGTCGTCGAGCTCGACGAGATCTCGCCGCACCTGCAGCACGCGGTGGTCGCCATCGAGGACCGCCGGTTCTACGAGCACCGCGGCGTGGACCCCGAGGGCATCATGCGGGCGTTCGTCAACAACCTCTCGGGCGGGCAGATTCAGGGCGCCTCCACGCTGACCCAGCAGTACATCAAGAACATGCTCATCGAGCAGGGCCGCATCTCCGGTGACGAGGAGGCCATCCGGGAAGCCGCCGCCACCGACTATGGCCGCAAGCTGGAGGAGGCCCGCCTGGCCATCGCGCTCGAGCAGCGGGCCAGCAAGGACGAGATCCTCGAGGGCTATCTCAACATCGCCCAGTTCGGACCCTCCCAGTACGGCGTCGAGACGGCGGCCCAGTACTACTTCTCCAAGTCGGCCAAGGACCTGACCGTCGCACAGGCGGCAACCCTGGCCGGCATCACCCAGTCGCCCAACGAGAACGACCCGGTCGACCACCCGGAGAAGGCCAAGGAGCGCCGCGACAACGTGTTGCGCACCATGCTCGGCCAGGGCTACATCTCGCAGGAGCAGTACGACGAGGCGAAGAACACCACGATCGAGGAGATGCTCGACGTCTCACCGACGCCCAACGGGTGCGCGGCGGCAGGCGCGTCCGCGTACTTCTGCGAGTACGTCGTCGACGAGGCGCTGCAGTCCGACGCATGGGGCGAGTCCCGCGAGGACCGGCAGCAGGCCCTCTACCGCGGCGGGCTCGTCATCCACACCACACTTCAGCCCGACCGTCAGAAGGCGGCGCGGGAGGCGGTCACCGGAGCCGTGCCGGTCAACGACCCGTCCGGCATCAAGATGGCGCTGTCCTCCGTGGAACCGGGCACCGGCAACATCGTCGCGATGACGCAGAACACCAACTGGTCCTCCGCACCGAGCGAGGACGACCCGAGCGCGACGGCGGTCAACCTCAACGTCGGGCTGAGCCACGGCGGCGGACGCGGGTTCCAGTCCGGTTCCTCCTTCAAGGTCTTCACCCTGATCGAGTGGCTCGAGCAGGGTCATGCGTTGACGGACATCGTCGACTCCAACAACGACACCTACCCGGCCGATTCGTGGAACATCTCGTGTGGTCGGTACGAGACCCTCTACACCCCGAAGAACCTCGAGAGCGCCGGCGGCGACTTCATGAGCGTGCAGGAGGCCACCCGACGGTCGGTGAACCTCACGTTCGTGCAGATGGCGAACCAGATGGACATGTGCAACATCGTCGAGAACGCGGAGCGCATGGGCATCCAGACGGGCACCGGCGACCCGCTCATGCCCTACCCCTCGGCCGTGCTGGGGTCGAACACGATCACCCCGCTGAGCCAGGCGGTGGCCTTCGCGACGCTCGCCAACCAGGGTGAGCGGTGCGATGCGCGGTCGATCACGAAGATCACCGACCGGTCCGGCGAGAACATCGCCACGTTCGAGCCGTCCTGCGAGCAGGTCGTCGATCCGAACGTCGTCAACGCCGTCCACCACGCTCTCCAGGGCGTCGTCACGCCGCAACCGGACTCGACGGGCAAGAACGCGGTCCTTCCTGACGGCCGGCCCGCCGCCGGCAAGACGGGTACAGCGAACGACGACTCCGCCGCCTGGTTCGTCGGATACACCCCGCAGCTCTCTGCCGCGGTGTGGATGGGTCACCAAGAGGGCACCAAGTCGATGTTCGAATCGACCATCGACGGCGAGTTTCACAGGCTGGTCTACGGCGGCGCCATCCCGGCCCCGACGTGGCGCAACTACATGAGCACCGCACTGTCGGGCCAGGAGCACAAGCCCTTCCCGGAGGTCGGGGACCGACAACTATACGGCGAGCGGGTCACCGTCCCGGACGTCTCCGGCCGTAGCGTCGGCGACGCGAGCGCTATCCTCCAGGGTGCCGGCCTCCGGGCACAGGTGAGCTCCTCGGGGGCCTACTCCGCTCTTCCCGCCGGCACCGTGGCGGGCACCTCTCCCGGTGCCGGCAGCTCGCTCTCGCTCGACTCTGTCGTCACGCTCGTGCCCAGCATGGGTCCGCCGCCCGATGACAGCGGTGACGACGGCGGTGGCGGCAACGACGATGACACCGACGGTGGCAACGGGAACGGTAACGGCAACGGCCCGCCGGACGATCGCGGCAACCCCAGGGACGACGACTGAGCGCCGCCGGCCCCCGACGCCTCGCCGCCGGGCTGACCCTCGCTGCCCTGGGCGGCCTGGGATGGTCGCTGGTCGAGGCGCAGATGTACACGCTCCGGCGTCACACCGTGCCGGTGCTGCCCGCAGGTGCCGACCCGATCCGCCTGCTGCACGTCTCGGACATGCATCTGGTCCCCAGCCAGCGCGACAAGATCGCGTGGGTCCGTGACCTTGCTTCCGAGGCGCCTGACCTCGTGGTCACCACGGGCGACAACATGGCGCACACGCGCGCCCTGCCCGCCGTGCTCGAGGCCTACGCGCCCTTCCTCGACATGCCCGGCGCCTTCGTCTTCGGCTCGAACGACTACTACGCGCCGGAGCCGAAGAACCCCGCGCGCTACCTCGTCCCCACGGCCCCCAAGCGGGTGCCCGACGTCGAGCTGCCCGCCGGCGAGCTCGCCGCAGCGTTCCGCACCGCCGGATGGCTCGACCTGTCGAACCGTCGCGACCACCTCACCGTTCGCGGAACCGACATCTCGCTGGTCGGCGTGGACGATCCGCACCTCGACATGGACTGCTTTCCGGACGACGGCGACTCTCAGTTGGCACTTCACCTCGGCGTCACGCACGCGCCCTACCAGAGGGTGCTGGGCGCCATGCACGACGACGGAGCCGACCTGATCCTCGCCGGCCACACCCACGGTGGCCAGCTGTGCCTCCCGGGTTTCGGCGCCCTGATCACCAACTGCGATCTCGACCGCGGTCGCGCGTCCGGCCTCCACGGCTGGCCAGGTCCGCGCCCCGGTTCCCCCGGCGCCGAGGGATCGACGTGGCTGCACGTCTCTGCCGGACTCGGCACGAGCCCGTACACGCCCGTCCGGTTCGCCTGCCGGCCAGAGGCGTCGCTCCTCACCCTGGTACCGCGCGGGGTCTGACGGCGGCGCCGAGGGTGGCATGTGTCTCATTGGGCGTCGCTGACGGCGGCCGGTTTCACGAGGGGCCGTGCTCTCGGCTATCCTGGACCGGCGGATTCGGGGTGTAGCGCAGCTTGGTAGCGCGCTTCGTTCGGGACGAAGAGGTCGTGGGTTCAAATCCCGCCACCCCGACTGTGGACGGTCCGGGTCCTCGTAGGAGGGCCCGGACCGTCGTTGTTCCGCCGCCGGACCCGGGATGCTGCGGACAACGGGCCGACGTAGCCGCCTGTACGGCGCCGTCGCAGAGGGCAGCGCGGCGAGGTCCGCCAGCTCCGCTCCGTGCCCCCCGGGCGCCGAGACCTGGCGCGGGCGATGGGTGCGTGCGGGCCGTGCGCATCCGGCCCACGGCCGACAGTTCTCCCGGCGTTCACCTACCGAAACCTTCACAGCCACTTCGTCTCCCTAGCGTGAGCGAGTCCGAGATCCCTCCCTCGAGGAGCGAAGATGCCACGCCCCAGCCCACGCCGTTCCCTCCTGCCAATGCTCGCCGCACACAGCGGCGGCAGATCCGCGATGACCTGCGAGTACCGGTGCGGCAACGCCTGTTTCCACAAGGTCCCGAACACCTCGTCGAACGCCTACTTCGGGGATGTCGCCGCCAGCGCGTTCTCGCGCCGCGCGGCGCTCCAGGCGGGCACCGTGCTCGCCCTGGCCGGCGGCGCCACGAGCGCCCTGGGCCAGGGTGCCGCCGCTGCGCCCCCGCCCCACGCGCCAGGAGGCACCGCCGTCGGGCTGCGGTTCGAGCCGATCCAGCAGCAGACGGGTGACGCCTTCACCGTCCCGCCGGGCTACCTCCACGACGTCGTGATCCGTTGGGGCGACCCGATCTTCTCCGACGCGCCCGAGTTCGACCCGGAGAACCAGAGCGCCGAGGCACAGCTCCGGCAGTTCGGCTACAACAACGACCACGTCGGGCTCTTTGATCTGGGACGCGGCGAGCACCTCATAGTGGCCAACCACGAGTACTCGTCCGAGCCGATGATGTTCCCCCGCTACGACCCGGAGAACCCCACACAGGCGCAGGTCGAGACGGCCTGGGCCGCGCACGGCCTGACCGTGGTCGCGGTCAGCGGTGAGTGGCGCGGCCGGCGCTCGCGCGCCCTCGACCCGGTGCTCGACCACCCGCTGAACCGGCGGCTGCACACGTCGAGCGAGTTCGAGCTGACCGGACCGGCGGCCGGCTCCGAGCTCCTGCGCACCAGTGCCGACGCCGAGGGTCGCACGGTGCTGGGGACCCTCAACAACTGCGCCGGCGGCCTGACGCCGTGGGGCACGTGGCTGACCGCGGAGGAGAACTTCAATCAGTACTTCGCCAACGCGGACGCCGTGGCCGACCCGACCGCACGTGAGCGTCTCTCGCGCTACGGCGCGACGGGCGGCGAGAGCGGCCGGAAGTGGGAGCGGTTCGACGCCCGCTTCGACCTGGCCCTGGAGCCGAACGAGTTCAACCGGTTCGGGTGGATCGTCGAGGTCGACCCGTTCGACCCGACCTCGACGCCGAAGAAGCGCACCGCGCTGGGCCGGTTCAAGCACGAGGCGGCCAACGTCCAGATCGCCGCGGACGGCCGCGCCGTCGCCTACATGGGCGACGATGAGCGGTTCGACTACCTGTACAAGTTCGTCTCCGACGAGGCTTACGTCGAGGGCGACGTCGCGCACAACGCGACGCTCCTCGACAACGGCACCCTCTACGTCGCCCGCCTCACCGGCGACAGCCCGGCGTCGCAGATCGACGGCTCGGGCACGCTGCCGGGCGACGGCGAGTTCGACGGTTCCGGCGAGTGGATCCCCCTGGTCAGCGGCAACACCTCGCACGTGCCCGGCATGACCGCCCAGGAGGTCCTCATCTTCACCCGGCAGGCGGGTGATGCCGTCGGGGCCACCAAGATGGACCGGCCCGAGGACGTGGAGCCCAGTCCCCGCACCGGCGCGGTCTACGTCGCGCTCACCAACAACACGAGCCGGACCGCCGCCCAGGCCGAGGAGCCGAACCCGCGGGCCGTGAACAAGTTCGGTCATGTCCTGGAGCTGGTGGAGGCAGGGAGCGACGCGTCGGCGGCGACGTTCGCCTGGAGCATCTTCCTTCTCTGCGGCGACCCGGAGGACCCGAGCACCTACTTCGCCGGCTACGACAAGTCCCAGGTCTCCCCGATCTCCTGCCCGGACAACCTGGCGTTCGACGACCACGGCAACCTGTGGATCAGCACCGACGGGCAGCCCGGCACGCTGGGTACGAACGACGCGCTGTACGGCGTCGCGGTCGAGGGTCGTCAGCGCGGCGAGGTCCGTCAGTTCCTCGCCGTTCCGGCCGGTGGCGAGACCTGCGGCCCCGTCATCACGGACGACCGTGTGCTCGTGGCAGTCCAGCACCCGGGAGAGGTCGACGGCGCCTCGTACGAGACTCCCCTCTCGCACTGGCCCGACGGCGGATCGTCCATCCCCCGCCCGTCGGTCGTGGCCACCTACCGCGCCGACGGAAAGAAGATCGGCCACGCCTGAATTGGCCTCCTTCACGACGGCGCCGGCCGCCACGACTCGTGGCGGCCGGCGCCCTCGTCGCACGATGCCGTTCCGACATTCGCGGACCGACCCCGTCCACCACCATCCAGCTCTGCCCGCTGTGCGGGTTCCCCGCCATTCGGGGCGGCGTCAGTGAGGACCTCGAGTCGGGCGAAGCGCCCGCGAGGAAACGTCCTGGCACGGAAAAGAGGATGCTTTTCAGCATCGGCTGTGGGCTGCCCTCCACCCGGGTGGTCAAAGCTCTGGGCGTGTGCGAGGTCGGGCAGTACGTCCGCCGAGGCTCCGGCATAGAAGCGCGCACAACATTTGCCGACGAATTCACACGCAATCCTTGACGATCCGCTTCTGGACTGCAAGGCTGCGCCCCGCAGTGCTTTCATTTCAGGGGGGATCACCATGCGTAAACTTTTCTTGACCATTGCGGCATTCGCGCTCGTGTTCATGAGCGCCGCGGTGCCGTCCGCCGCCGCCGAGCCGGTTTCCGTGCTGTGCACGGGAACCAACGTCATCAAGTACAGCCCCGGCGTCACCTACGAGGAGCGCACCGTCCAGATCAGCGGGCAGGACGACGCCACGGCGTGCGTCGATGTCTTCGCGCCGGCGCAGGCCCTGTCCTTCGTGGCACCGTTCAGCGGCACATTCACCACCTCGTGCGCCTCGCTTTTCACCGGCGGCACCGGCACGCAGACCCTCATCTGGAACACCGGTGAGACCTCGCGGTGGAGCTGGACGATGCACTTCTCGACAAACCTCAACGGCCAGCTGGTGTCGATCGCGGACGGCCCGATCACCAGCGGCCGGTACGCGGGTGCGGAGCTGCGGCAGGTGGTCACAGTGACCACCCTCGACCAGACCGCATGTTCCTCGGACAACGGACTCCAAGAGACCGGCGGCCCCTCGAACTGGGTGTTCACCTCCTGAACCAGGGCAAGAGCCCACTATCGGAGCCACTGACCAGTTGCTCCACCGACCCGTAGGCTCGAGGTATGCCGGTTCCCGAGTTCGTCATCCGACTGCGCGCGCACATCGGCCACGACCTGCTGTGGTTGCCCGGGGTGACCGGGGTCGTCCTTGACGACGACGACCAGGTCCTGCTCGGGCGGCGTGCGGACAACGGGCTGTGGGCTTTGCCGTCGGGGATTCTGGAACCCGGCGAGGAGCCGGCCGTCGGGCTGATACGTGAGATCGAGGAGGAGACCGCCGTGGTGGCCGAGGCCGTCGCGCTGACGTCCGTCAGCGCGGGCCACCGGGTCACCTACCCGAACGGTGACGTCTCCCAGTACCTGGACCTGACGTTCCTGTGCCGCTACGTCAGCGGAGAGGCTCGAGTCGCCGACGACGAGTCGATCGACGTCGCCTGGTTATGTCTCGACGCGCTGCCCGTCGACATGACGGAGACATCGGTGGAGCGGCTGGCAAAGGCGCTCGCCTACCGCGAGGACACCAGGGCGGGCACCGCCTTCGTGCGATGAGGGGCGTCGCCGCCGTTGCGTTGTGGCGGTGACCGGCTCGGCCGGTGGCCGGACTGGCCCGGGCGCGATGCGCCCGGACCAGCCCCGCATCCGGACTAGCGCAGCGGAGTGAAGTCGCGGTTCGCGATGTGCTGCGGTCGTGCTGCCGGAGCCGCGTACGGCTCGGTCAGCGCGTTCTCCACGCTGTTGAACACCATGAAGATGTTCGAGCGCGGGAACGGCGTGATGTTGTTCCCGGAGCCATGCATGATGTTCGAGTCGAACCACAGGGCCGACCCGGCAGCACCGGTGAACTGGTCGATGCCGAACTGGGTGGCCATCGTGGTGATGACGTCCTCGGACGGCACGCCGATCTTCTGCTCCTTGAGCGAGGAGGCGTGGTTGTCCTCCGGGGTCTCACCGACGCTCGGCACGAACGTCCGGTGCGATCCGGGCATGACCATGAGCCCGCCGTTGAACGGGTAGTTCTGGGTCAGCGCGATCGAGCAGCTCACGGCGCGGGGCGCCGGCATGCCGTCCTCGGCGTGCCACGTCTCGAAGTCGGAGTGCCAGTAGAACCCGGTGCCCTTGAAGCCCGGCATGTAGTTCACCCGGGTCTGGTGCAGGTACACGTCCGAGCCGAGCAGCTGCCGCGCACGGTCGAGCAACCGGGGGTCCCGGCCGAGGGCCGCAAGGCTCTCGCTGAGCTTCTGTACCTCGAACACTGTGCGAACCTCGCCCGAGGCCTTCTCGGTAATGACCCGCGGGTCACCGGCGAGTGTCGGGTCCGTGGAGAGACGATGCAGCTCTGCGCTGAACTCGTCCACCTCCGATGCGGTGATGAAGTCCTCGAGGATGGTGAAGCCTCGCTGCTCGTGCGCCTCCAGTGCGGCGGTATCGAACGGCCCGTCGTCCGGCGAACCCCATACGGTCGGATGCTCGCGGTTGAACGCTTCACCGGGCTGGGGAAGTCGGGTCGGGTAGAGATCGGTGGTCGGGTCAATCGTCGCGGTCATGGATCATCCCTTCTCCCGGGTCGGTAACCCCCGGGTTCGTGGCGCCTTTCACTCGCAGCGTTGCTGTCTCACCCCTCTTCGGTGACGAGCGGGTAGACGCCGTTCTCGTCGTGAACCTCCCGGCCGGTCACGGGCGGGTTGAACACGCACACGGTCCGCATCTGGGTGCGGGGCTCAACGCGGTGCTTGTCATGATCGTTGAGCAGGTACAACGACCCGGGGGCGAGCTGATGGGTCTCGCCGGTCCCGAGGTCGGTGATCTGGCCTTCGCCCTCGACGACGAACACGGCCTCGATGTGGTTCGCGTACCAGAACTCGTTCACCGTTCCCGCGTAGAGGGTCGTCTCGTGCACCGAGAAGCCGGCCTTCTCCTTCGCCAGCACGATGCGCTTGCTGCGCCAGTTCTCGGTCTTGATGTCGTCGTCGGTGTCATCGATCTCGTTGACGGTACGCACGAGCATGTAGGTGATGCCTTTCTTTGTGAGGGTGAGGGGATCAGGCTTCGGCGAGGACCGCGGTCACGGCCTCGTCGAAGATGGCGAGGCCGCGGTTGAGCTCGTCCTCGGTGATGGTCAGGGGCGGCAGGAACTTGGCGACCTCGTCGAGCGGGCCGGAGGTCTCCAGGATCAGTCCCCGGTTGAACGCCTCGCGGCACACCTCTCCGGCCTTCTCGGCGTCGCCGAACTGCAGGCCACGTGCCAGGCCCCGTCCCTTGGCGATGAGACCCGCGTCGGGGTAACGGGCGGTCAGCTCGTTCAGCTTGCTCTCGACCTGCGCCCCCTTCTCCGCCGTCGACCGCTGCAGGGTGTCGTCCGCCCAGAAGGTCCGGATCGCCTCGGCACCGGTGACGAACGCCGGCGCGAAGCCGCGGAAGGTGCCGTTGTGCTCGCCGGGCTCGAACACGTCCAGCTCGGGACGCACGAGGGTGAGTGCCAGCGGCAGGCCGTAGCCGGAGATGGACTTCGACAGGCAGATCATGTCCGGGACGATGCCGGCTTCCTCGAAGCTGAAGAAGCTCCCCGTTCGCCCGCAACCCATCTGGATGTCGTCGAGGATGAGCAGGATCTCGTGCCGCTTGCACAGCTCGGCGAGCGCCCGCAGCCACTCGATCCGGGCGGTGTTCATGCCACCCTCTCCCTGCACGGTCTCGACGATCACGGCGGCCGGCTCGTTGAGGCCGGAGCCGGCGTCCTCGAGCAGCCGCTCGAAGTACATGAAGTCCGAGACGTCGCCGTCGAAGTAGTCGTCGTACGGCATCGGTGTGGCGTGCACCAGCGGGATGCCGGCACCACCGCGCTTCATGGAGTTACCGGTGACCGACAGCGCACCGAGCGTCATGCCGTGGAAGGCGTTGGTGAACGAGACCACGGCCTCGCGCCCGGTGATCTTGCGCGCCAGCTTGAGCGCACCCTCGACGGCGTTCGCGCCGCCGGGTCCGGGGAACATCACCTTGTGGTCCAGACCGCGCGGACGCAGGATCTTCTCGGCGAAGGTGGTGAGGAAGTCGCGCCGTGCCGTCGACAGCATGTCGAGGGAGTGGACGATCTTGTCGCTGGAGAGGTACTCGAGCAGTGCCTTCTTCAGCACCGGGTTGTTGTGCCCGTAGTTGAGTGTCCCGGCGCCGGCGAAGAAGTCGAGGTACTCGCTGCCTTCCTCGGTGTACAGGGTCGCGCCGAGCGCACGATCGAACACCACCGGCCAGCTGCGCGAATAGCTACGGACACCCGATTCGAGCTCGATGACAGATTCGAGCTCGTTGGCATCTGTCGTTGGCGTGAGGGACATGCGATTCCTTTGTGTCGTGGCCGGGTATCCGGCGCGTGGCGGCCCGCTGGGCGAGCTCGTGGGCTAGGACGTTGAGCGGCTAGTGCTGCGACAAGGGCGAGATCTCGAGCATCGGCTCGGCTTCATGACCGTCGGGAAAATCCTCCTCGCGGATGAACGGCCGCCACGTCAGGCTGGCGTCGTGCCGGCGCGCGATCCCTTCGAACAACGCACGCGACGCCAGGTTGGACTCCGTGACGGTGGCCTCGAGAGCACCGATGTCCGGGTGGTCGTCGAGGACGTCCTGGATCATCCGGCCGGCCAGGCCGCGACCTCGTGCGTCCGAGGAGACGGCCACCTGCCAGATGAACAGACTTCCCGGGCGCTCCGGAGGCCGGTAACCGAGCACGTAGCCGACGGCCTTCTCGCCGAGGAGGGCGACACGGCAGGTTGTTCCGAAATGACGGGCGAGCAGCAGGTAGGTGTACGAGGCGTTGAGGTCGAGGCTGCCGCTGTCGCGGGCCAGTCGCCACATCGCGGCGCCATCGGCACCACCGGTCGGGCGGATCGTCAGCTCGTCAGTCTCGGCAGTCTTCTCGGTCGGCGTCTCGTCGGGGTCGTGCTGCGTCGTGGTCGGCATACCGGAGCCCATCGTACGGAGTTATCGTTCGGACCGGAACCTGAGCGTGGCGCCGATATGCCGATCCGGTCGGGAGCTGCTACCCGCCGGGCGCACCCTGGCGCGGGAACCTCCCGACGGCAAACACCCGGACATCGCACACCGAGGTGCTCGCATTGCGAGACGGGAGCGTCTCATATTGCACGATCGAGACCCCACTCACCGGCGACGAAACGCGCTGCCGGCGCCTTCGGGGCCGCACCGGCCGACGCGAGCCATGCCAATCGATGAACCGCACGCCCCTGGGGAACCAACCCGCGTACGCCACCCGGCTGAGGCCCCAACCGCCAGGCCACGACACGTGCAGACGCCGGCCGGTCGTGCCCCTGGGGGAAGGGCAGGACCGGCCGGCGCTGCTGGCCGATGAGCTGGGCAGGACGCTCACAGGCAGATCACGTTGTGTGGTGCCCTCGCCCCTGGTTATGGGCGTCCGGAGGCGAGGACATCACGAGGAGCGGACTACATCACGGCCGGCCCATCGAGGTCGGCTGCGATGTTGCGCCGCCGGCTGAGGCCCATGAATCCTCCGCCGACACCGACGAGGAGCATCGCGCCCAGGACGGTGGCCAGCGAGACCGGGGCACCGGTGTTCGGCAGGCCCGGGATCAACGGGGCGGAGGCCGTGTGGTGCTCGGTCGCGCAGTCCGGGTTGCCGTCCGCGGCCGGGACACAGCTGCCACGCTCGTCCGGGCTGGTCACCACGTTGTCCATGGTGGCGTCGGGCTCATCACCCACGGTCACCGAGTACGTGAGGGTCACGACCTGGTCGACTTCGAGGTCACCGGTCCAGGTCAGCTGGTCCCCGGCCCGCTCGAGCGTGCCGGAGGACGCGGACGCGTCACCGTTCCAGTCCGCCACCGAGAACACCCCGGAGAGGTCATCGACCACGATGGCGTCCTCGACCCCGGCGGTACCGACCTGCTCCACGACCACGGTGTAGGTGACCACGTCACCCTGACCGACCTGGGACCCGGACTCCGGGTCGGAGGTCTTGGAGTACACGTAGGCACCGTTGAGGTGCTCGGTGGTGCACGCCTGGTCCTGACCCTGGGCCGGGACACACTGCCCGTCGGTGGTCACCACGTTGACCAGGTGGCGGTCACCCTCGGCCGTCACGGTCACCGAGTAGGTCAACGTGACCTCCTCATCGACCTCCAACGGCCCCGCCCAGGTCAGCTCGGGCTCCTCGAACGCGACCTCACCGGCCGTGGCCTGCGCGTCATCGTTGAAGGTCGCGTCGTCCAGCACGTTCGACAGGTCGTCCTCCAACACTGCCTGCGCCACCGGCGCGATACCGACGTGGTCGACCGTGACCGTGTACTCGATGACGTCACCGACCTCGACCTCGGACCCGGAGACCGGGTCAGAGGTCTTGACGACCTCGTAGTCACCAACCTGATGACTGGTCGTGCAGTCCGGGTTCTCATCCGGTGCCGGGATACACGCACCACGGTTGTCCTCGGTGGTGACCACGTTCATCAGCTGGTCATCACCGACACCCGCCTCGGTGACCGTCACCGAGTAGATCAACGTCACCGTGTCCCCGACAGCCAGATCACCAGACCAGGACAGGGTCGGCCCCGCCAAGGACACCTCACCCGCCGTCGCC